>JBFMFL010000309.1:0-8228 GCA_040752145.1 Gemmatimonadota bacterium
GGACGGCCCGGTATGTAACCCGGGGGGGGGGCCCCGGGGCGGCGGGGCCCCTCCCCTGCTTTTCGGCCCTCACCCGGCTCGCTTGAGGCTCGCCACCCTCTCCCTTCATCCGGTTCACGCGAAGCGTGAAGCGCCATCCTGGGAGAGGGGCAACTGCACGTGTGGAGGCAGGCTCCGGCGCGAGGGGCTACCCCTCACCCCCCCGACCCCGGCGCCAGCCGGGGGCACGCCCAAACCTGCTTTCGGAATCAAGCGATGGGCGTCATCCAGCCGAAGCGGTCGGGCACGAGCCCGGACTGGATCCCGGTGATGGCGTCGTACAGCTTCTGCGACAGCTCGCCCACCGCCCCGCCGCCCACCTCCAGCTCGCCGTCCTCGAAGCCGAACGCCCCCACGGGCGAGATCACGGCCGCGGTGCCCGTGCCGAACGCCTCGCGCAGCTCGCCGCGGCGGTGCGCCTCGCGCAGCTCGTCGGTGGAGAGCGGGCGCTCGCTCACCGGCACGCCCCAGTCGCGCAGCACGGCCAGCACGCTGTCGCGGGTGATCCCGGCCAGCAGGGTGTCGCCCAGCGGCGGGGTGACCACCTCGTCGCCGATGCGGACGAACAGGTTCATGGTCCCCACCTCCTCCAGCCAGCGCCGCTCGCAGGCGTCCAGCCAGAGCACCTGCGCGTAGCCGCGCTCCCGCGCCTCCACGGCCGCGGCCAGGCTAGCGGCGTAGTTGCCGGCGGTCTTGGCCGCGCCCAGCCCGCCGGGGGCGGCGCGCACGCGGTGCTCCTCCACCCAGATCCTCACCGGCGCCACCCCGGCCGAGAAGTAGCCGCCCACCGGGGTGAGGATGACGAAGCAGGCGTACTCCGCCGCCGGCCTCACCCCCAGGAACCCCTCGGTGGCGACGATGGCGGGTCGCACGTACAGCGAGGTCCCCGGCGCGGAGGGCACCCACTCCAGGTCCTCGCGCACCACGGCCGCGATTCCCTCGCGCACCGCGGCGGGGTCCGGGGCCGGGATGCAGACGCGCCCGGCGCTGGCGGCCAGGCGGCGGCAGTGGTCGTCGATGCGGAAGGCGCGGACCACGCCGTCCATTCCGCGGAACACCTTGAGCCCCTCGAACACGGCCTGCCCGTAGTGGAGCACGCCGGCGGCGGGGTCCAGCGAGAGCGGGCCGTACGGCTCCACCCGGCCGTCGTGCCACCCCCGGCCGGGCTCGTAGTCCATGCGGAACATGTGGTCGGTGAAGTGCCGCCCGAACCCGAGCGAGTCCTCGGAGGGGCGCGCCTTCAGCGCCTGGGCGCGGCGGACCGCGATGGTTTGCGTCATGCTCGTGTGGGTGAGTCGGTTCCGTCCGGGCGCCGTCCGCCGGGGGGCGGGGCTCCGGAGCGCCCCGAAGGTACAGCGTGGACGCCCCGGGCGCGAGCGCCGGCTCCCCCACGGCGGCCGGGGAGCGTTCACCGCTTGCCGGAGGGGGCGGTGCTCCGTAGCCTGGTACGTCCGATCCGCTGTACTCACCGAATCCCAAGCGCATCCCGTTCTCCCCATGGACCACCCCGGCATCCGGCTGGGCGGCTACTCCGTCGTGCGGCTCACCGCGGCCGACGCGTCCCACCTGCAGGACCTGTTCGAGCGGTGCACGGACTTCCACGAGCTCTCCGAGGGCGCGCCCACGCGGCCCACGGCGGGAGCGGAGGAGCTGGCCGCGCTGCCCCCCGGCAAGGACCTCGTGGACAAGTTCCCGTTCGGCGTCTACGCCGCGCCGGGGAGGATGGTGGGTTACCTGGAGCTGATGCGCGACTATCCCGCCGCGTCGGAGTGGTGGATCGGGCTGCTCATGCTCGATCCGGCCGTTCGCCGCGGAGGGCTCGGCGGCCGGATCTACAGCGCCGCCGCGGAGTGGGTGGGCTCGCAGGGGGGAACGGTGATCCGGCTGGGCGTGCTCGAGCAGAACCCCGACGCCGTGCGCTTCTGGGAGCGCCAGGGCTTCCGGGAGCTGCGCCGCGAGCCTCACGTCTCGGACACCGGGCACGGGAGCCGGCTCGTCGTCATGGCCCGCGCGGTTCCGGCCGCCGGGCCCGGCTGACGCCCGGGTTCGTTGCCCGCCTCCCCCTGCGCGGCTACATTTCCGCGCTTTCCGGCCGGGATCTCCGGCCCGCCGCAACCAGTCAGATGGACAGGGAGAAACCGTGAAGGTCATGTACGCGCTGCTCTGCGAGGATGCCTCCATGCGCCCGGACGGGCGGGTGGACCTGCACGGCGTCTTCCACCACCTGTTCGCCCCGGGGTTCCCGGCGCGGCAGGACCGCATGACGCTGGTGGTGGCGATGGAGTGGAACGCGGACGAGGCGGGGCGCGTGGACTTCAAGATCGACCTGCTGGACCCGTCCGGCGCGCCGGTGGGCACCATCAACGGGCACACCGAGGTGGGGACGCCGCGGCCCATGGAGCCGCCCCAGCAGACGCGCCTGGTGATGGGGCTGGACGACGTGGTCTTCCCCTCGGAGGGGACGTACCAGTTCGAGCTGGGCGTCGGCGGGCGCAAGGAGCGCGTGGCGATGCTCCACCTGATCGAGAACCCCGAGGCGAAGTAGGGAGCATCGCGCAGTCCGCTACGGGAGCATGGCGGGGCTGGTTTGCGGATTGCGGTCAGTGTCACGAGTGGGAATACCCCGGTTCATCGGAGGAATGGACATGCGCGCGAGGCCTGACATGGTCGTATCCTCGCCGGACGGCAGGATCCAACTGGTCGTGGAGGTGAAAAACCATCGGGGTGCCTCGGAGGAGTGGGCCACTCACTTCCGCGGCAACCTCGTCGCGCACTCCATCCTCCCCGACGCCGAGTACTTCCTGCTGGCGCTCCCGGACAACCTGTTCCTCTGGATAGGCGCCGGAGCCGCCAAGGATGCTCCTCCCAACTACCGGGTTCCCACGGCCGAGGCTCTCGAGCCTTTCAGGATCGTGGGGAGTGACGAGGCCGGCCTGGAGATGGCCGTCAACTCCTGGCTCAACGTGCTCACCAGCCCGAGCATCCGCGAGGAGGAGGTCGCGCGGCGGTACGGGTGGCTGGTGGAGTCGGGGCTGTACCAGCGCATCCGCGGCGGCGACGTGGAGTACCAGGCTGCGGCGTGATCGTCTACGTCGCGTCATTCCTGACGCCAGCCATTCTCGAGGACCTGAGGCGCTTCGACTGCCGGCTGCTGTCGAGCTTCACCGACGGCCTGGCGTTCATCCAGGCGCAGCCGAGCGCCTGAGCCCCGTGCAGCCAGCGGTCCCTTCCGTCTGATCTCTCCAGCTTCCCCGTCGCCATCCGATGAGCCCATCGCCACAGCTTTCCGCCTCGCGCCCTCTGCGCTGGGCCGGCGTCGTACTGCTCGCGCTGTGGGCCGTGTCCATCGTGCGCGAGCCGGACGCGTGGCGCTTCATCGACGGCGTAAACCTGCTGCTGCACGAGGCGGGGCACCCGGTCTTCGGCTTCTTCGGGGAGTTCCTGGCGGTGCTGGGCGGCACGCTGATGCAGCTCCTCTTTCCGCTCGCCTTCGCGGCCCACTTCCACCGCTCGGGCCAGCCCTTCGCGGCCGCCGTGTCGCTCGCCTGGACGGGGGAGAGTCTGTTCAACGTGGCGCGCTACGCGGCGGACGCGCGGGCGCGGGTCCTGCCGCTCGTGGGCGGCGACGACGCCGGGCACGACTGGGCGTACCTGCTCGGGCGCACCGGGCTGCTGGAGAGCGACCAGGCCGTCGCGCAGTCGCTGCGGCTCGCCGGGTCGCTGCTCCTTCTCGGCGCCGTGCTCCGCGCCACGCAGGCGGCGCTCGCGCCTGCGCCGGAGAGCGCCGCCGCGTCCGATCCGCTGCGGGCCGAGGAGGAGGCGCTCGCCCGCCATCTCGCGGACGGCTCCCGGTAGCCGCCGGGAACGGACCGTGCTCCCGGCGCCGCCCCCGGAGTTCGACCCATCACCAGAGCAGGATGTACTCGGATGGCCTGGACGTACCTGTTTTTCGCGGGGCTGCTGGAGGTGGGCTGGGCGATCGGGCTCAAGTACACGGAGGGCTTCACCCGCCTGTGGCCGAGCGTGGGGACGGTCGCGGCGATGATCGCCAGCTTCGCGCTGCTCTCGCAGGCGCTGCGCACCATCCCCATCGGCACCGGCTACGCGGTGTGGACGGGGATCGGGGCGGTGGGCGCGGCGGCGCTCGGCATCGTGCTCTTCAAGGAGCCGGCGAGCACCCTGCGCCTGGCGAGCATCGGGCTGGTGATCGCCGGGATCGTGGGGCTGCGGCTGAGCGCGGGCGCCGCGGGGCACTGACGCGGCGCCCGCGCCCGGTCTACCGGGCGGCGGATGCGGGGACCGGCTGCTCCGCCCGCTCGTAGTCCACGCGCACGATCCGGCCGCGCCAGTAGGGCAGGGGTCCCCCGGGGAGGATCCACTCCACCTCGCCGGCCATGGGGATCCTCACGCCGTCCACCCACGCGTAGTCGCGGTAGCGGCAGGCCCACGGCGTCGGCACGTCCGTGCCGTCCACGTCGCGGGCGCGCGCCGGCGTGTAGGCGCGCACGATCTCGCCCTCCGGCGAGAAGGTGAAGTCCAGCGACACGCGCGTGCCGCCGTCCGTCAGGGTGGCGCGGGCGGTGGAGTCGTCCACGGCCTCCCAGGCGACGCCGCGCCCCGGCAGGAGCGTGGTGGGGAGCCACACCGCCTCGGCCAGCCAGCGGTGCAGCGCGCCCGCGTTCAGCCCCGGGCCGCCGCTCCGGTCCACCAGCGGCAGCAGCCCGGCCAGCCTCGCCCGCATCTCCCCCGTGCCGCCCACGTAGCCGTCCCGCACCCGCACGGACAGGAACGGCGCCACGCGGATACGAGCGTTCCACACGAAGCCCGGCGGCGACGCGGCAAAGTGCTGCACCGCGGTGAACGGGCTCCACGCGGCGTCCGCGCCGCCGGTGCGGAACTCGCCCTCCTGCTCCACCCGCGCGGCGCGGATGGGCGGCTGCCCCGGCGTGAGCACCCGCGCGAAGTAGCGCGCCACCGGCACCGGCAGCGCCCGCATCTCTTCCGCCGACACCGCCCGGACCGCGGCCTCCGGCGCCGCCCGGCCGCTCGCCAGCCGGGCGGCGGTGCGGTCCGCCGCCCTCTGCCACAGCCCCGTTCCCACGGCGACCGCGGCCGCGGCGCCCACCACGATCCCGCCGCCCGTCGCCCCCGCGACCCTCGCCCATCGTCTCATGGCTCCCTCCCGGAGAAGCATCCGCACCGGCGTACCCGCGTCCAGTCTACCGGGCCGGTACGGCGGGCGGAGCCGGGGAGAGCCGTGAAGCCGCGTGGGAGATCCCACCACGCCCGGCGAAGGGGTGGACCGCTCCTTGCCGCACGCCGCGCGGCGACGGCGAAGCACCTTTTTCTCACGACGGCGAGCGGAGGACACGATGGCGATGATGGACGAGCTGGTGCAGCAGATCTCGCAGCGGGCCGGGATCCCGGAGGACAAGGCGCGCACGGCCGCGCACGCCGCGGTGGAGTTCCTGGACGGCCGCCTCCCCGCGCCCGTGGGCGGCAACCTCAAGCGGCTGGTGGACGGCGGAGGGGCGGTCGGCGGAGGGGCGGCCGGCGGCGGCGGGATGCCCGGCCTGGGCGACGTCGCCGGCGGGCTGGGCGGGATGTTCGGCAAGCGCGGCTGACCCACGCGCCCGGCCGGTCCACTGTCCGGCTGTGGGACGCCCGGTCCCACGGCCGGACGCTCCCGCGCGCCCCTCGCCGGCCCCCCGATCGCGTAAGCGCCCGTACCGCAAAGGGTTCGACCGGGCGCTCCCCGGGAACGAGGGATGCGTTGTGCGCGGCCGCTTCGGCACTCTCCGGCCCCGCCCCGGGCCGCAGCGCAACGCTCGCCCTCCCCTCGTGAGATCGATTCGATGAAGACGGGCATCTCCTGGCTGGACGTCCGGCTCGGCCTCCGCATGCTGGTCAAGCACCCCGGCCTCACCCTGGTGGGCGGGCTGGGGATGGCCGTCGCCATCGCCATCAGCGCCGGCTCCTTCGCCTTCTTCCACTCCCACCTCTACCCGCGGCTCCCGCTGGACGAGGGCGACCGCATCGTCGCGCTGGAGAACTGGGACGTGGAGGTGAACAACGAGGAGCGGCGCACGCTCCACGACTTCGTGGTGTGGCGCGAGGAGATGCGGACGGTGCGGGACATGGGGGCGTTCCGGACCGTGGGGCGCAACCTGATCCGCGGCGACGGTCCTCCGGAGCTGGTGCAGGTGGCCGAGATGACCGCCGCCGGCTTCCGCCTGGCCCGCGTCCCCCCGCTGCTGGGGAGGTACCTGGTGGAGGAGGACGACCGGCCGGGCTCGCCGCCGGTGCTGGTGATCGGCCACGACGTGTGGCGCACGCGCTTCGGGGCCGACCCGGGGGTGGTGGGGCGGCAGGTCCGCCTGGGGGCGACCGTCCACACCGTCGTCGGGGTGATGCCCGAAGGCTTCGCCTTCCCCCTGAGCCACGGCTTCTGGACCCCGCTGCGCCCGGACCCGTCCGCCTACCCGCGCGGCGAGGGGCCGGAGATCTTCGTGTTCGGGCGGCTCGCCCCGGGCGCCACGGCGGAGGAGGCCCAGGCCGAGGTCGCCACCATCGGCAGGCGCACGGCCGCCGCCTTCCCGGAGACGCACGCCCGGCTCCAGCCCCGCGTCTGGCCCTACACCTACGCGATGATCGACATCCAGGGGATCACGCTGTGGGAGGTCGGCACCATGCAGCTGATGGTGAGCCTGCTCCTGGTGGTGGTCGCCGTCAACGTGGCGATCCTGGTGTACGCCCGCACCGCCACCCGGCGCGGCGAGATCGCCGTGCGGAGCGCGCTGGGGGCGAGCCGCCGCCGCGTGGTGGCGCAGCTGTTCGTGGAGGCGCTGGTGCTCTCGGGGGCGGCGGCGCTGGTGGGGATCGTGCTCGCCCAGTTCGGCCTCCGCCAGGGCAACCTGATCATGGAGCAGGAGATGGGGGTGCCGTTCTGGACGGACTACGGCCTCCGCTCCGCCACGGTGCTGTACACCGTGGGGCTCGCGGTCGGCGCCGCCGTGCTGGTGGGCGTCCTCCCCGCCCTCAAGGCGACCGGGCGCGGGCTGCAGGCGGACCTGCGGCAGCTGGGCGGCGGGACCAGGATCACGCTGGGGAGGATCTGGACGGTGCTGATCGTCGCCCAGGTGGCGGTCGCCGTCGCGGCGCTCCCGGCGGCCGTGAACATGGGGTGGGAGCAGATCCGCCGGGCCGTCACCCGGCCGACCTTCGCGGCGGACGAGTTCGTGGTGGCGGGGCTCGGGATGGACGCGGGCGCGGGCGAAGGGGCCGCCCGGTTCGGCGACCGCCTGGCCGAGCTGATGCGGCGCCTGGAGGAGGAGCCGGCCGTGGCGGGGGTGACCTTCCAGACGGGCCTCCCCGGGCGCAGCGGGGCGCTGGAGGTGGAGGGGGTGCCGGCGCCGGCGGAGACCCCGGCCGGGCACCCGGCCAATTCCATCGGGGTGGACCCCGGCTACTTCGGCGTCCTCGGCGCGCCGGTCCTCACCGGGCGCCCCTTCCGCTCCGCCGACGCGGGCGGCGGGGCGGCCGCGGTGATCGTCAACCGCGCGTTCGTGCGCAGGGTGCTGGACGGCGGGAGCGCGCTGGGCCGCCGCGTCCGCTACCCCGCCCCGGAGCCGGACGACGAGGCCCCTCCCGGCCGGGCCGAGCCGGTCGCGGCGGACGCCGGACGCTGGTACGAGATCGTGGGGGTGGTGGAGGACCTCCAGGCCAACCCCCTGGACCCGGAGCTGGTGCCGGCCGCGCTGTACTACCCCGTGGCGCCGGCCCAGGCGAAGGGGGCGACCCTCCAGGTGCGGCTGCGCGGGGGCGACCCCGCGGCGTTCGCGCCCAGGCTGCGGGAGCTGGCGGTGGCCGTGGACCCGGCGCTCCGGCTGGGAACGGTCCGCACGGCGGACGACCTGCACCGGCAGGAGCGGGTCGCCACGCGCCTGATCGCGCTGGTGCTCGCCCTGGTGCTGCTGAGCGTGTTCCTGCTCTCGGCGGCCGGCGTGTACGCGCTGATGTCGTTCACCGTCACCCAGCGCAGGCGGGAGATCGGGATCCGCACCGCGCTCGGGGCGAAGCCGGGCCAGGTGCTGGGGAGCGTGTTCTCGCGCGCCGCGGGGCAGATCGCGCTGGGGCTGGGGGTGGGCGTCGCGGCGGCGGCGGCGCTGGAGACGGCCACCGGGGGCGGG
>JBFMFL010000031.1:0-38364 GCA_040752145.1 Gemmatimonadota bacterium
AGGAGGGCCCACAGGACGGCGCCCGCAGGGTGCGGGCGCACGACGGATGGTCGGGGCACGGGTTCGTTCTCCTCGCGCGGCACGGGGCCGCGGCACGGGCGCAGCGGCTCCCTGGACGGGGGCCGGTGCGGTATGTACGACTCCGACGCGTGCGCGGACCCGGAGACGGGCTCACCGCGCGCGGCGAAGGACGGTTCGGTTTTGTGGGTACGGAAACGACTGGACGGGCCCGTCTACGCCGTGCGGCGCGGGACCCGAGGGGAGGTCAGGCGAGGGGAGGAGCGCGTGCGGGGTCGCCGGGCGGGGGCGCCCGGGAGGGGAGTCGGGGGACCGGATGGAACGCGACGGTGCGCTCCGGCCCGGAGAGGGCGAGCGAGACCGGCGGCGCCGGGGCGACGAACAGGAAGTCCGGCGCGGTCTGCTTGACGAGCGCGCCGTCGTCGTGGAGCGACGGGGCGTGGACCTCGTCGTGCCCGTGGTCGGCGCCCTGGAGCGTCGCGACGGAGGAGGGGACGTCGTGGTGGTCGCCGTGCAGGTCGTGCGCGGCGGCGTGCAGCAGCGGCGTGCCGGCCGCGATCAGGTTCGCGATCAGCGCCAGGCAGACCATCAGGGTCCGCCGCAGGAATCGTCCGCACGTGCTGCAAGGCATCCGGGAAACTAACGCAGGCGCCTCTGAGCTGTCAAAAACGAGCACGGTCAGGCGGAGGTGGTCCCCGGATCAGAACGCCGCGTCCCGACAATGGCTGCAGCCCAAGCGTCACCGATCCTGACCAGCCGACTTCTAAACGACCAGCCGACTTTTCACCTCACCAGCCAGGTTTTTTGTTCACCGGCAGACAATCTCGCGTGGGTGGACCCGTGGCCACTACCATGTCGCTGGAGGAACCCTGCCCCAGGCAACCGGGCGCTACCGTGTCGTTCGAGGAACCGTACACACCTGTCGGCCGGTCAGACCGATCCGCTTCCCGGCGAAATGAGCGGCAGCTCCGCGCCCCCGGTGCCAACAGCGCTCGCGGGCGCGCGCCACCGTGTCGCTGGAGGAACCCTGCCCTCCGAACGGGTCCAGCAGCCCTATCCCCACCGCGGTCGCACAACCGTGTCGGTCAGGGAACCCAGGTGCCCCGCCACCGCCTCCGGAGCGCCCATCATGCGGTCGAATGATCGCTTCGGCACCCATACGCACGTACCGGGCGCTCCTCACCTGGCGTAACCGTGTCGCCGGAGGAACCCGCGGGAGCTGACGAGGAGCCGCGGCATACCCACAGCGAGCCGTCTGCCCGCCGCGTCGCGTTCCGTGTCGGTCAGGGAACCCGAGCGCCCGCCACCGCGGCCCGGACGTGCCCAGCATGCCTCAAATGATCGTTTCGGCCCCCTACGCATGCACACCGCGCTCCGCAGCCGGCGTAACCGTGTCGCTTGAGGAACCCGCAGGGCCCACCAGGAGCCGCGTCGTGCCCCAGGTGGCATGCGTGGCCGCCAAACCGTGTCGTTCGAGGAACCGCAACGGCCGGCGCGCCGCGCCGAAACGGCGGGTAAGCGCCCTCCCGCGCACAGGGGTGGCGCCCGCAGCGCGCGAGCTGCTCACCGACGTGCCCGACCATGTCTCCGGAGGAACCGGGCGAGCACCCCTGGCCTGCCTCGCGGAGCGCGCTGACCGTGTCGCTTGGGGAACCGGGGACCCCTCACGCTGGCCAGCCTCTCGGAGCTGCCTGACCGTGTCGCTGGAGGAACCCGGCGAGCACCCCCGCCGGCGAGCCTCTCGGAGCTGCCAACCGTGTCGCCGGAGGAACCGAGGGATCACCAGCGCCGGTCTCGCCTCACGGACTACGCGGACCATGTCGCCGGAGGAATCCAGGATCTACGGAGTTCCGGTCAGCCATCATCCGATCCGTCTCTTCCTGATTTAAAGATCCGTGCATCAGATCGGATGCTGTACAGCAGACACTACAGGCGCTCCAGCCTTGTGCTGAACCTGCAACGACTTACACGGTTGGGGTTCCTTCAGCGACATGGTCGGGTGCCCGAAGAGACACGGTGAGATCCCGCCAGCGACACGGTCCAGTCCCTCGCGCGACACGCCGGGGGCCCGCCGTGCACCGTGTCTTTCCGGGAACCGTACCCGGTCTTTAGAGGAATCCAGCCTCCCGCAGCCTCGCCCGCGCCCCCAGCGATCGCCGGCGGTTCCCCGGGCGACACGGTGGGGTTCCTCCAGCGACACGGCCCGGTTCCTCCTCCGACACGGTTGCGCGCCCCTGCCATGCGGGATAGTTGTTCGGGATCGCGCGCACTTTTCCACACGGTGGCCTCTCCGCCCATGCCCAAGCCCGAAAACCAGCGCCGTATCGTCCTTGAGCAGATCGAGTTTTCCGGCAATCCCCTCGCACCGGCCGACGGAGACTTCGCCCTGGACCCGGGTTCTCTCGGAGAAGACGAGGGCACCGGCTTCGCGCTCTCGCAGCGCATCCACTTCCCCACCATCGGGGCGCGGCTCGTGATCCCCGTCCCCGACCGCGCCCACCTGGTCCGGCAGGAACCCCTCTTCTCCGTTCACTACAACCTTCTCGCGCTGGCCAGCCTCTCCGACTACACCGACCCGGTGGTCCGCTACACCGCCTGGGGGCTGATCCGCGACATGGGCTGGAAGTACGGCGGGCGTCAGACTGCCCTGCTCCGGCGCTGCATCGAGTACCTGAACGAGATGAAGCTGGAGATCGCAGGCCACCTCCCGGACCCGGGCCTTCCCGGGATCTCGGCAGACCAGATCTACGAGCTGCGCATCCTCATCGGCCGCAGCTATCCGACCCGCGAAGAGCGCCGCAGCGGCGGCAGGAACATGAGCCACGTCGAGTACCACCCCCGGTACCTGCGCGCGCTCCGCCAGATGAAGGCGGTCCAGATCGACATCGCCGTGATGTCGCAGATCACCGGCGGGCTCGCCAGGTCCTTCTACCGGACCGCCTCCTTCCTGCGCCACTCCGGACGGGACCGGATCGACCTGGACGAGCTCTTCGCGCGGGTGGGATCCAACCGCCAGCGCGTGATCCCGGCCGTCGCCCACCGGGTCTTCGGCGCGGCCTACCAGGTGATGAAGCGCTACCGGTACATCCGCGGCTTCCCCACCTGCGAGCCCAACGGCCGCGGCGGCTTCACCATGATCTTCGACTGGGGAGAGCCGATCAGGCTCCCGACCGGCGGGGACCAGCTCTTCCGCGCATACACGGACGTCGGCGTCGACGCACGCGCGGCCGCGGACATGATCTCCACGGACCCGCGGCGGGCCCTGGCCGTGATGCAGGCGTACCACCAGGGCGCTCTCCCCGCTCCGCGCGAGACCGTCGCCGGGCTCCTGGTCGGGTGCTTCCGCGATCCCGCGTGGGAGCTCCACGGGATCAACGAGCCCGACCCGCAGACCCATCTCCAGTTCGAGCGGCAGGTGTCTCGCGCCGCACCTCCCCCGCCCCCCCCGGCCGGTCCGGAGATCGGGCTCGACTGGGACGCCCTCCGCACCACCCCGGGCGGGTGGGAGGTGTTCCGGGGCCGCGTGCTCGCCCCGCTGCTCACCGCAGCCGGAGACAGCCCGTCGCGCGCGTTCGGGATCAAGCCGCTGATGGAGCGCCTGGAGCGGGCTTTCGGCCGGGCCGGCTGGCACACCGCCGTGGACGTCGCCCAGCAGGTCGCCCCGTACCTTGCCGAGGCCGCCCGCCCCGCGTCCTACCTGGCCACGGTCCTGGAGAAGGAAGCGCCGGCGCTGCCCGCCGCCCACCTCCCGGCCTCCGGCGGGGGGGCGGCGTCCCCGCCTCCGGCTCAGCGCGGGTCTCCATCGCGCATCGACATCGACCCTTCCCGCTTCCTCGTCCATACGCTCGACACGTGGGTCGAGGAGCTGCGCGGCCACCCCACCCGCGACACGGCCAGGCGCGCACTCGACTTCGTCCGGAACAACGCCGCCAAGATCGAGGCCGCCGACCTGTCGCCCCTCGCTGCCGCGCTGACCGCCGCGGCGAACGGCTTCCTGGCGGGGGTCCCGCCGACCCAGGACTGACCGGAACCACCCCCGGCCCATACCCGAGTCGGGTCGAGCATCACCATACGCTCGGGTGGGGACCGGAGGGCTCCAACAGGTCACTCGGGCCTGCTCACCGTCGGGGTGGTCCCCAGCTTCGCCGGAGGACCACGCGCAGCGTGCGCGGCTCCCCCGGCGTGAGAAAGCGCTCCAGGACGCCACCTCCACCCTGGTACAGGTTGAAAGTGCCGAAGGCGGCGTAGCCGCTGTCGAAGACGTTCCCGACCAGCGCCTGGAGCTCCCATGGCCCTCGGGAGAGGGCGACGCGCAGGTCGGCCACGAAGTAGCCGCCCAGGGGAGCCTCCTCGTTCGCCTCGTCGCCGCGCAGGAACCGCTCGCCGGTGTAGCGGCTCGCCGCCCCCAGCCCGACCCCGCCGGGGAGCGCCAGGTCGAAGCCCGCGTGGAGCGTGTGGTCCGGCACCAGCGGGAGCCGGTCTCCCTTCTCCACCTCGTTCTCTCCGCCGGCCTCCTCACGGATGCTGAACAGCTCGATGTCGTCCACCCGGAAGGTGGCGCGGGTCCAGGCGTAGTTCAGGTACGCCGAGTGGCCGCCGCGGAAGGCGAGGTGCGACGCCAACTCCACCCCCTCGCGGCGGGTGGCGTCGACGTTCGCGAAGTAGCCGTCGATGGTGGAGCCCTGCGGCTCGTCGCCCTCGGAGTAGGGGAAGAGGAAGATGTCGTCGCGGACATCCGTGCGGTACACCGACGCGCTGAGGACCGCGGGGCCGCGCAGCCAGCGGATGCCTCCCTCGCCGGTGACGGCGGTCACGGGATCGAGCGGGGGATCGTCGCCGAGCGCGAACGGGAGGGGGCAGGGGTCCTCCGGGTCCGCGCACGCCAGCTCGATCACCGCCGGGGCGCGGAAGCTCCGGGCCACCGAGCCGTAGAGCGACGCGCCCCCGCCGACGTCCACCGCCACCCCGATCCGCGGGTTCAGCTCGACGTACGCGCTGGTGGTGTCGCGGGCGGAGTCGAGCCGGTTGCGGAAGGGGACGCGCACGCCATCCAGGCGCGCCCCGCCCGAGACCGTGACGGGGCCGCGCAGGTAGTCCACCACGCCGAAGACACCCCCCTCCGAGATCGGGCTCCGCACGTGGGTCGTGATCCCCGGGTCGATGCGCTCGGCGAAGATCCGCACCCCGGTGCGGTGGCCGGCCGCCGTGGCGCCGACGCGCACCCCCAGCGTCGCTCCCGCCGCCGATTGCACCCAGCGCCAGTCGGCGCTCGCTCCGAGGGTGCGGTTCTCCGAGAACGACCGCACGTCCGGGTCGGCGGCCTGGTTGACGTTGAAGCGCTCGGCGCCGTGGGCCCGCAGGTACAGGCTGAACGAGCCGCGTCCGCCCCCGAGGCGGCCGTAGCCGGCGAGGGCGAGGTGGAGCTGCGACAGGTCCTCGAAGTCGCCGGCGGTGAGGTTCGCCCGCGGGTCGCCCCGGTAGACGCTGAGGGGGAGCGACCCCGCCGTCTCCGCGTACGAGCGGGCCGCGTACGCCTGGAGGCGGTACCCGCGCTCGGGACGGGTCCGGCCGATGCTCAGGAAGGCGTCGAGCTGCTCGGCCGAGGTGACCTCGCGCCACCCCCGCTCGCTCCGCCAGCCGCCGCCCGCGTAGTAGCCCATCCCGCCGAGATCGCCGCCGACGGCGCCCTCGACGGAGCGCGTGCCGAACGACCCCGCGGCGACCTCGATCTCCCCTTCCGCCTCCCCGCCCCCGTGCCGGGTCACGAGGTTGACGGCGCCGCCGAGCGAGTTCGGGCCCAGGAGGGCGGCCGTGCCGCTGAGCAGCTCCACCGCCCGGACGTGCTCGAGCGGGAGGAGGTCGAAGTTGACCTGCCGCGCGTCGGGCTCGTTGACGGGCACCCCGTCGAGGAAGACGGACACGCCCTGTGGGAGGCCCACCACGGGGCTCGCGGCGAACCCCCGGATCGCCAGCGTGGCCTTGAACGGGCTGCCCAGGTCGTCGTAGAGCGAGATCCCGGGCTGGGACGCCAGGGCCTCCGGGAGGAGGCGCGGCTCCCAGGCATCGACGGCGGCCCCGGACACGGTGGCTGCCCGCGCGGGTAGCCCCGGCCCGACCGCGGGGCCGGCCACGGGGAGGATCGAGGCGACGACCAGAAGCGAGGGGAGCTCCACGGCGGCGCTGTCCCGCCCCGCGGGGACGGTGTCGCGAGCCTGGCCGTGCAGGGGGACGGCCACCAGGAGGCCGATGGTGGCCGCCCGGATCCGGTTCTGGAGCATCGTCTGACCTGGCACGGGGGAAGATGGGGAGCGGGA
Source organism: Gemmatimonadota bacterium (assembly GCA_040752145.1). GTDB lineage: Bacteria > Gemmatimonadota > Gemmatimonadetes > Longimicrobiales > Longimicrobiaceae > JAFAYN01. The sequence goes on from JBFMFL010000031.1 coordinate 6,333, forward strand.
CTTTGGGAGACGCGACGGCCGGCATCCCGCATGGGAGAATCTATGCCGCGGTGGATCCCGGCGCAGGGGCCCGCAGGGCGTCGGCGCCACGAGCTGCGGCAGCCCGCGGGACTCGAATCGCTCAGCCGCTCCGGTAGCCGGCCAGGCGCCGGAGCGTTTCCTGTCCCGCGGGAGGGGAGCATGCCCGCTCGTCCTCTCGGCAGCCTCACGATCATCCCTTTCAAGGCCTGCCTCGTCTACAGGAGTGACTCCCCGACTTTGCGACCGACTACCTGACATTGTTGTTCTCCGACCGCACCCCGCGCCCGCCACCACGGCCGCGCCCCACATTAGCGGGACGGTCCCTTACAGCGGCGTCGCTTGCGCTCCGGTGCCGGGGGAAGCCCTCCGTCTTCCCTCCCCCGGACTCCGGAGCAACCACCCCCACCGGCGTCACTTCGGCTTCCGCTTCCGCCGGACTCCTCGCCGCTTCACCATCCCCACCTCGGCGGGCGACGCCACGTCCGGCAGCTCCACTCCGGGCGCGGCTGTCGCCTCGATCAGGTACTCCAGCTCCTCCGGCTCCACCTGCAGCACCCGGCAGGCCGCCAGGCGCCGCATCGGGAAGCGCAGGCCGTTCACGAAGCTGAGCATGTTCGTCAGGTCCTGCGCGCCGACCCCCATCCGCGCGGCCATCTCGCGGAGGATGTACGGCCAGCACAGGATGCCCAGCACCTCCCCCGGAGGGTACGCGCCGATGTTCGCCCGCACGCGCCGCAGCGCCAGCTGCTCCACCTCGCCGAGCCCGTCCCGGGGATACGCCTCCATCCGCGAAAGGTCGAGAAGCGGAGCGCGGAACAGTTCCCTCTCTGTTGCAGGCTCGGCGTCCCAGCCGATCCACTTCGCCGCGTCCTCCAGCATGCCGAGCGGCCACCGCGCCCGCTCGATCACGTCCTGGATGTCCCCGAGCGTGACGCCCTCCTTCGAGAACCGCTGCGCATAACACGTCCGGTGCCACTCGTACGGCCGGCGGTCGTTCCCGCCGGACAGACAGTGGCTGGCATGGGGCACGCTGACGTCTGCCCACCGGGCGAAGTCCTGCACCGTGGACGGCCACAGGATGTCGTGCACCAGCCGGCGCGCCGGCAGCGACGGGAGGCACAGCTCGTACTGCCGGAGCGCGCGCCGCTCCAGCTCACCACTTCCATCCCGCCGCGGCTTCTCGGCCGCGGCGTCACCGAACAGCTCGCCTGACCTCTCGTCGTGATCCACCAGCTGCCTCCGCGTGGAAAAGTCCGGTCGACCCCACTTCCCTGCAACGGTGCCGGCACTTTCGATAGTGAATCGATTTTGTAAGGGACCGTCCCACAAATTGCACCACTTTCGCCGGTGCGCAAGATCCAGCTGCTGTTGGCGGCGGAGGGGGGGAGGTTATCTGGCAGGTGTGGCGCCAGCGGGAGTCTTATCAGCGAGGAGGGTCGGCCGTGTGTGTCCACCTGGCTCGCGATGACTCCGCGGAGCCGTGCGATCGACCGACAACGTTCACGGAAGCGGCGGCGGCGGGAGACGGATCTCCCCGAAGACGAGGCGCAGATCCCTGTCGGCTCCGCCTCTGGGGACCCGCTCGACGGTGCGGAGACGGCCGAGCGACGCGAGATCGTGGCGCTCGCCCTCGGATCGCTCTCAACCGACCAGCGCCAAGCGATCGAGCTCGCCTACTTCCGGGGGATGAGCCAGTCGGAGATCGCCGAACATACCGGAGACCAGCCCAGTGCCGGGTTCCGCATAGTCCGAGCGATCGTCTCCGCCGCCCCGGATTCCAGGCCTGACGATCTGCTCAAGCTGCTGGAGTGGTCAGTTCCGTCGCGGTAGCCCTGGGTACCATCGCGGTCACCGCCCCCTGGTTGGCCACCGTGCTTTCCACGCACGGTCTCGCGCCGTTCCTCGCGGCCGGCAGGGCGGACGGGTCGGTGTTCTCCAGCCACGGCGCCCGGTACGAAGTCCTCATGCGGCTGGCCCGGTTCGGCCTGGACATCACCGGCGAGCCTCTGTTCCCCCTGCTGGGTGTCCTGGCCGTATTCGGTGGGCTCGCCTCCCTCGCGCGGGGACAGTTCCTCCTGCTGGCCTGGTGGATCACGACCATCGTGTTCGGGGGCCGGGCCACGTGGACGCTAGCCACCGCACCCATGGCCATGCTGGCCGGCGTTGCCGTAGCTGCCATCCTAATCCCCCTCCTGGAGGGGAGGCTGGCACGGACGTCGGGTTTGCCGCGCCCCGGCCCGCTCCCGAGGAGGTCGAGCGAGGCTTCCCCGGCGCCACCGGCCGGGGCGGCGTCCGCGTGGCTGCCGGTGCTGGTGCTGGGCTTCTTCTTCCTGTACTCGACGTACTCCGCTCTCACGCCCGGCCGCGACTTCGCGAGCCTGCCGGTGCAGGAGCGGGCGGCGATGCGGTGGGTGGCGGAGCAGACACTTCCTGACAGCCGGATGCTGGTGCTCGCCCGCCAATGGTGGTGGGTGGACAAGACCTCGGAGTGGTTTCCCGTGCTGGCCGGGCGCCCGAGCGTGGCTACCACCCAGGGATACGAGTGGGTGGCGGGGGGGACGTTCGCCCGGAAGGTGGACCAGCACCGGCGGGTACACGGTTGCGGCGGGCTGACCTCGGCCTGTCTCGACGAGTGGTCCAGGGATACGGGGATCGAGTTCACGCACGTCTACATCGCCCGCGATCCTTCCGATCCGTGCTGCGAGCCCCTGTTGAGCTCCCTGCGAGCCGATCCCCGTCTGCGCCTGGTCTACGACGGGCCGGGAGCAGCCATCTTCTCGTGGTCCCGGAGTGCCGGGCGCGGAGACCGCCCGGGGCACCGGCGGGGCGGGGAGCAGATCCCCGGCCGGTTACAGGAGGGAGAGCAGCCGGCCGGAGCGGAGTAGCAGACGAGCCCGGCGTCGGCGAGGAGGACGGGGGCGGCTTTATGGGAAGAGGAGCAGTCGCCGCCGTCCTGCGAAAGACGGCGGCGGCGAACGGTGTGGTTGCGCGGCGCTCGTTTCCGCACCGGAAGCAGTCCCGGGCCGTGGGGACAGCCGCGGGAGCTACAGGACCGACGAGTCCCCTTCTCGGCCGGTCAGCAGGTCCTTGACCTTGCCGACCGCCTGGCGGGCCATCGCGCCCGCCATCATCGACTCGTCGGGATCTTCCGTGCCCTGCTGCGGCAGCGGGAACAGGAACCGCTCGGCATAGGGTGCAGGGCGCCCCACGGTGTACGCCGCCATGTTCTCTGCATAGACCTTCCGTGCCTCCTCGACGCTCCTCTGCCCGGTGACGATCTCGTGCATCAGGTTGAGCGTGATGGTATTCGCCGCCTCGGAGTCGCACCGTGCCGCCGCCTCGCCTGCGGTGCGGTCCACCAGGCAGCTTCCATCGTAGCGGGTGATCGCGTCCACCATCTCCACCGGCACGTGGTAATCGATCCACTGCGTGAGGAAGTCGCTGTGCGGCGCGGGAAAGTTATGGATGAGGACGTCGCGCGTGACCTGGATCCGCTTCCACGGTCCCTTCCGGTACCAGAACAACTTGGTCGGCGTCGCCTCGTTCGGCGGCCCGTACTGCTCCAGCATCTGCCGGGCACCCTCTTTCGGGGCCTTGGGCCAACTCGCGATGATCGCCTCAGCCTCGTCCAGTGGGACCGTGTAGCGGGTCCCGTACTCGGTTTCGTGCTCCCCCTCCGCCTTGTGGTGCATGGCGTCCCCCGACGCTCTTGCGATCGTCGCCATCCGCTCGGTGGTCGGAACGTCCGCCGGCCCGCGATCTCGCTGTTCCATGGTTCTTTACCTCCGTCGATGTGAAAAAGTATCCGCTCGTCCCCGTGTCCTCTGCCCGCGTCGGCCGCCCCGCTGGCGAACAGGTGTGAAGCCTGGCCCCCTGTGTCAGGTCACGAGGGAGGAGCGTGCCCGGTCCCGGACGACCGCTCGTGGATCGAGGGGGACCGGGACCCGTAGAGGTTCCCCACCTCCCCGGCCGGGGGGCCGTAGTTCGCCTGCCGCTCCGCGCGGGACGGCGGCTCGCTCCAGGGCATCTTGCCCACCACGATGCGCGGCACGTTGATGAACACCACCGTCCCGGCGCGCTTCACCACCGCGTCCAGCGGGACGAAGGTGTCCCGCTCGAAGAGGAGTCCGCGGGGCACCACCATGTACGCTTCCATGGCCTCGCTCGCCTCCACCACCTCCTCTACCCTGCCGATCTCCAGGTGGTCGGAGCCGCGCACCGTGTCTCCCACCTGGATGCCCGTCCGCGCCGCGCCTGGCGTGTCCACGGCCGCCAGGAAGTCGCCCACCTTCATCACGGCGTTGGCGATCATGGGATAGCTCAGGTGCACCGAGGCCTCATAGGAGGGAACGCTCTCCGCGCCGATCGCGTCGGAGAGAAAGGTCACGTCGTAGCCCTCCTCCATGGCGTGCCGTCCCGTGCTGTCGCAGCACAGGTTGGCGCTCATTCCGGCGATCACCAGGTGCGTGATCCCCATGCGCCCTAGATGGTCCGGCAGGTCAGTCTCGAAGACGTCGATCCCCTTGTGGGGGAGCAGCACGATGTCCTCCGCCGCGGGGCGGAGATCGGGGTGGAAGTCGGCGCCCCAGCTCCCGGCCAGGAACATCTTCCGCTCGAACATGATGCGGTGGATCCCGCTCCTGTGGTGCAGCTGGTGCTCCCTGTAGTCCTCCTCCGTGTAGGCCATGGGCCCGAACAGGACGGGGATCCCGCGCTCGCGCGCCCCCTTGATCGCCCGCCTGAGGTTTCCCACCACGTCGTGAAGCTTCACCGTGGTCTTCGACAGATCCCAGGCGGCTCCCCCTTCGGAAAGGAAGTCGTTCACCGGGTCGATGACGAGGAGTGCGGTCCGCCCGGGTGGAAACGACGCGCCCGGCTCCCCCCTGCCGAGGTAGGTCGCACCGCCTTCACCGTCCCGGCCCATCCGATCCGTGCGCGTGGTGCTGCTCATCGTACCTCCAGGGGAAGCGTCGTGGGACCGCCCCCGCCGCAATCCCCGTTCCGTCCATCGGCTCGCGTCCGGGTGGTTACGGGGTCCGGTGACGTGCGCGCCGGGACGATGCATCAGGTACACTGCTCCACAACGGCTGCTGCATGGATTGGCAGCAATTTCGGATCGCGACTTGCACGGCCGCCGTAAAGAGGCGAACAGCCTCACGCTCAACCTGGCGCACGACGTGGTGACCGACAGGCAGAGCGTCGCCGGGGCGAGGACCGCGTTCGCGCTGGCCGACCAGCGCTCCTCGCGGGCAGTCCGCCCGCGACCATGACGGCGCATCGCCGAGTTGGACAACGAGAAGTAAGGAGGCCGGCCCGCACGTCCGCCAGTTCGCGCAGAGGCTTCACACCGAGCATGGCGCCGGCGCCAGCGCGGTGATGCTGAGGGGCTCGCGGATGGGCCAGCCGCCGCTCTGGACGGCGGCCGTGGACCAGCTCCGCAGGCAGTCCACCGGCAAGCTCGCCCGGATGGTCCCGCTTGACGGCCAGGCGTTCGACCGGGCATGGGTCGACCTGCATATCGAAGAGCACACGCGGGCCCTCGACATGATTGACGGGCAGCTCCTGCCAGGCGCGAGGAACGAACAGCTCCAGCAGCACCTCACTAGCGTCCGTTGCATGGTCGCCTCTCACCTGGAAGAGGCGAGGAGGCTTCGGAGCGCTCTCGGGCGGTCGGGGATTCCCGGCGGAAGCTCACGTGTCCTGCCTGCGGAGGGATAGGCGATTGGTCAAGGAACCGGGGTGGAGCCTGGGGACGAGGAGATCCGGGTGACCGGGGAGGAGCTCCGGGCGGCGGGCCGGGAGGAGGAGGTGCGCGACGGGGGGGACGCCCAGTCGCCTCCCCTGACGCGGGAGCGGCTCCGCGCCGAGGCGGCGGAGCAGGCCAGCGCGGAGAAGTCCAGGCTCCTGGCGGCGGTCTCCCACGACCTCCGGACCCCGCTGACGACCATCATGATCCGCGCGGAGCTGCTGGAGGCCGGCATCCCCCGGGAGGATCCCGCGGTGGTGCGGGAGCACGCCAGGTACATCCACGAGGCGTCGCAGCACATGCTGTACCTGGTGGAGCAGCTCCAGAGCTACGTGCGGATGGCAGCGGGACGGGAATGCGTCCTGGAGCACGGCGTCGACCTGGTGGAGCTCTGCCGCGGTGTGGAGCGCTTCATCCGCCCCCAGGCCGAGCAGAAGGGGCTGGCTCTCCACGTGAGGGTCCCCGAGGGCCCGTTGCCGGTCGTCACGGACGCCGGCAAGGTGCGGCAGATCCTGGTGAGCCTGCTCTCCAACGCCGTCAAGTTCACGGACAGGGGCGAGGTCGGCCTCTGGCTGCGGCTCCGGGAGGACGCCGCCGTGTTCCAGGTCTGGGACACCGGGGTGGGGATCCCCTCCGGGCACCTGGAAAAGATCTTCGAGCCCTTCTGGCAGGGCAGGCACGGGTACAGGAGCGAGGTCCGCGGGTCCGGTCTGGGCCTGACCGTCGCGCGGGGCCTCGTGGAGCTCCTGGGAGGGCGCGTCAAGGCCAGGAGCCTGCCCGGGGTGGGGTCACGCTTTTCGTTCAAGCTGCCGTTCCGGGCGGGCCGGAGGGCGGGACGACCCGGAGAGTAAAAGAGGCCGGGAGCGGATCGGCCTGCTGTTGCGTATCCAGCCGGCTCCGGGGAGGTCTGTCGAATGCTGGAGAGCAGTGCGAATTTGTAGCCCTGGGGAGAGCAGCTTGGCCCTCTGCGTCGCTGCTGCCGGGGTCCTACAGGGTGATGTGGATGTGTCATGAAAGCGGAGCATGAACTCGTCCAGCAGCTCTGTGAAGGTCTCCACCACGACGGCAAGCGCATCGTCCCACGTGGCGCGCAGGAGCCGGCCGGAGGCGCCGCGAACCAGCGGGTACAGGGCGCGCGAGGGGTGACGGTTGGCGTACTACTGTTTAGTACTACAACGAAGGATTGAGAATTGCGGATCTCCAGTGAGGTGACTGAAGCTGGAGGTGTGATACGATGGACGACACCGAGTTGGACCGAGTGGAGGAGCTGTTTCTGCGCTTCCACGCACGGTTTGCGCCCCTGTTTGGACGCCGCGAGGCGCGGGAGCGAAGCGAGCAGTACCTGCGCGGTCTGCTGGTGCAGAAGAGCGAGCGCAGGAGCGCGGAGAATCTGGCCGAGGCGGTCGTAGGCGCCACGCCGCGCACGCTGCAGCTGTTCCTCAGCAACGCGCCCTGGTCAGCAGGCGCGGTGACGGAGGCGTTGCATGCCTACGTGGGCGAGCGGCTCGCGGATCCCGAGGGCATCTTCCTGCTCGACGAGACCGGCTTCGCCAAACAGGGCAAGAAGTCGGTCGGAGTGGCGCGGCAGTACTCGGGCACGCTGGGCAAGGTAGGCAACTGCCAGATAGGGGTCTTCCTCACCTACGCCTCGGCCCAGGGGCACGCCACGGTCGATGCCGGTCTCTTCCTGCCCGAGTCGTGGACGCAGGACCGCGCGCGCTGCCGGGCGGCCGGAGTGCCCGAGGAGGTGGGCTTTCGCACCAAGCCCGAGATCGCGCTGGATCTGCTGCGGCGAGCCCGCCAGGCAGGGCATCTGCCGGGGCGCTGGGTGGCCGCGGACGAGGTCTACGGCAACTCGCCCATCTTTCGCGATGGCGTGGCCGCGCTGGGGCTGTGGTACATGGGCGATGTCGCCTGTGATCTGCCCGTCTTCACTGAAGAAGCGCCCACGCAGGTGCCGCCTTACTCAGGTCGCGGTCGCCAGCCCGTGAAGGTGCGCCTGGCCCCCGGCGCCGTACCCGCGCAGCCGGTGCAATCCCTGGCTGCTGCGCTGCCCGAGCCGGCCTGGCAAGAGATCGAAGTGGCCGAGGGCGCGCAGGGGCCGCGCCGCTACCGCTTTGCCCGGCTGCGCGTCTGGGAGAATCGCGCTGGGGTCCCCGGGCGTGAGTGCTGGCTGCTGCTGCGCACCAACCTGGAAGGGGAGGAGCCGAGATACGCGCTCTCCAACGCACCGGCCGAGGTGGAGTTGAGCCGCCTCGCTCAGGTCCAGACCACGCGCTGGAGGATCGAGACCGAGTTCGAGACACTCAAGGGCGAGGTCGGTCTGGACGAGTACGAGGTACGCGGCTGGCGTGGATGGCACCACCATATCACGCTCTCGCTGCTGGCCGGCGCCTTCCTGCTCAGCTTGCAGCAGGAGTGGGGGGAAAAACAGACCCCACCTGACGCGCCCGCAGATCGCGCGCGTGCTCCGGGAGATCCTGCCGCGGCGCCATTGGAGCCGAGCGGAACTGCTCAGCTGGCTCGAACAGACCCAGCGGCGAAACGAGGCCGCAAAGCAGAGCCACTACAAACGACGACTCTGCCGCAAGCTTCACCGACTCCTCAGGCGGCTTGAAGTTTCGTTGTAGTATTAGCCCCTTGGGGCCCAGGCGCCCCAGCCCCACCGGGTGCGCGGTGCGCCCGCGCACGCCGACGATGCGGTCGCCGGAGACGGCGATCTCCAGTCCGCACCCGATGGAGCATAGGCCGCACGTGGAGGGGACCCACCGGTCAACGGTCACACCGTCGTCCACCTGCGAGAAAGGCGGGGACTGCATCATCGGGTCATCGGGAGGAGGGGCGGCTTCGCGACGCGGAGCTTGCCACGGACGGCTCCCGCCGTCACAGGTCGAGACCTCCGCGGCACACCAGCGCACCGCGGGGATACAGTCCCTGTGCCGGGACGACAGGATCGGCTGCCGCTCGGCGGAGAGCGGCCAGCAGGCGCCGCACCTCCTCGCTCGCGCTCTCGAACGTGAAAGGTTTCTGGAGATAGCCCTGCGCCCCACGTGAGTAGACCTCTTCCGCCGGGATCAGATGGGCAGTGATGATCACCGCGGGAATGGAGGCGGTGCGGGGATCGAGCCGCAGCCGGCCTAGCACTTCCCACCCGTCGACCCGGGGGAGCATGAGGTCCAGCAGGACGACGTCCGGGGTACGCTCACGCGCGAGCTCCAGACCCCGTGCACCGTTCGGGGCGGTATACACCTCGTAGCCTGCTTCCCGGAGGAGTTCGCCGAGAGGGCACCGGATTCTTTCGTCGTCCTCGATGACCAGGATGGTCTGGACTCGACTGGAGATCACCACCCGAAACTCGCTGCCTTGAGTCGTGGAGGAGGACTTTACGCCATACAGAAACATACGTACCAGACCATCCGGCCGGATCTATCACCCTGTGAACATCATGCGCGGAGTGACGGCGACCTGTCCGGGGTTGCGCTCCTCGCACCGCTCTCTCACCAACAGATCAGCCGCACCCAATCACTGGCTGAGCATGGCGGGGAGTGAGCCTCTGCGACGGGCCGCCGAGGCGACCCCGCTCAGGGGTTACCTCATACATACCTGCAGGATGACAGGAACCAGCCAGCGCCGAGGATCGGCGGCACACCCGTCACGTCCGGCCCCGGGCATTTGCTGATGCCTACGACCGGATCACCAGATCAGCGGGACCTCGGCGCGGTGCTCGCGCCGCCTCACGACGCGGTCTCATGAAGGATCGAATGCCCCCGGCGCGGTTCACATAAGTCACACCGCACTTCTGCGGGAGCACGCCAGGCTCCGGCGACGCCGGAACAAAGAGGCCCTGAGCGACGAGTGGATCGGCCACTCGCGCGGCGGACGCACGACCAAGATCCACCTCTGCGCCGAGGGCAAGGCACGCCCGCTAGGGATCGTGGTCACCGCTGGGCAACGAAACGACGCGACGCAGTTGGAGCCGGTGCTCGATTTCATCCATGTGCCCCAGCGCCGTGGCCCGGCTCGCAAGCGACCGAAGCGGCTGCGGCTTGACCGGGCGGATGGAGCGCGGAAGTACCGCAAGGTGTTGCGCAAGCGCCGGATCCCGTGCATCTGCCCGGAGCGCAAAGACGCACAGAAGGCGCCTGGGCAAGGGATTGCGCGGCGGACGCCCTCCTGCCCTGGATGCCGAAGCGTACAAGGGCAGAAACGTGGTCGAGCGCTGCATCAACCGGCTCAAGGGCTTCCGCGCCGTGGCGACTCGCTACGACAAGCGCGGGCACAACTACTTGGCCGGTGTCCTCGTCGCTTCAATCATGCTCTGGCTCTGATTTTCGTCAGACACACCCTAGTCGATAACCGACGTGGAGTGCCGTGGTCCAGCCGCGACCACCAGGTCCGGCAGCCGTGCTGAACCTGGTGGTCGCCAACACGATGAGCAGCGGCAAGGCCCCCCTCGTCGCTGCCCCGCATCGCCGCGAGCTGCACGCCTTCTTGAGATCCGATCCCGGATCGCAGGACCGTACGTGACGCACGAACCCCGGCCGGGGTGGATCCGGCCGGGGCTCTTCTGTTGCGTGATGTGCTCGGAACGCGAAATCCGACCCGCTCCGCCGCTCCGCCGCTCCGGAAGCGGATACCTCGGCGGACTGCCACTTTGAAGCCTCGAGACCCACCGCTGTCCAAGGACTGCACCGGCACTCGCTCGTCGCCCCTGCCCTACCGGTCCAGCACCTCCTCAACCAGCCGTGCGAGCGCCTCGGGCTCGAAAGGCTTCGGGATGAACGCGGCGGGCGGGGCCTCCAGGCCCAGGGATGTACAGGGTTGATCCACCAGGCCCGAACAGAGGATGACTGGAAGGGCCGGAAACCGCTCCGACGCCTGCCACAGGAACTCCCGCCCGCCTACTCCGGGCATTACCACGTCCGCAATCGCCAGGTCGATGTCGTCCTTCCAGCGATCGAGGAGAGCGAGCGCTGCCGCCCCATCCGCCGCCTCGAGGACACGGTATCCGCGGCTCTCCAGCGTCTTGCGGGTGATCCTCCGAAGATCCGGTTTGTCGTCTACCACCAAAACGGTGTACGTTTCCTTCATCCAGGCTCCGATACCCGACTCGTTCAACGGGCGTCTGCGGCGTCGCTGACACCCAGCGTTCCAGATGCAGGCCGCGGCCGAGAGCAGCGGCTCGTCCGATTTTCAAAGAACCACCACCACAGCCGGGCATTGAGTAGGCAAGGTGCAGACCATCGCTGGCCGGTTTCGCGGACCCGAACGCGCTGCCCGTGCAGGACCGACCGGAAAGCGAGGCGAATCGCGGGATGCGGTCCCTTCTTCAACCACCAGGCACCTGATCCTCGCGATCGCGGGCAGGGCCTCGGCGGGGAAACCGCACCGCGTGAGCGGAAATGTTTTCCGGCTCTCGCAAGACGGTCCAGCGATGTCCGCGGACACCAGGGAGAGACAGAGCGGCCGCGGAGACCAAGGGTCGTGGCCAGGCCGTGGCTCCGCGGCACATGCTTTCGTCCCCACCGACCCGGGGTCTCGCGGACGGCGCGGATCGGGCCCACGGCGTCGGGGCTGATTCGGAGAACGAACGCCCTTGCATGGCGGAGCGGCTGGCCGCATAATGTGCTCATTCTACAGACGCCTCTGATGCGCTGGCCGACAAGAGCACACCCGTCGCGAGGCGGGGCCGCAAAGCCAGGAGTCTCTCCGAGACCGTCCGGTTGCCGAAGCTGAGCCTCCTCATCCGTGGCCCGCGGTGTGGACTCGTCGGCCGTTTCTGCCCGACGCGTCCGTGCCGCGGGTTCTGCGTTCCTGTCACCGCACCCGTCGCGTTCCGGGCTCGCGGTGAGCGACCTCGTCCCCATCTCCACCCTTCCCCCCGCGAAATGACTGAACCTCACACCGGGCCTGCGATCTCGTTGGCGAGCCCCCCGGAACGGACGGTCCGTGCGATCTGGACCAGGCAGGTGTCCGCACCGCGGGCGATCGCCGCGATCCTCACCATGCTCGTCTACGTATTCTCGTTCGCTCCGCTGTACGACCGACTGGGATCCGGCACCGCCGCGCTCGCAGTGCTGCCCGTGAGCGTGGTGGGATGGCTCCTCGGAACCTGGGGGGGACTCCTGGCCGGCATGTTCGTGCTGCCCCTGTATGCGTTCGCGCTTCACCCGGGCGTGGGCCTGGCCTGGGGGCAGCTCCTCAACAGCGGCGAGGCACCCTGGCTCGGGATGCTGGTGCTCATCGGCACCGGAGTCGGCGGCATCCGCGACCTCACCGACCGCTGGAGCCGGGCGCTGAGGGCCGGCGAGGAGGCCGCCGCCGTCAACGAGTCCCTGCAGAGCGAGATCGCGGAGCGCAGGCGCGCCGAAGCGGCGCTGAGCGAGAGCGAGGAGCGCTTCCGGCAGGTCGCGGAAAACATCGAGCAGGTGTTCTGGCTCGTGGACTGCGCCGAGCGCCGGGTTCTCTACGTGAGCCCGGCATTCGAGTCCGTCTGGGGACGGACCTGCGCCAGCCTCTACGAGCGCTTCGATTCCCTCGTGGACACGCTGCAGGAGGAGGGGCGTGCCGAAACTGCCAGCTTGTTCCTGTCCGCCTCCGGGGCGACCAGGGAATACCGGATCGAGCGCCCCGACGGGACCGTCCGGCTGATCCAGACGCGATGCTTCCCGGTCCGGAACGGCACCGGCGATGTCTACCGGATCGCCGCGATCTCGGAGGACGTGACGGATCGGACGCAGGCGGAAGCGGACCTCCTGAGGATCGCGTCTCACGATCCCCTGACCGGTCTCCCGAACCGCTCCTCGTTCATGACTCGCCTGCAGCGCTCGGTGGGTCGCCTCACCTACCAGCCGCAGGCGCAGTTCACGGTGCTGTTCGTGGACGTGGACCGCTTCAAGACCATCAACGACTCGCTGGGGCACCTCAAGGGGGACGAGCTCCTGGTCTCGGTCGGGCAGCGGCTGGAGGAATGCGTCCGGCCCGAGGACATGGTCGCGCGGCTCGGGGGAGACGAGTTCGCGATCCTGCTCCACGGCACGTCCGAGCCGGCCGACGCGGCCCGCGTCGCGAGCCGCATCCAGGCGCGCCTCTCGGAGCACCTGGTGCTCGGCACGCAGGAAGTCTTCGTGAGCGCGAGCATCGGGATCGTGACCAGCCTGGGGTACGACCATCCGGAGGAGATGCTGCGCGACGCGGACATCGCCATGTACCGCGCCAAGCAGTCCGGCAGGGCGAGGTACCAGGTGTTCGACGTGGCGATGCACTCCGCGGCGGTGACCCGGCTGCACCTGGAGACGGACCTGCGGCGCGCCGTGGAGCGGGAAGAGTTCATCCTCCACTACCAGCCCGTGGTGTGCCTGGAGACCGGCACCGTCTGCGGCTTCGAGGCGCTGGTCCGCTGGCCGCATCCCCAGCGTGGGCTGGTTCCCCCCGGAGAGTTCATCCCCTCCCTGGAGGAGACGGGGCTGATCCGGACCCTGGGAGGCTGGGTGCTCCAGCAGGCGTGCCGCCAGCTCCAGCAGTGGCTCGTGCGCCATCCGGAGCGGGAGTCGCTGTTCGTCAGCGTGAACCTCTCCGGAAAGCAGTTCGCCGACCGCAACCTGGTCCCCCGCGTGCGCGAGGTGCTCCGGGAGACGGGGCTCAGCGGGAAGCGGCTCAAGCTGGAAGTGACCGAGACGGTGCTCGTGGACGATCCCGAGGCCGCCGCGGCGATGCTGGCGGAGCTGAAGGAGCTCGGGATCCAGATCCAGATCGACGACTTCGGCACCGGCTACTCGTCCCTGAAGTACCTGGACCAGCTGCCGATCGACATGCTGAAGGTGGACCGCTCCTTCGTCAGCCGGATCCGCCACGGGAGTCAGGGAGCCGAGATCGTGCGGACCATCGTGGGGCTCGGCAAGAACCTGGGGATCGCCGTGGTCGCCGAGGGCATGGAGACCCCCGCCCAGCTCAACTACCTGAAGCAGCTCGGATGCGACTACGGGCAGGGCTACATCTTCTCGCGCGCAACCAGCGCGGAGGCCGCCGAGGACATGCTTTCCCACGGCATCGCGTGGTGGCCCGGAGGCGCGGCCCGGTCCCTGGCCGCGGTCGGCTAGAACAGCATGAGCCCGCGTCAGGAGAGGACCGACACCCGGGAGCTCATCCAGGAGTTCCTGCAGCAGACCGGGTCGCTGTCCTGCGAGGAGGTCGCCGGCATCGTGGGCGTCAGCACGACGGCCGTGAAGCGGTGGCGGATCATCCCGCCCGGCCAGCTCCCGCGTGAGCAGCGGGACCGGCTACTTCGCTTCGTCGGGCGCGAGGGATCCCGCGCCGCGGGGCCCGCAGAGAGCGAGTGTCCCCGGACGGGCGACTGACTGCTCCAGGTGCGCTCCCCTCCCGGGCGGATCCCCGTTTTTAGCCCGCGGCCGCAGACGCCCCGCTCCTGTTCTGAACAGGGACGGCAGCCCCGAGCAGGGAAGCCAGATCGTCCTCCGAGCAGCTCTCCCACTCGGGCGGGACCGGGAGGAGACGCCTCTTCTGCGCACCTGCCTGAAAGCAGAGCCAGCCTCCCAGGAGGCTCGACCCGGAGCGGCGGCAATTCGACCGCCGTTCCTCGCCCGTGTAGCCCGGGTCGGAGCGACGGCGCCGGTCGTGCCGCCTGCGCTCCACGACCCTGCGCGCATCGGGCATCACCTTCCAGATCTGCCACTCGGCGCCGTCCCCATCACGCAAGATACGCATCTGCAATCACTTGTGAAGGAATCCACACCTGCCGTGGATGCAAATGGGATGCCCGGGGTGCGGTACTTGCGAATCGATCGGTGATGCTCCAGCTTGGAAACCCGGCTCCGAAGGAGGGCTCCCGGCATCCGCGTCGGACCGGGGTCTCTTCGCCCGCCGAGGCGAGGGATCGCAGTCCTTCGGAACGGATAGCCCGATTCGTGGCTGAACAGTACGTGCGCTCTGCGGGGCGCCAGGTTGTACCGCTATCCGCGTGGGACCGATGGCATACCGTGAGTTTACCGATGGACAGGGGCGGCGGTGGCGAGCATGGGACACCTATCCCCAGAACGCGAGGTCTGTCCGGCCGGACCTGGCGGAAGGGTGGCTCTGCTTCGAGAGCGACGACGAGAGGCGGCGCCTGCCCACGGTGCCGGAACGCTGGCACGAAGCCCCCGACGAACGGCTGGCGCGGCTCGCTCAGGCAGCCGACGAGATCGTTGCCAGAGCCCGGGGTCCTGAGACCTGACCGCCCCACGAAGCGGGGGCTCCCGACCGGGAGCCCCCGCTTCGTGTCCGCCCGTGATCGGCTCCGTCGCCCACGATCCGGATTCGCCCGTCCGCGGGGGGGCGGCTTGCTTGCTCCCTGATCCACACGCTCGAAGGTCTGCCACACCCGATGCTTCAACCGCTGGTGCTTGTCGTCGACGATTCGGAAGAGCTGCGCCTGCTGTTCTCCTCGGTCCTGACCCAATCCGGCTACGCGGTCCTTCAGGCGCACGACGGCCGCGAGGCGATCGTCCAGGCGACCGACCATCGCCCCGACCTGATCCTGATGGACCTGGACATGCCAGGCGTGAGCGGCTGGGAAGCGGTGCGGCACCTGAAATCGGATGCGCACACCGCTCACATCCCGGTCGTCGCCGTGACGGCGAACCCTGGGTCCGGGCTCTCCGCTCGTCTGCGTGCGGCGAGATTCTCGGCGTACGTCGCCAAGCCCGTCCGCCTGCCGCACCTCGTCGAAGCCGTGCGGACCATCTACGAGGCATCCCGGGCCGGAGCCTCCTGGGTCAACCTCTCCGTGCCGGCCGCGTAGGAGAGGTCGCCACACCGGCCCGGCGTCGGCGGAATCGCTTATCCCATCCCAGTTGCTCTCATGCTGCACCCGAATCACCGGTACCCGGATTGCACCGGGGTGTGGAGGCTGCTCCGCTCGGCGGAGGGTCCCCTGTGGGCCTGCTTCACCTGCCGCGCGTCCCACCAGGCCACGGCCGACGTCGGGCTCGCCGCGCTACGCGAGAACCGGACCGCCCAGCTGCTCCGGGCGCTCACGGCGGACGGGCGCGCCCAGCTCCGCGCCACGGAGCGCGACCGGCGGACCGACCCCTACGAGAAACCCTGACGTGAGTGCGCGGACCGGCCCGCCGTGCCGGGCCGCCGGGAACGCGGTGAAGGCCAGGGCGCGGGCAGCGCGCGGGAGTGAACGCGGAACGTGAAGATACCTCTCGGTGAAGGCACGGTCGCCCGGGTCAGCGGAACCCGGTGGCGCGAGCGCTCGCGGCAGGAGCAGCGACACGCGGTCGCGGCCGAGTTCATGGCGGCCACCCGGTCGCTGTCCGAGGAGCAGGTGGGGGCGATCCTGGGGATCAGCGCGACCGCCGTCCGACGCTGGAGAACCATCGGAGTCCCGAAGAACATCTACGGGACCATCCTCCGGCGGATGGTGGACCACCTCGATCCGCCGCCGGGAGGGCTCCCGCAGGCCGGACCGCAGGCCGGAGATCCGGGCGAGCCCCTGCCGGACGTGGCGTAGGTCTGCTCTCGGCTGCCGGGGCCGGCGATGCCCTCCAGCGCTCGCCTCCCTAGGTGGGAGCGGCGCGATCCGGGGCTCCGGCGGCTCCGGCCGGGAGGGCGTTCCGCCACAGCTCCACGAGGCCGGCATCCGCGCGTGTCTCCCAGCCGTCGGGAACCGGGGCCAGCCTCCGCTTCCGGTCCCCCGACTGGAAGCAGAGCCAGCCGCCTGCGTACCCGGCCGGGACTCCGCCCATCGGGGGCGTCCTGCGCCTCTCCCCCTTCCTGCGCTCCGGCCCCGTGTACTTCAGCACGTCCTGTCCCCTGCGCTCCCGCACCCTCCGCACGGGGTAGCGGGACTCCGGGACGACCGCCCACACCTGCCACTCGGCGCCGTCCGGCGCCGTGAAGCTACGCAGCCCCATCCCGGTCCCCGCCGGCTTCAGAGCGTGCCGGCATGCTCCATCGGCCGCGGAGAGCGCAGGGGTGGACCCTCGTCCGACCGCCGGGCGAGGAAGCGCCCCGTCCCCCGGAGCGCCAGGCATCCCTCCACGGTCTCCAGGAAGGCGTCGGGCCGGACCAGCTTGTAGTAGAAGCCGCGGAAGCCGGCGTGGAGGAGGGCGAGCGGGTGCGCCCACTCGGCCGTGACGGCGATCACCTCCGCGCCCGCCGTGTCCGGGCTCGCCCGGAGGCGGCGCATCACTTCCCATCCGTCCAGCCGCGGCAGCACCAGCTCGACCAGGATCAGGTCGGGAGCATGCTCGCGCGCAAACCGGAGCCCCTCCTCCCCGTCCGCGGCATCGATCACTTCGTGCCCCGCCCGCCTCAGGATCGTGCCGTAGATGGTCCGGCCGTCCTGGTTGTCGTCGATCAGCAGAATCTTGCTCGGCATGGAACTCGGGTGCCCGGGATGAAGCCGCCCGCCCGCATTCAAGATCCATACCACGCAAACCTATGTCCGACAAGGGCTTCGAACTTGCTCTCACGCCCCAGCGGACGGGGAGGTTCTGGCGGCCCTGGCGCGCCGGCTCGATGTTACCCGGTTCGCGAATCGGAGAGCGGCCTGCCTCCGGGAGGAACGCTCACGTTCCCCGGACCACGATGGCCGGGTCCTTGCGCGGTCCGGAGCGGCCGCCTCGACCCGCAGCGCTGAAACGGAGAGCGGCGAGGCTGACTTGCAACACACCGGTCGCAGGAGCATCCTGGTGGTGGAGGACGACGCAGGGATACGGTGCGCCGTAGCCCGGATCCTCGAGGCCGACCGATACGCCGTCGTGCAGGCCGTGAACGGACGGGAGGGGCTGCGGCTGGCCCGGCTCAGCCGCCCGGACCTGGTGTGGCTCGACCTGGACATGCCGGTCATGGACGGCTTCGAGATGCTGCGCCGGCTCCGGCGGAACCCGAGCACGGCCCGCATCCCGGCCCTCCTCTGCACGGCGCTCTCCCTCTCGGAGCGCCAGGTGGAGGACTCCGGCGCGCAGGGCTATCTGCAGAAGCCCGTCTCCGCCGGCGCGGTTCGGTCGGCCGTGCGCGCGCTCCTCGCGGCGGGCTCCCTCCAGTCGTCCCCGGCATGGAACGGCAGGCGGTGAGGACCCGGCACGCAGGCTCCCCGCCGCGACATCCAGAGCATGACCCGTCGGCGCCCGCGGGGTCGGCGTGGAGGGATTGGCTCCCTTCCACCCTGGTCCTCGCCGCGCTCCTGGCCCTGGTGCTCGTCCCGTTCCTCACCGGCCGGGAGGCCCGGGCGCTCCACGACCGGATCCGCGACGTGGCACAGCCCGCCCGCGTCCAGGCGGACCGGGTCCAGGAGGCGGTGATCCGCGAGGTGGGCGCGATGCGGGGGTACCTCGCCACCCGCGACTCCGCGTTCCTGCGACAGTACCGGGAGGCGCGGACGGACCGGGAGCGCGCCCGCCGCTCCTTCGCGCCGTACGTGCGGGGTCTCGGACCGGAGGTGGAGCGGAGCGTGGCCCGGCTCGACGCCGAGGCAGCCCGCTGGGAGGCGCCCCACGACCTGCTGCTGCGCGGCCGGCTCTCGCCCGATTCGCTCGCGCGGCGCCTGGCGGCGGGGGGCGACCGGGCACGCCAGGCGTCGGAGGCCGCCGCCGCGGTCGAGGACGCCGCATACCGGGCGGAGGCCGGATGGCGCGCCGAGATCGACCGGATCGAGCGGCGCGGGCGCATCTGGACGGTGGTGCTCGCGCTGCTCGCGGTCGCCGCCGCCGTGGCGGTGGCGTGGTCCGCGCGTCGGTCCCGCCGGCTGGCCGCCGAGCGCGACCGGCAGGCCCGCACCAACCGCCTCCTGCTGGCCAGCACCGCAGAAGCGATCTACGGGCTCGACGCCGCGGGGCGGCTCACCTTCCTGAACCCCGCGGGCGCGCGGATGCTGGGGTGCGCGCTGGACCAGGTGCTGGGACGGCCGGCGGCGGAGGTCCTGCACCTCTTCCCGGACGGCGCGGAGGCCGGCCGGGAAGCGGAGAGTCCGATGCTGCGCCTCCCGGCCCCGGGCGAGCGGGAGAGGACCGGCCGGGAGGTCGTCCGGCGCGCGGACGGCAGCACCTTCCACGCGGAGTACTCCGTGTCGCCCGTCGTGGAGGGCGGGGTGATGCGGGGGGCCGTGGTCGCGTTCGCGGACGTCTCCGCGCGGATCGCGCAGCAGCAGGCGCTGGAAGAGGCGACCGCGGAGCTGGAGGCCACGGCCGAGGAGCTGCGCGAGCGGTCGCAGGAAGCCCAGGAACTGCGGGAGCTGGCCGAAGCGGCCGCCGAGCGCGACCACTTCCTCGCCGACTTCGGGAACACCGTCGCCCAGTCCCTCGACTACGGGGAGACGGTCCAGGCGATCTGCCGGCAGCTGGTGCCGCGGGTGGCGGACGCCTGCACGGTCTACGTGGAAGGGGGCGGAAGGGTGAGCCCGCTGGGGACCGCGGCGGCCCCCGGCCGTGCCGGGCTCCACGGGGTGCTCGAGCAGGCCTTCCTGGACGACTCCGGCACCGCCACGCATCCGGTACGCAGGGTCCTCGATTCCGGCGAGCGGATCCTGGTCCCCGGCAGCCACGAGGCCGCCGGCGACCATGCGGAGCTCGCGCGCTTGCTCCGGGACGCGGGGGTCGGCGCGCTGGCCCTGGTCCCGCTCCGGGCGCGGGGGCGTACCCGGGGGGTGCTCGCCCTTTCCGCGGCGGAGTCGCGCCCGCGGCTCTCGGCGGAGGAGCTCGCGCTGGCCGAGGAGGTGGGGCGCCGGGCCGCGCTCGCGCTGGACAGCGCCTCGCTCTACCGGCGGGCCCGCGAGGAGCTCGCGGAGCGGGAGCGGGCCGAGGGGGCGGCGCGTGCGAGCGAGGCGCGCTACCGGGCGGTCGCCGAGAACTTTCCCAACGGCGCGCTCCTGGTCTTCGACCGCGACCTCCGCTACCTGCTGGCCGGGGGAGCCGGGCTGGCGGACGCGGGGCTCCGGCCCGACCAGCTGGAAGGACGCACGGTCTTCGAAGTCTTCCCCCCGGAGACGGTCGCCGGGATCGCGCCCGCGTACCGGGCGGCTCTCGAGGGACGGAGCAGCGTCGCCGAGGTGGAGTTCGCCGGACGCATCTACCAGCTCCACGCCCTGCCTCTCCCCGGCGACGGCGCCGAGATCCGGGCGGGGCTCGCGATGACACAGGACGTCACGGCGGAGCGGCGCGCCGAAGCGGCCCTCCGCGTGAGCGAGCGGAACTACCGGTTCCTCGCCGACCACATCCCGCAGCTGGTGTGGACGACCCGCCCCGACGGCTTCCCGGAGTACCGGAACCGCCGCTGGTGCGAGTACACCGGCCTCGCCGCGGGTGAGGACGGCGGGGAGGCCTGGAGCGTGGTCCACCCCGAGGACCGGGCACCGGTGGAGGCGCGGTGGCGCACCTCGCTGCGGACCGGCGAGGCGTACTCGGTCGAGTGCCGGCTCCGCGGACGGGACGGCGGGTACCGCTGGTTCCTGGGGCAGGCGCTGCCGCAGCGCGACGGCTCCGGGACGATCGTGCGCTGGTTCGGCACGGCCACCGACATCCAGGACCAGAAGGAGGCCGCCGAGGCGCTCCAGCGGGCCCGGGCGGAGGTGGAGGTCGAGCGCAGCCGGCTCGCCGGTCTCTTCATCCAGGCGCCCGCCGCCGTCGCCGTGCTGCGGGGGGCCGACCACGTGTTCGAGATCGCCAACCCTGCCTACCGGGAGCTCATCGGGGGCACCGACCTGCAGGGCAGGCCGGTGCGCGACGCGCTCCCCCACCTCGCGGGCCAGGGCTTCGTCGACCTGCTGGACCGGGTGTACCGGAGCGGGGAGCCATACCTGGGAACGGAGGTCCCGGTCCGCTTCCCCGGCCGCGGGGGCACCACCGAGGAGCGCCTCTTCAACTTCGTCTACCAGCCCCTCTTCGAGCTGGGCGGCGAGGTCTCGGGGGTGTTCGTGCACGCGGTGGACGTCACCGAGCTGGTGGGCGCGCGGCGCGAGGTGGAACACCTCTACGACGAGGTCCGCAGGGCCAACCAGGCCAAGTCGGAGTTCCTGGCGTCCATGAGCCACGAGCTGCGCACCCCGCTGAACGCGATCGGCGGCTACGCGGACCTGATCGAGATGGGGATCCACGGGCCGGTCACCGAGGCGCAGACCGCCGCGCTCGGGCGGATCAAGCGCAGCCAGCGCCACCTCCTCGTGCTGATCAACGACATCCTCAACTTCGCGCGCCTGGAGGCCGGGCGGGTGCAGGTGCGGGTGGAGGACGTGCGCATCGGCGAGGTGCTGCGCGACGTGGAGTCGATGCTCGCCACGCAGGCGCAGGCCAGGGAGCTCTCGCTTGCCGTGAGTCCCTGCGCCGAAAACGTCGTCGCGCGCGCGGACGCGGAGAAGGTGGCCCAGGTGCTCGTCAACCTGCTCACCAACGCGGTCAAGTACACGGAGCCCGGCGGACGGATCGAGGCCGGATGCGAGCTCGACGGCGCGAGGGTGGTGGTCCGGGTCCGCGACACCGGGATCGGCATCCCGGAGGACCGGCTGTCGACCATCTTCGACCCGTTCGTGCAGGTGGGACGGAAGCTCGACCGACCCGCCGAGGGGGTGGGGCTGGGCCTGGCCATCAGCCGCGACCTCGCCCGGCGCATGGGGGGCGACATCGAGGTCGAGAGCGTGGTCGGCCGGGGCTCCACGTTCACCTTCACGATTCCGCGCTCGACCACGGCGGAGAGCGGGGAGCCGGCGGAGCGGACGCTCCCGGAGGAGACCCCCTGACCATGCACGGGTCCCGCGCGGACGGGCGGCGCGGAAGCGGCGAGGCGCCCGCGCGGGCGAGCGTACGCACCATCGAGTCGGCGGCCCGCGTGCCCGGCATCGATCCCTGCACGCGGGCCGAGCGGCTGGAGGAGGGCGAGATCGCCCGGACGGCGGCGGAGCTTCGCGCCGCCCGCTGGACCGTGAAGGAAGGCCCCCGGCAGCGCATCGGGGGGATCCTGCGGCGGATCGGGACGATTCTCTGATGCGGGGGGCGGCGCACCACGCCTCGGTGTGCGTCACGGATGGCACGCCACGGGCCAGGATGAGGGGCGACGCGGGGATCCGATCGTCGAATTGCCACTTCATTTCCCCGGTTCCGCCGGCCCGCCTCCGCCCCAGCCGACCCCGGGCCCGTCCCGCCTCGCGGTGGCCCTGGCCCCGCTCCTGCAAGGCAGACGGGCATGAAGGCGATCTGCGAGGACATCAAGCGCAACGTCCCGGACGTGCTTCTCGAGTGGGAGCAGCGGGTGCGCGAACAGCCCTGGTTCGCTCTTCCGCCGGACCATCGGATCGACGGACTTCCTGCCGTGGTCGTGGGACTAGTGGAAGCGTCTCTGTGCAGCCCCATGGACGAGGCGTCGCACCGGCGGACGGTCGAGGCCGCCGCCAGTCACGGCTCGCACCGACGGGAGCAGGGGGTCCCCGAGCACCTGATCCTCACCGAGTACCATCTGCTCCGCCAGGCGATCTGGTACTACCTCTGCAAGAAGTTCGGGTCCTCGAACCGGACGAACGACGCGATCATGCGGATCGACACGGCGATCACGATGGCGACGAACGCCTCGATGTGGGGCTACCACCGCGAGGAGATCGAGGCGCTGGGGAAGTGGGAAGAGGGCGTCGAGCGGATGATCTCCTCCTCGCCCTTCCTGGACCCCGCCCGCGCCGGCTAGCAGGGCGCTGAGCTGCGAGGGAGATTTCGACGACGCGGGCCCCGCGAAAACCATACTGGAATGGTATCCGAGCTCCGCCTGGACGGTCCCCTCGGCTGCTGGACGCGGCACGAATGGCGTCCCCGGCACGACAGCCCCCTGGCCCCCGTCGTGAAGCTGGTGGCCCACTGGGACGGCCGGGCGACGCTGCCGCGCGAGCGGGTGTTCCCCGACACGGCGGTGGAGCTGGTCGTCCACATGGGCGAGCCGCACCGCCTGGCTTCCCCGACCGGGAGCACCGTCCTCCCTGCCGCCTGCATCTCGGGGATCTCGTCCCGGCCCGCGACGGTCGAGGCGCCCCCGGGGCGCGCGCGGGCGCTGTGCATTCGACTGCACCCCGCCGGGGCGTACGCCCTGCTCGGACACCCTCTCACCGAGATCAGCGACCGCACGGTGGACCTGGCGGACTGCATCGGGCGTGCGGCGGGTGCCGTCACGGCTGCGTGCGAGGGCGCGGCGGGTCCCGTCGAGCGGATCCACCGCGCCGTCGCGTGGCTGTCGGCCAGGGTCGCCGGCGCCGCGGCCGCGGACCCCGCGGTCGCGTGGGCCGCTGGCGAGATCGAGCGGCGCGGAGGCGCCATAACCATCTCGGAACTGCCGGCGCGGACGGGCCTGTCCCCCTCGCGCTTCTGGGCCACCTTCCGGCAGCAGCTCGGCGTGACGCCCAAGCGCTATGCGCGGATCGCCCGGTTCCGGCGCGCCCTCGCACTGCTCCACCAGCAACATCCCCCAACGCTGTCCGCCACCGCGCTCGCGGCCGGCTACTACGACCAGGCACACATGAACGCCGACTTCCGGGCGTTCGGGTCCCTCACCCCCGGCGAGTTCGTCTCCGCCGTCCGGCCGGCACAGTGGATCGGCATGGTCGAGCCGGCCCCGTGAGCCGGCCCGGGCCGCGAGAGGATTTTCCAAGACCCGGGGCAGGCCTCCACGCGATCTTCCCTGCGCGGACGAGGGCGGCGGCGCCGCGCGGTGCTCGGCAGCTCCCCCGAGGGGACGAGCGGTGGAGTGCGGCGCCGTCCACGGATCAACCCTGTGCCCGGAAAGGTGGCGATGACGACGATTCCGAGACGGATGCGGGCGGCGGCGATCGACGGGTTCGGCGGGATCGAGAGGCTCGAGCCGAAGACGCTGCCGGTCCCTGCCGTGGCAGCCGACGAGGTGCTCATCCGCGTCGAGTACGCAGGGGTCGGCGAATGGGATGCGTTCGAGCGTGAAGGCGGGTACGCGGAGATGCTCGGGATCGAGCCCGCGTTTCCCTACGTGCTCGGCTCCGAGGGCGCGGGCACCGTCGCGGCGGTCGGGGCCGCCGTCCGCCGGTTCCGGGTCGGAGACCGGGTGTATGCGCTCGGCTTCCTGAATCCGCGGGGCGGGTTCTACGCCGAGTATGCCGCCGTACGGGAGGACCTCGTCTCGCCGGTGCCGCGCACCCTCACGACGGAGCAGGCGGGCGTGTTCGGCGGCGTCGGCATCACCGCGCTGCGCGGCCTGGACGACGTGCTCGGGGTGAAGCCGGGCATGGCGGCGCTGATCCTCGGGGCCGGCGGCGGCGTCGGGCACCTGGCCGTGCAGCTCGCGAAGCGGATGGGCGCCCGGGTGCTCGCGGTGGCTTCGGGAGCCGACGGCGTGGCCCTGGCAGTGCGTTTGGGGGCGGACGCCGCCGTGGACGGGCGAGGGGAGGACGTCCTGGCGGCCGCGCTCGCGTTCGCGCCCGGAGGCGTCGACGCCGCGCTCTTCACGGCGGGCGGGGAAGCCGCCCAGCGCGCGCTCGCCGCCGTGCGGGAGGGAGGCAGGGCCGCGTATCCCAACGGAGTCCATCCCGAGCCGAAGGGCCGGCCCGGTGTACGGATCACGGGCTACAACGGGGAGCCCGACGGCGAGATCGTCCAGCGGCTCGACCGGCTGGTCGAGATGGGCCCGTTCGACGTTCATGTCGCCCGGACGTTTCCGCTGGAACGGGCCGCCGAGGCCCACCGCGCGCTCGGACGGCACTACCTCGGAAAGCTCGCGCTCCGGACCTGCTGAAGCCCGCGGCGCGGGACGGGAGGGACAGCGCTACGCGTCCCCGGCGAACGGCTCTCAGGGGTCCAGCCGTGGGCGCACCCTGGGGGATTCTGCCTCCCAGGGCTGTCGCATCCTGGCCACGCGCGGGGCGCCGGCCTGCTGTGAGATTGCCCTGGCGACCTGGATCGCCTGCCGCAGGTCGGCATCGAGCGTGGCGCTTTCGTCCTGGCGGAGTACTTCGACCGGGTCGGGGAGTGCCATGGGGCTGGCAGGATC
Organism: Gemmatimonadota bacterium; assembly: GCA_040752145.1. GTDB lineage: Bacteria > Gemmatimonadota > Gemmatimonadetes > Longimicrobiales > Longimicrobiaceae > JAFAYN01. The sequence continues at coordinate 31,090 of JBFMFL010000031.1, forward strand.
GAAGTTCCGGGTGCGGCGGCGCCTGGTGCGACGAGCCACTGTAAGTGCAAGCACCGGGCCAGCTACGATCCGGTTTACGGGGTGGTCCGCTGCAGCCGCCGCAGCCTCGGTGCAGGACCCTCCCTGACGCCCGCGGCCGTATCCACTCTGCCGTCCAGTGTGCCCTCCGGCAGCGCCGCGCGCACGGTCTCCGCGGCGACCTGCAGCTCGTTGCGGTACTCCGCGCCGGCCATTCGGTCAGCCAGGCGCAGGAGCTGCCCGTCCCGCTGCGGCTTCTCGGCCGCGGCGTCCCCGAACAGCTCGCCTGACGTCTCGTGTGGGTCCACCGGCAGCCTCCGCGTGGAAATGTCCGGGTCGACTCCGCTCCCCTGAAAAGCGCCGGTACCTGTGAGAGTTCACGCCGTTGTAAGGGACCGTTCCACAAGCAGCACCGTTTCGTCTGGTGCGCATGGTCCAGTCGTCGGTGGACAAAAATCCCGGCCCGGCCTGGAAAGGCCGTTCATGGCGAGCAAGGATGTGCTCCCGAGCGTGCTGGAACGCTACGGCACGCCCGGGACGGCGAGGCGGACCGGACGGCCGGGGTGCCGGCGGGCTCGGGCTACGGGGTGTGCATCGACTACCGCCGGGTCCGCGAGGACCAGTGGATCGCCGCGATCCGCCACCCGTTCGGGGCGCGGGTGAGCACCATCAGCTCCGCGCCGGCGGAGTTGACCGCCCGGCCCCGGAACTGCCCCTGGGTCGTGCTGGTCGAGGTGGCCCAGGCAGCATCCCCCTGCACCCGCACGCGGACCGGACCGCGCTGGCTGGGGACGGCCCGCGCGAACTCGATGTCCGACGCCAGGTGATGGGACCGGTACTCCGCCCGGGTTTCCACGCCGCCGCTCTCCAGGATCACGGCGTCGGGGGCGAGGAGCCCGAGCGCGGCCACGCTGTCGCCCGAAGCGAGCGCCCGGTGGTAGCGCTCGACGACGGCCGCGACCGCCGCGGAGTCCGATGCCTCGCTCGCCGCGGCCACCGGCTGGCCCAGCCCTATCCCGGTGCCGCGTTGAGGCACCTCCCACACCAGCGTCGCCCAGTGCGCGTCCCAGTCGGCTCCCGAGCCCGCGTCGGCCGGGACGATCTGGAGGGTGCGGACGTTCCACAGCCCTACCTGGCCGATCCACACCCGCGCCACCCCCTCGGCATCCGTCTCGAGGTGGGGCTCGTCCGCCGTCGCCAACGCGGTCCCGCCGCCGCGCGGGGCCCAGCCGGCGTGGACTCGCGCTCCCGCGAGCGGGCGGCCCCGGTACAGGAGACGGACCGGCAGCGTGTCGCCGAGTTCGACCGCCGCCGGGTCCCGGAGCGGGACGAACTCCAGCGAATGGCCGACCACACGCCCGAAGGCCCGGGGGCCTCCGCTGCCGACCTCCACCAGGGTCTTCGCGTACTTGGCGTAGCGGCGGGTCACGCTGTCGGCCCGCGGGAGCCGTCCCTCCCGCTCGAAGCGGGCGAGCGCCTCGGGAGCCCCCTCCAGGCTCAGGTAGCGCCGGAAGCCCTCCGCCGATTCCCGCACGGAGCGGGGCTTGAGCGTCACCGCGACGATCCGCTGGCCGGCCGTGGTCGGCCGGTGGCGGAGCCGGAGCGAGGTGCCCGCGTGCGACAGGTCCCGGATGGGAGCCTCCTCCCCCGCCGAGAGGACCCGCGCATCGGCGACACGGTCCAGGGCGACCGCGGCCTCGCTGGTCGGGAAGCGCCTGCTCGTCTGGCCGCGGACGTCGATCCAGCCTCCCGGCGTCACCCGGTACGCGTCGGGCACCAGCCAGAAGTCGTGGGCGCCCAGCGCCGCGGCGGCGGCCAGCAGGGCCACGGTGGCCGCCAGCACGCTGTGGCGGAAGCGGGGGAGAGAGTTCACGAGGGTCCCTGAGCCGGAGGTGAGCGAAGGTGTCATCCGAGTGCCGCGCCGCCAGACACCCCTTCGGCGCCGCGAGGCGTCCTCTATTTTACGATCCGTAAAAGGGCCGCGTCAACGCGCGGCCCCCGCGCGGGTGATCAGGGAGCTGCCCCGGCCAGCTCGGTCTCGAGAAACGGAGCATCCGCTGCGTGTTCAGGGCCGAACCCGCCTTCCGGCCGATGCAGCTCCCACTCCTTCCACAGCGAGTTCACGGCCGGGATCACCTCCAGCGTCGAGAGGTGGGCCGGCAGCTCCGAGGTGCGCAGCACCCCATCGTCCTCCCGCCCCACCACCTGCGCGGTGAACGGGTCAGCGGACGGCGATTTCCGTGTCGGAAGTGTTCATGCCCTACCTGTGGGCGGGGCCTAGTGGGACAAGCACTGCACGGCCCCGGGTTGCAGCGGCGTTCTCTCTTGCCTCCTCCAGCTGCGCGATGGCGGTCAGCGCGCCGATGCCGAGCGCCGCGCCGGTCAGAAGCGTGAAGCCCCATGCAGAGCTGCCAGGGGGCTACGCATCGCTACCTCATCGGTGGTCGCGTTCAGTCGTCTTCCTCCGTCTCTCGATCCTCCTCTACGACCGCGATTAGTGATAGCACCTGGTCGAGTGCGGGAATGTAGAACGTGCTCTCCAGCACCTCCTTCGTATTCCGGCGAGGGTGGATCCAGGACCAACACGGGATCGTTTCTGCCTCATCGCACGGCGCCTCGCCGCGCAGAACGGCCGCGGCGATGCTCTCCGCCGGCACCGTGCTACCGTTCTGGGGCAAAGCATACTTGAAACCAGCCGCACCCCACTTCCACTTAATCCGGCCGCCTTCAACACACACGAGGGCGCACGGATCTGGGCACAAGTTGATCCAGCGCAGTGCACAGGCGGTGACCGACACGTCGTACTTTGCCGGAGCAGCGAGCTCCTTTACGGACCGAAAGCAGGCCGGCCGATGAGCGATGTCCCGGGCGAATGGCGCACGAGGCATCAGCAACTCCGCGGCGAACTCATTTGCTTCCCGCTCGACTGGTCCGCTCACCCGCACTCCCACCAAGTCGTCTTCCAGGCACTCGCGCACTCCTGGAGTTGAATGGTGCGGGATCGCAAAATGGCCAAGCTCGTGCGCGATGGTGAAGCGTCGTTGTCCTGGATTCTGTCCTTCCTTGATCATGATTCCGTGCTGGCCCTCGACGCACATGTGCATACCGAGGAAGCCGCTGAGTGGAAGCTCAGCCAGTTCGATTTCGCACCAGGTCAGCAGATGATCGAGGTCGGTGGGGCAGGTATCCCCGAGTCCAGCCTGCTTACGAAGCATCTGGGCCCAGAACAGCGGTGAGCCGGCCATTATTTCTTCTTTTGAGCCAGGAACTGAGCGAAGGCCTTCACTTTGTCGAAGTCTTCCGGCTCCAGCTTCTTCACCTCACGAAACAACGCCTGTACAGAGGGGTCGGCTGGTTCTGCGGACCCGATGCCCATCAGGTCATTGGGGGTCGTCCCGAGTGCTGTGGCGAGACGAACGAGAGTCGAGAAGTTGGGCTCCCTCTGTCCGCCTTCGAGCTGAGAAATCGCGGCCGGTGTGAGCCCGCTCCGGCGGGCGATGTCACTCTGGTTCAGACCCTGCCGTTCGCGCGTTTTTCGTAAGCGCTCCGCGAACTCTCGTGCCGCGGATTCCGATTCCTTGCCTCGCTCGTTCACAGAGTTGACATCCTTATTCTATCTTGTTATAATGGCACTGTGCTCCTCCAGGGCACTTCTTTTCACCCATCGTCGTCACAGAACAGAATGTATACACCTGTTCTGTGAATCGCCAGCCCTGCCGCCGAGGAGACAAGCCCATGCCTGAGAAAAGCTACCGTCCGGGACAGACTGCTCCCCGCTCGGGACAGTACACGATCGTCGGGCCGCGAGGCGGCGATACCGGGAGGGAGCGCACCGTCGTACGCGGAGAGCCTCTCCCACCGACTCCAAAGCCGGGGCAGAAGTTCGTGCTCGTCGATCCGACGAAGCATTGATCAGGTACAGCGCGGAACGCAAGTGAGATGAGTGCCCGCCAGAGCGCGCTTCGCCGCATCGACCGCGATCAGCGTCGCGGGCAAGCATCACTGTCGCTGAGGCGCATCGGCGACGATCTCGACCGGGGGATCTACCCGATCGCCTATACGGGTGGTGTGGTGTTGCCCGGTGCCACACAGCCCATCCTAACATCACCGGGCGAGGAGCTTACGTCAAATGCCGCAGAATCAGAGACCGGGTCCGCAGGACCCGAAGCCGGACCGGGGGAAGGGGCCGCCGGAGACGATACCCCCGGGGAGAGGTCGTCCGGTGCCGCCGCACTCGTCCTCGGCCACCCAGGTCTAACAGACAGCATGCGAGCGGACCTTGTGGGGGCGGTCGAGGCGTATCCGCAGTTCAACGTCCGATTCGCCCCCCAAGGGGCATGGCTCTCCGGATGGGTGCGCCCGATCACCGACCTGCCGGAGCGTGCGTTTCTGGTGATCAGCTATCCCATCGTGTCCCCCTCCGACCGGGATGCACGGCTCGCGGCGTGGGCCTGGTGGGAGACCGGAATCTGGATCGGGCCCCGGCATACAAACTGTGGCGATGGGAGCATCTGCGCATTTGATCCGTCAGACCGGGTCTGGGGGCCGGGCGACCCCCTATGGCTGTACATGGACCTGATGACAGTCTGGATCGTGCGCCACATGTATCTGCGTCGGTTTGGCCGATGGCCGGGGAAGCAGGTCCTCCACACGGCGCACGAGCGTCTACGTGACCACAGGCCAGGTGAGTTATGCGGCTGCCGATCTGGCCTCAGCTACGAGGCGTGCCACCATGCCAGGGACCACCGGCGGCCGGTGTGGCTGGCGATCGCAGATTATCTCAGGTTCTTCCCAGCACCAATCCGGCGCCCCTCAGATGAGGTCCTCAGTTTCCTGCGTTCGTCGGTAACTCCGTGATTAGGTTCATACCCACCACACCAGCGCCACGCCGCCCGCCTCTACCGTCGCGCCGGTGCCTGCTCCGACCGCTATGCCGATACGGGCGGTAGCGAAGCCGATCAGGATGCGCTCGCCCTCTCTTCAATCACGGGAGCTGCCAGGGCAGAGAACCGGTGGGGACGGGTCGTGGGCGCCGGGCTGGCTCCGGCCGGCCGTGCCGCGGGCGAGGTGCCCGCGAGCGGCCGCCGGTTTGGAAACAGATTGGTTCGTGCTGAGCGCCGCGCAAAGATGTCCGCTCCGGAGCCGCGGTCCGTGGAGCGGTACGGCGGTCCGTCGCCTCAACCCGTGATCGCGGCCTGGTCTCGGCGCAGGAGCTGCGCGTTCACGGCCACGATCACCGTGCTGAGCGACATCAGGACCGCGCCGACGGCGGGGGACAGCACGATCCCCCAGCCGTAGGCCACCCCGGCGGCGAGCGGGATGGCGACGATGTTGTAGCCGGCCGCCCACCACAGGTTCTGGATCATCTTCCGGTACGTCGCCTTCGACAGCGCCACGATCCGGGGCACGTCGCGCGGGTCGCTGCGCACCAGCACCACGTCGCCCGCCTCCACCGCCACGTCCGTCCCCGCCCCGATCGCCACCCCCACGTCCGCGCTCACCAGCGCCGGGGCGTCGTTCACCCCGTCGCCCACCATCGCGACGCGCTTCCCCCGGTCCTGCAGCTCCCGGATCTTGTCGGCCTTGTGCTCCGGGAGCACCTGGGCGAAGACCGTGTCGATCCCCAGCTCCTTCGCCACCGCGTCGGCGACGGCCTGCGAGTCGCCGGTGAGCATCACCACCTCGATGCCGGCCTCGTGCAGCCGCCGCACGGCTTCCGCGGACTCGGGGCGGACGGCGTCCGCCGTCGCGAACGCGGCGGTCGCCCGGCCGCCCTCCAGCAGGAAGACCACGGAGCGCCCGGCGCCCGCCGCGCGCTCCGCCGCCGCGGCGAGGACGCCCGGAAGCACGATCCCGTCGGCGCGGAGCAGGTTGGGCCCGCCCACGCGCAGGTCGTGCCCTTCCACCCGCGCGCGGACGCCCTGCCCGGGGATGGCCGCGAAGGCCTCGGCGGGTGGCGCGGCGATCCCGCGCTCCTCCGCGCTCTTCACGATGGCGCGCGCCACGGGGTGCTCGGAGTCGCGCTCCACCGCCGCGGCCAGGCGCAGCGCCTCGTCGGGGACCGTCCCGTCCGCCACGGCCACGTCCACCACGCGGTGCTCGCCGAGCGTGAGCGTGCCGGTCTTGTCGAACACCACCGCGGTGAGGTTCCGCGCCTCCTCCAGCCCGCGCCGGTCCCGCACCAGCAGGCCGCCGCGGGCGCCCAGCGTGGTGGAGATCGCCACCACCAGCGGCACCGCCAGCCCCAGGGCGTGCGGGCAGGCGATCACCAGCACGGTCACCATGCGCTCCACCGCGAACGCCGGGTCGCCCGGGCGCAGCGCGAGCCACGCCACCAGCGTGACCACCCCGGCCGCGACGGCGACGAGGGTCAGGTAGAAGGCGGCGCGGTCGGCGAGCGCCTGCGCGCGCGAGCGGGAGGTCTGCGCCTGCTCCACGAGCCGCATGATCCCGGCGAGCGCGGTGCGCTCCCCGGTCCCCGTCACCCGCACGCGCAGCGACCCCTCGCCGTTGACGGTCCCCGCGATCACCGTTTCGCCCGCGTGCTTCTTCACCGGCCGCGACTCGCCGGTGAGCATCGACTCGTTCACGGAGCTCTCGCCGGAGAGCACGGCGCCGTCGGCGGGCACTGCCGCGCCCGGGCGGACGAGCACGACGTCGCCCTCGCGCAGCGCGTCCACCGGCACCTCCTCCGTGCGCTCGCCCACCACCCGGACCGCGGTGCCGGGCAGGAGCTTCGCCAGCTCGTTCAGCGCCCCCTGCGCCTGGGTGATGGAGCGCATCTCGATCCAGTGCCCCAGCACCATGATGGTGACCAGCGTCGCCAGCTCCTCCCACAGCGGCATGCCGGGGAAGCCCAGCGCGACCGCGACGCTGAAGACGAACGCCACGGTGATGGCGAGCGAGATCAGCGTCATCATCCCCGGGAGCCGGTCCTTCAGCTCGCGCACCGCCCCCTGGAGGAAGACGATGCCGCCGTACAGGAAGACGGCCGTCCCGAACACCGGCGGGATCCACTGCGAGCCGGGGAAGGCCGGTGCGTGCCACCCGGTCAGCGACGTCAGCATGTGCCCCCACAGCACCGTGGGGATAGTGAGCGCCAGCGTCAGCCAGAACTTGCGCCGGAACATCTCCGGGCTGTGCCCGGCGTGCTTGTCGTGCCCGCCGTGTCCCCCGTGGCCGGCGTGTGCGTCGTGTCCGGCGTGGGCCCCGTGTCCGTCGCCGTGCCGAGCGGCCGCCGGTCCCGGCGGGTGCCCG
>JBFMFL010000310.1:0-8118 GCA_040752145.1 Gemmatimonadota bacterium
ATAGAAACAACCCCCTGTTCAGGACGCCCTCCGGAGTCGCATCTGATTAAGCCGTCGCCTCTTAGCCGAACGACAAGCGTTTCATTCGACAGGGTCGGCGGCAGACGGTGGAAGACTCACGCGGGGCACCAGCCTGGCCTCGGTTTACTACAAGGCGAGAGCCCCGCCGGATCGTCCCGGCGGGGCTCTCGTCTTGTCGCTCGTCCAGCCTCCCGGACCGCGTCAGCTCTTCCCTTCCCCCTCGCCTCCCTCGCCGTACTCCGCCCTGCGCTCGGCCACCCTGCGCGGGGCCTCACCTTCGGCGTCCTTGCGTGGGCGCCCTCCCCGGCGCCCGTTCTCGCGCGCGGCGGCGGCCTTGGCGTCGCTGGTCCTGCGCCCCCCGGCGCGGCCCAGCTCCCGCATCCATGTCTCGGTGCCGAACACGCCCGCCATGAGCGCGGGGACGGCGAGGTCCGCGTCCAGCGCCTCCCAGTGCAGCCCGAATCCCCCCGGCGTCACCGTGACCGCCGCCAGCTCCTCCGGCAAGGCGCCGCGCAGCCCCTGCCCCATCTCCGCCGGGAACGCGAACAGGCAGCCGTTGCGAAGCTCCACCTCCACGCGGCCGGTTTCGTGGTTGAAGCGGGCGCTCGCCGCGCGCGGGCCGGCTTCCTCCGCGGCACGGCCGGCCTCCACGGCTTCCGCGTACTGCCGCTCGATCTCCGCATCGGTCGCGGGCTTCCAGCTACGGGCCATGGTACTCCCTCCACCGTGCGAGAAAGGTTTCCTGCCGCGCCTCCACGATCCGCAGCGCGCGGGTCGCGTCCTGCTTCCGCATCTCCACGACTTGCAACAGCCTCGGCGCCTCGCCCGCGTCGCCGATGGAGACCTTGGCCTCCCCGTCCGCGTTGAAGACGTGGACGTGCGGCGGCCCGTGCTCGCGCCCGCTGGGATAGATCACCACCCGGAAGCCGAACTCGCGGTGCACCGTCACCATTACGGTAACCTATCGCTTGGGTTTTCGCAAGATCCGGAAACTGACTTGAATTTCCCGGTCGCCCGGGGTTATCCTCAAGCCCTTCCCCGCGCCGCCCCGGCCGCGCGGAGGGCAACCCGAATGCCAGGTCGCAAGTGAAGAACCTCCGCGCGCTTCTGCCCTATCTCAGGCCCTACCGGGGGTCCATGCTCCTGGGGCTGGTCCTGGTCCTGATCTCCACGGCGCTGATGCTCTGGACGCCGGACCTGATCGGCAAGGGGATCGACTCGCTCGACAAGCCGGGGACCACCGGCGCCACCGTGGCGTGGTACGCCGGGCTCAGCGTGGCGGTGACCATCGTGGGCGGGGTGGCGCGCTTCTACATGCGCGACATCCTCAACGGCATCAGCCGCCGCGTGGAGACCGACCTCCGCAACGACTACTTCCGCCACCTCCTCCACCTGGACGCGCCGTTCTACGGGCGCACCCCCACGGGCGAGATCATCAGCCTGGCGACCAACGACCTGGGCGCCGTGCGGATGGTGGCCGGCCCCGCGATCATGTACCTGGTCAACATGATCGTGACGGCGCTGTTCGCGCTGACGCTGATGGTGTGGATCGACCCGCGGATGACGCTGTGGGCGCTGCTCCCCATGCTGGCGCTCCCGGTGGTGACGCTGGGGTTCAGCAAGGTGATCCACGAGCGCTTCGAGCGGATCCAGTCCGAGTTCGGGATCCTGTCGTCGCTGGCGCAGGAGAACCTGGCGGGCGTGCGCATCGTCAAGGCGTACGGGCAGGAGGACGCGCAGGCCGAGCGCTTCCGCGGGCTCTCGGAGCGGTACATGGAGCGCAACCTGGACCTGGTGAAGGCCAGCGGCCTGTTCCAGCCGCTCCTGGGGCTGTTCGGCGGGGCGGCGGCGGTGGTGGTGCTGCTGCTGGGCGGGCGCGCCATCTTCCGCGACGACATCACCGTGGGCGAGTTCGTGGAGTTCAACCTGTACCTGGGGATGCTCTCCTGGCCCATGATCTCGCTGGGCTGGGTGATCAACCTGTTCCAGCGGGGCGGCGCCTCCATGGGCCGGGTGGCGCGCGTGCTGGGCACCCAGCCGTCCGTCCGCGAGCCGGCCGAGCCCCGGATGCCGGAGCGCATCCGCGGGGAGATCGAGTTCAGGAACGTCTCGTTCCGCTACCCCGGCACCGACCGCCTGGTGCTGCGCGACGTGTCCTTCCACGTCCCCGCCGGGTTCGGGCTGGCGGTGGTGGGGCCCACCGGGTCGGGGAAGTCCACGGTGGTGGCGCTCCTGGCGCGGCTGTACGACCCCACGGAGGGCGAGGTGCTGATCGACGGGGTTCCGGTGAGCCGCTGGCCGCTGGCCCGGCTGCGCGCCGCGCTGGGCGTGGTGCCGCAGGACGCCTTCCTGTTCTCGGCGACGCTGCGCGACAACCTGGCGCTCGGCTTCGACGAGCCGGACCCGGCCCGGGAGGAGGAGCGGATCCGTGCCGCGGCGCGCGTGGCGCAGCTGGACGAGACCGTCGGCGGCTTCCCGAACGGCTACGACACCCTGCTGGGGGAGCGGGGGATCAACCTGTCGGGCGGGCAGAAGCAGCGGGCCACGCTGGCGCGCGCCATCGCCCGCGACCCGGAGGTGCTGGTGCTGGACGACGCCCTCTCGGCCGTGGACACCCACACGGAGACGGAGATCCTGCAGGGGCTGCGCGAGGTGCTGGCCGGGCGCACCAGCGTGATTGTGAGCCACCGCGTGACCGCGGTGATGAACGCGGACCGCATCGTGGTGCTGGACGACGGCGAAGTCGCGGAGGTGGGAACGCACGCGGAGCTGCTGCGCGCCGGGGGGACGTACGCGGCCCTCCAGCGGCGCCAGCTCCTGGCGGAGAACCTGGACGGGGACCCCGTCCTTGCACCCTCCGGGTGGGGTGTCTAGATTGGTGACATCTCACGCTCCCTCCGCGCGAAACGGATGATCGAACTGCGACTGTACCTCCAGGGGGACGACCGGGAAGCGGACCGCCTCCGCGAGATGCTTGCGGTGGAGGGCTTCCGCCTCGTGGACTCCCCCGGGTCGGACGCGCCGCAGAACGCGCTGGTCGGGTTCGAGGAGTCCCTCCCCGCGGGCGCCTCCCGCGAAACGCTGGCCCGGCGCATCGAGGAGCTGGAGCGCACCATCCTGGAGCTGCGCAACCTCGACGTCGCCAAGTCGCAGTTCCTCACCAACGTCTCCCACGAGCTCCGCACCCCGCTGACCGCCATCGTCACCTACGGCGAGGTGCTGCGGGACGGCCTGCTGGGCGAGATCACCCCGCGCCAGCGCGAGGCGATCGAGTCCATGATCAACTCGTGCCGGCAGCTCCTCTCCATGATCGAGGAGATCCTGATGTACGCTCGCACCAACGCGCGCGCCATCGAGCTGTCGCCCTCGGAGTTCGACCTGACCGAGGTGGTGGGGCACGTGTACGACATGAACGCCTCGCTGATCCAGCAGAAGAGCCTGCACTACGAGGCGACGCTGAACGGCGGCCTCCCGGCGGTGTGGGCGGACCGGGACAAGGTGGTGCACATCCTGGGCAACCTGCTGGGCAACGCGATCGACTTCACCCCGGAGGCGGGGACGCTGCGCGTGCAGGCCCGGCGCTCGGCGGAGAACCCGGCGTGGCTGGAGGTGGTTGTGGAGGACTCGGGGATCGGAATCGACCCGCGGCACCACGAGATGATCTTCCAGGAGTTCGCGCAGGTGGACTCCTCGCGCGCGCGCATGCACCACGGCACCGGCCTGGGGCTGGCGATCGCGCGCAAGTTCGTGCAGCTGCACGGCGGCAAGATCTGGGTGGAGAGCCAGCTGGGGACGGGGAGCCGCTTCTACTTCACCCTTCCCTCGGTGGAGGCGGGCGAGAGGCTGGGGGCGGCGTGAGCGGAGCCGGAACCGACTTTCCCCGGGTGCTCCTGGTGGAGGACAACGAGGCGATCCGCGGGGCGTTCTCCATCCTGCTCCAGGAGAGCGGCTACCACGTGTTCGCCGCCGCCTCCGGCGCCGAGGCGCTGGAGGTGGCCGGCGCCCGCGGTCCGCACCTGATCCTGCTGGACCTGGGCCTCCCCGACATGAGCGGCCTGGACGTGGCCCGCGCCCTCCGCGCCCGCGACGACCACCGCGACACCCCCATCATCGCCCTCACCGGCCGCGCCCTGGAGACGGACGAGGAAGCCTGCCGCGCCGCCGGCTGCAGCGACTACCTCACCAAGCCGATCAACACGGAGCAGCTGCTGACGGTGCTGGAGGGGTACTTAGGGAACAGGGAATAAGGAACTGGGAACAGCCTGCAACGGCAACGGCGCCCCTACCGCGAGATCGTGGTGGGGGCGCCGTTTTGCTGTTCATGTAGTACCCACACGATCCGTTGCGGAGGGAGACAGCCGGGCAGTTTCGGCTGGCTCACTCCGGCGCAGCGAGACACGGGGCAGTTTCCGTGGCTCGCGGAGCCCGCGTAGGAAACAGGCCGGCAGTTTGGCCTGGTTCCGGAGCGGCCCGCCAGAGCTGAAGAATAGCGAAGAGGCGGCCCCGGAAAGGAACCGGAGCCGCCTCGACGCGTCGCAGCAGCGAAAAAGACTTACCGGATCTTGGCCAGAAGCTCGGCGTTGGTCTTGGAGTCGTTCATCTGCTTGAGCAGCAGCTGCAGCGCGTCCGGGGCCGAGAGCGAGTGGAGCACGCGGCGCAGGTGGTGCACCTTGTCCAGGTCCTCCTCGGGGATGACCAGGTCCTCGCGGCGGGTGGCGCTCTTCTCGATGTTGATGGCCGGGAAGATCCGCTTGTCCGCGAGCTCCCGGTCCAGCACGATCTCGGAGTTGCCGGTGCCCTTGAACTCCTCGAAGATCACCTCGTCCGCGCGGCTCCCCGTCTCGATGAGCGCCGTGGCGATGATGGTCAGCGACCCGCCGCCGCCGCGCACCTTGCGCGCCGAGCCGAAGAAGCGCTTGGGCTTCTCCAGCGCGGTGGCGTCGATGCCGCCGGAGAGCAGCTTGCCGCTGCCGCGCTCGGTGTTGTTGTAGGCGCGGGCCAGGCGGGTGATGGAGTCCAGCACCAGCACCACGTCGCGCCCGCTCTCCACCTGCCGCCGGGCGTGCTCCAGCGTCATCTCGGCGACCGCCACGTGGCGGTCGGCGGGGCAGTCGAACGAGGAGGCGATCACCTCGCCGTACCCCAGCATCTCCATCTCCGTGACCTCCTCCGGCCGCTCGTCCACCAGCAGCACCAGGAGCACTGCTTCGGGGAAGTTGGCCTGGACGCCGCGCAGGATGGCCTGGAGGATGGTGGTCTTGCCGGCGCGCGAGGGGGCCACGATCAGCGCCCGCTGCCCCTTGCCGAGCGGGGCGATCAGGTCGATGATGCGCGGCGTGGGATCGCGCTTGGCGCGCCCCTCGGCGGGGTGCTCCAGCGTCAGGCGCTCGTCGGGATAGGTGGCGGGGAGGGAGTTGAAGTCGGGGCGGCCGCGGGCCTGCTCGGGGGGGAGACCGTTGACGCTCCTGACGGTCTCCAAGGGCGGGCTCTTGCCGCGCCCCGGCGCGGTGCCGACCTCGCCGACGATGCGGTCCCCGGTCCGCAGCCCGAGCCGCCGGATCACCGACTGGGGGACGAAGGGGTCTCCGTCGGCGGTCTGGTAGCCGTTGGCGCCGGACCGGAGGAACCCGCTTCCGCTGGACAGTACTTCGAGGATCCCCTCCGCCTGCGCGGAAGGTCCGTTCTCCGGCCGGGTCGCGGCTGGAGTTTGGGCGGACAGACTCATCTGGTGCTCTTTATCGGGTGCTGAGGCGCAGCACGCGCATCCGGCGTCCGGAGGCGGGCGTCACCACTGTATGCGTTGTGGGCTCGGACGGAAGCCGCTGGGTGTCAAATTGCGTGCCGCGGAGCTGCGACCGGCGGGAGGGCCAGGGAGGGCGGCGTGGGAGCCGGGGAAGATAAGCGTTCCCCCTGCTCCCGCAAGGCTTCCGGCTTCCATACCCCGCCCGCGCCGCGGGGATCCCGACACGGGCCACTGGCGCGAGCGGGGGGAAAGCTTTTACCTTTGGGTCGAAAACATTCACTCCCAACGCGTTGCCTCCCCTGTCCCACCCCGTGTACGGCCGGATCATCGGTGCTTCCGTAAGCCCCTTCGCCCCGCACGCGCGCCAGCGCCGCGCGGTGCAGGCCACGCTCGTCATCGCCGCCATGCTCTGCACGCTGGGGGCGGCGTTCTTCCGCGCCCAGATCGTCCGGAACTCGGAGTTCGTCCTCCGCTCGGAGGACAACCGCTTCCGCCGCGTCCCCATCCCGGCGCCGCGGGGCACCGTCTACGACCGCAACGGCAAGGTGGTGGCGGAAACGGTCACCGGCTACACGCTGTCGCTGGAGCCGGCGCCGCGCGACTCGCTGCGGGCCCGGCTCGCCGCGCTGGTGCCGGTGCTGGAGCTGGACTCCGTGCAGGTGGCGGAGACGCTGGCCCGCGCCCGCAAGGACCCGCGCGAGCCCGTGGTGGTCTCGGACGCGCTCACCTTCCGGCAGCTGTCCCGCTGGCAGGAGCAGCCGGCGCGGATGCCGGGAGTGCTCCTGGAGGCGCGCCCGCTGCGCCGCTACCCGTACGGCGACGCCACGGCGCACATCGTGGGCTACGTGTCGGAGATCAGCGAGCGGGAGCTGGAGAGCCCCGACTGGGAGGGGTACAGGGCGGGGCAGCAGATCGGCAAGGCGGGGGTGGAGCGCGAGTACGAGCGGACCATGGGCGGGGTGCCGGGGACGCGCTTCGTCGAGGTGGACGCGCGCGGCCGGCTGGTGGGCAAGTTCGCGGAGCAGCTGACCCGGCCGCCTCAGGCCGGGGGCGACCTGCGCCTGACCATCGACGTGGAACTGCAGCGCTACGTCCGGGCGGTGTTCCCGGCGGGGATGAAGGGCGCGGTGGTGGCGATGGTCCCCTCCACGGGGGAGATCCTGGCCATGTACTCGGCCCCCACCTACGACCCCAACCTGCTGGTGGGGCGCATCTCCCCCGCGGTGTGGAAGGAGCTGAACGGGCCCACGCGCCCGCTCCTGAACCGGGCCACCAACGGCATCTACCCGCCGGGCTCCACCTGGAAGCTGGCGACGGCGATCATCGGGCTGGAGCGCGGGGTGATCACCCCCGAGTACAAGATGCCCATCGCCTGCACGGGCGGGATGCCGTTCGCGGGGCGCTACTCGCGCTGCTGGAAGACGGACGGCCACGGCCCCCAGGACCTGATCCAGGCCATCGCCAACTCCTGCAACGTGTACTTCTACCAGCTGGGGATCCGGCTGGGGATCAAGCTGCTCACCCAGGAGGGGACGCGCCTGGGCTTCTCGCGGAAGACCTCGGTGGACCTGCCCGGGGAGAAGGTGGGGACCTTCCCCGCCAGCCGCGAGTGGTACAAGAAGCGCTTCGGGTGGACGCCGCCGCCCAGCGAGGTGATGAACCTGTCCATCGGCCAGGGGCCCAACTCGCAGACGCCCATCCGCATGGCGCAGTTCTTTTCCGCGCTGGCCGGGGACGGCACGGCCTACGCGCCGCACATCGTGGCGCGCAAGCCGGAAGGCGCCCGTGAGACGGACCTGCGCCTGAGCCCCAAGACGCTGGCGGCGGTGCACCAGGGGCTGGCGCGGGTGGTGGAGGCCGGGGGCTCGGCGCACGCGGTGGCGCTGCGCCGCTGGAAGCTGTACGGAAAGACGGGCACCGCCCAGAACTCGCAGGACGCCAAGAACCACCACGCGTGGTTCACCGGCTTCGCCGGCCCGCGCGGCGGGGCGCCGGAGATCGTGGTAGCGGTGATCGTGGAGTACGGCGGCTCCGGCTCGGGCGCCGCCGCCCCCGTGGCCGCCCGCGTCGCCGACTACTACCTGAACAAGAAGCACGGCCACCGCGTCCCGCGCATCGAGGACGTGGAGCCCACCAACGCCCCCAAGCCTCCCGCCCCGGTCCGCCGCCGCTCGGCCCCGCGCGCCGCGCCCCGCGTGGAGGTGCTGCCTGACGTGCGGATCGCCGCGCCGAGGGCGGAGATGACGGTTGTAGGGACGTGAGGGGAAGTGCGAAAGTGCGAAGTGCGGGAGTGCGAAAGTAGAACGGCAGTACGCAGTTCGTGAAAAGCGCCCCCGCCTCGATGCCGAGGCGGG
>JBFMFL010000311.1:0-8080 GCA_040752145.1 Gemmatimonadota bacterium
CTTCGGCGGCACCGGCACGGCGGGGAGCGGCATGGGCGACCCCTCCGTGCGGGGGACCACCCGGACGGGCGGCGGCACCTCCAGCGCCGCCGCGGGCGGCACCGGAGCCCCCGGCTCGGCGGGCGCGCGCGGTACCGACAGCGGCGGGTCGGACGCGGGAGGCGGCGGGGGGATGGGTCCCGCCTGACGCCCCGGGGGACCGGCCGGCCACGGCCGGTCCCCGCCACTCCGCGCGGTCCGGGAGACGGATGGGAGCACGGAGTACGCTGAACGACGGGGACCGATGACGGCGAGCCAGGGTGAGCGGACGGAGGTCGGCAGGGCGGAGCTGGTGGCGCAGCTGCGGGCGCTGGGCGTCCGCGAGGGCGGGGTGCTGCTGGCGCACACCTCCTTCCGCGCCGTGCGCCCGGTGGAGGGCGGGCCGCGCGGGCTGATCGGGGCGCTGCGGGACGCGCTCGGGCCGGAGGGCACGCTGGTGATGCCGTCGTGGACGGGGAGCGACGAGGAGCCGCTGGACCCGCGGAGCACGCCGGCATCCGAGGACCTGGGCGTGGTCGCGGACACCTTCTGGCGTATGCCGGGCGTCGCGCGCAGCGGCCACGCGTTCGCCTTCGCCGCGGCCGGGCCGCTGGCGGAGCGGGTGGTCGCCGGACCGCTGCCGCTGCCGCCGCACGCGCCGGAGAGCCCGGTCGGCCGGGTGCACGAGCTGGACGGGCAGGTGCTGCTGCTGGGCGTGGGGCACGACGCCGACACCACGCTGCACCTGGCGGAGCTGCTGGCCGGCGTCCCCTACCGCCTCCCCAAGCACGTCGCCGTGCTGCGCGACGGGCGCCCCGCGCGGGTGGAGTACGGCGAGAACGACCACTGCTGCGAGCGCTTCGCCCTGGCGGACGGGTGGCTGCGGGGGCGCGGCCTGCAGCGCGAGGGGCCGGTGGGGCACGCCCACGCGCGGCTCGCGCGCTCGCGCGACGTCGTGGACGCGGCGCTGGAGCGGCTGGCCCGCGACCCGCTGGTGTTCCTGCACCCCGCCGGCGCCGGGTGCGAGGAGTGCGACGAGGCGCGCGCGAGCGTCCCCGCCCGAGCGTGAAACCCGGGCCGCTGGCGTCCCGTACGGGCGGGAGCAGCCTCACCGAGCCGAACCTCACCCGGGACGACATATCATGAAAGCCGCCGCCGCTCTCCTCCTGCTCCCCCTGCTGGCCGTTCCGGCCGGCGCCGCGTCCGCGCAGGTCCACGGCACGCGCGTCACCGTCTCCGCCGGTGCGGACGACGACTCGCCCGGACGCCTGGGCCAGCGGCGCGACCCGCGCGGCGCCCGCTCCGCCATCGCCACGCGCGACGGCAAGGTGGCGCTGCTGCTGACCCGCGACGACGTCGTCATGCAGCTCACCGACCGCGCCCTGCGCGACATCCGCCGCGAGATGGCCGAGGACATGGACGAGGACCACGACGGCGAGGAGGGCTTCCTGGAGGGGATCGTCCAGGCCGCGGTGCGCAGGTCCGTGAGCGGCATGCTGAACCGCAGCGTGGAGTACCCGGTGAGCGAGCTGCGCGACGTGCAGTACCGCGGCGGGCGGCTGCTCTTCACCACCTGGGACGGCGAGCGCGTGTTCGAGAACGTGAACGTCAACGACACGGACGTGATGGAGAGCTTCTCCGAGGCCGACGCCCGCGCCTTCGTCCGCGAGTTCCAGCGCCTCAAGGCCTCCCGGCGCTGACGCCCGCCCCCGTCCGCTCCACCCCGATCCCCGCCGCCGGCCCGACCGGCGGCGGGGATCGCGCTTTCCGGCCCGGCGCGCTTGTGGTCCGCCGGTTGCGCGGCCAAGATTCCCCGATCGCAGGCACGACGTGTCCGTTCCGCCGGAGGAAGCCGCCGATGAGCACCCCCTATCCGCCTCCCGTCGCCCGGCTCCTGGAGCTCGGGGAGGAAGCCGTCACCACGGAGTGGATGGACTACCGGGAGCTGGGCCTGGGCCCGGAGCACGTTCCCGATCTCGTCCGCATGGCGGCAGGCGCGGTGCTCGACGATCCGGAGGACGAGAGCCCGGTGGCGTGGGCGCCCATGCACGCCTGGCGGGCGCTGGGACAGCTGCGGGCGGCGGAGGCCGTGGAGCCGCTGCTGGATGTGGCGGAGGCGATCGGGGACGAGATTTTCACGGAGCCGGAGCTTGCGGTCGTCTTCGGGATGATCGGGCGTGCGGCCATCCCCCCGCTCGCCCGGGTCCTGGCCGACGACGAGGAGAGCCAGGCGCTCCACGTACTCGCCGTCAGCGGGCTGGAAGAGATCGCCACCCGCGACCCGTCCACGCGCGAGGAGGTGGTGCCGCTGCTCCTGGCGCGGATGGAGAAGTGGGAGCGCAACAGCGAGGACGTCAACGCCTTCCTGGTGGACGCGCTGACCGAGATGCGGGTGATGGAAGCCGCTCCGCTGATGGAGCAGGCCTTCGCCGCCGGACGGGTGGAACTGCTCCTGCGCGGGGACTGGGAGGACGTCCAGGAGGACCTGGGCCTGATGGAGGAGCGGCGGGACAGGGCAGCGGGTCCGCGGTTCGCGGGAATGCCGCCGATCCTCGACCGCTTCGAGGAGAGCGACTTCGGCTCCGCGCCGGCGCCCCGCACCAGGTCACCCGACGCCAGGGCGAAGAAAGCCAGGCGCAAGCAGCAGAAGGAGTCGCGGACGCGCACCCGCCGCCGCATGTGTGGGCCCCGGCGGCCCCTCCCCCGGCTCGCTTGAGGCTCGCCACCCTCTCCCAATTCTGGGAGAGGGGAGCAACGGCTGGATACCCAGGTAAGACAGGTACTTGCGTGAGGGATGCCGGCCCGAAGGGGCGAGACCGCGCGGCTGTTTGCGCGGGCTCGACTCCGTTACGCACAGTTGTATCGTGCGTTACGGAGCCGCAGCCCGACCCGAGCGCCAGCGAGGGGCACGCCCGAACGAGCCGTTCAAAGCAGTCGAGCCGTCAAAGCTCGTCGCGCGGGGTGGGATTGCCGCGGCGGCTCTCCTGCCAGGGCCAGTGGCCGTTGATCTCCACCTCCAGCGAGAAGCTGAGGAAGGTGCGGATGACCACGATCAGCCCCAGCACGCCCAGGCTGCGGAAGGTGGGCTCCACGGCGACGGTGCTGATGATGTCGGCCGCCACCATCAGCTCCAGCCCCAGCAGGATGGCGCGCCCCAGGTGGCTGCGGTAGCGGTGGTACGCGGCCCCGAACTCGCGGCGGTCGAAGCCGCGCCGCAGGAACAGCAGCGTGGCGGCCACCGAGCCCAGCACGATCACCGAGATCCCGGCGATCTCGAAGGCGCGGGTGACGGCGTGGGCGGCGGATGCGAAGTCCTGGAACATGCGGGCGCGGCGTGGCTCGGGTGCGGCCTCCCGGAAGGCGCGGTCGCCCGACCTACGGCAACATGCGATCCATCTCCGGCGCGGCCCCGGCCGCTCCGGCATGCGAAGGAGACCGAGATGAGCAACCCGGAAGCCTGGCTGCGCGGCCCGCTGGAGGGCGTCCCCACGCAGCTCCAGCCCGTGGCCCACGCGCTGGTGCAGGCGCTGGAGGACGTGGAGCGCGCCGCGGCGCCGCTCACCCCGGAGGAGCTGCGGGCCCGGCCCGGCGGCGCGGCGTCGGTGGGATTCCACCTGCGGCACCTGGCCGGGAGCACGGACCGCCTGCTCGCCTACGCCCGCGGCGAGCAGCTGTCCCCGGAGCAGCTCGCCTTCCTGCGGGCGGAGGAGGAAGAGCCGGCGGGCGCGGGCGCGGAGGCGCTGCTGGCGGGGGTGCGCCTGGCCGTGGAGCGCGCCCTGGCGCAGCTGCGCGCCACCCCCGAGGGCGCGCTGGACGAGCCGCGCGAGGTGGGGCGCGGGCGGCTCCCCTCCAGCGTGCGCGGGCTGCTGTACCACGTGGGCGAGCACACGGCCCGGCACGCGGGGCAGGTGGTCACCACCGCGCGGGTGGTGCGCGGCGCGGGCGGCGCGTGACGCCGGACGGGCTCTTCTCGGAGTACGGGCGGCACCTCGCGGACAAGGAGGCGCGCGTCCGCGCCCTGCTCGCGGAGCACGGGCTGGACGGGCTCTTCACCGGGATCCGCCGCTGCCCCGTGGAGGGCGGCTTCCGCGGGCACGCCGGCTTCCGCGTGGAGCGCGGGGGCGGCGAGGCCCGGGTGCTGGGCGTGGACCCGCGGGGCGGCGTGAAGGCGCCGCTGGAGGACACGCTCTGGGTGCTCCCGGAGGAGGCCCGGCCCACGGTGCTCCGCGTGCGCGACCTGGTCGTGGGCGGCGCCTGGGCGGAGGCGGTCTTCGGCTTCGCGGTGCGGCTGGAGCACGGCACCCTGCGCGCGCACGTGTCGCTCTCCGCGCCGCGCGAGTCCCCGCCGCTGGAGCCGCTCTGCCGCGCGCTGCTGGAGGGCGCGCCCGGGGTGCTCGGCGCGGCCGTCGTGTCGCAGGGGGTGGAGGCGGGGGAGGCGTGGCTCGCCAACCGCCTGGGCGGCAAGACGGTGCTGGCGCACCACCGCGCCTTCTTCCAGAGCAACCTGCGCCTGGTCCCCGAGATGGTGGAGGAGATCCAGCGCCCGCTGGAGCGCCCCGCCCGCGTCGTGGACCTGTACTGCGGCGCGGGGCTCCACTCCGTGCTGGCCGCCGCCCCGGGGACCCGCGTGTACGGCGCCGACAACAACCGCTGGGCCGTCGAGAGCGCCCGCCGCAACGCCGAGCTGCACCACCTGGCGGACGCGGAGTACGCCTGCGAGCCCGCCGAGCGCTTCGCGGCGGAGCGCGCCTTCGACGCGCCGGACGCGGTGTTCGTGAACCCCAGCCGCCACGGCTGCGGCCCCGGGGTCCCGGAGGCCGTCGCCCGCTGGCGCCCGGCCGCCGTGTGCCTGGTCTCCTGCTCCATCGACTCCCACCTCCGCGACACGCTCGCCTTCCTGCGCGCCGGCTACCGCCCGGTCTCCCTGCGCTGCTTCGACATGTTCCCGTTCAGCGAGTTCCTGGAGAGCGTGACGCACTTCGAGCCGGAAGTAGGGGACAGGGGACAGGTTACAGGGGACAGCCTGCAAACGGCGGCCCTCACCCGGCTCGCTTGAGGCTCGCCACCCTCTCCCTTCATCCGGTTCACGCGAAGCGTGAAGCGCCATTCTGGGAGAGGGGGCAACTGCTGGATATTCAGGTATGGCAAGCAGTTCTCCCCTCCCTCGCTTGCGGGGGAGGGGGGGCTGCCGTTGCGTGAGGGATGTCGGCCCGAAGGGGCGAGACCGCGCGGCGGTTTGCGCGGGCTCGACTCCGTTGGCGAGCGTTGTTTGCTCGCCTACGGAGCCGCAGCCCGACCCCGGCGCAGCCGGGGGCACGCCCGAACCCGCAGTGCCTGCGTGCCCTCGCGGTTGTTGCGGCCCCGCCCACCGGCTACCTTGCCGCCCTTCACGCGAGAAAACCGGATCCGAGCCAAGGAGAGCGAGAGCCAGATGGGAGCGTTCACCACGCTGGACGTCGTCGTGCTGGTGGCCTACATCGCCGGGGTGACGGCGTTCGGCACCTGGCTGGGGCGCAGGCAGAAGGACGCGCGCGACTACTTCCTGGCCGACCGCTCCATCCCCTGGTGGGCGGTGTGCTTCTCCGTCGTGGCCACGGAGACCAGCGCCCTCACCTTCATCAGCGTTCCGGCCACGGCGTACGGCAGCGACCTGTGGATGCTCCAGCTGGCGGTGGGCTACCTGGTGGGCCGCCTGGCCGTGGCCGCGCTCCTCCTCCCCGGCTACTTCCGCGGCGAGATGGTGACCGCGTACGCCCTGCTGGAGACGCGCTTCGGACTGTCCACGCGCCGCTTCGCCTCGCTGATCTTCATGGTCACGCGCGCCTTCGCCGACGGGGTGCGCGTGTTCGCCACGGCCATCCCCATCCGCCTGATCACCGGCCTCCCCTACTGGCAGGCGATCCTGATCACGGGCGTCTTCACCCTGCTGTACACGTACCACGGGGGCCTCAAGGCCGTCATCTGGACGGACGTGGTGCAGATGTTCCTCTACATCTTCGGGGGGATCGCGGCGCTGGTGGTGATCCTGGGCGACACGCCGGGCGGGTGGAGCGGGCTGGTGGCGGCCGTGCCGCCGGAGAAGTGGCGGATCGTGCACCTGGACGGCGGCTTCGCCGACGCGAAGTGGATCCTCACCGGCCTGGTGGGCGGCGCCTTCCTTTCCATGGCCTCGCACGGCGTGGACCACCTGATCGTGCAGCGGCTGCTCGCGACCCGCTCGCTGGGCGACGCGCGCAAGGCGCTGCTGGGGAGCGCCGTGGTGGTGGTCGCCCAGTTCGCCCTGTTCCTGACCGTGGGCGTGGGGCTCTTCGCCTTCTACCGCGGGCAGCCGTTCGCCACGCCGGACGAGATCTTCCCGCGCTTCATCGTGGAGGAGCTCCCCCCGGGGGTGACGGGGATCGTGATCGCGGCGATCCTGGCGGCGGCCATGTCCACCGTGTCCTCGTCGCTCAACTCGCTGGCCTCCGCCACCACCTTCGACCTGTACGCCCCGCTCTCCGGGCGCGCCGACGACGACGAGCACCTGGCGCGCGTGGGCAAGGCGTTCACCCTGCTCTGGGCCGCCGTCCTGATCGGCGGGGCCATGCTCTTCCAGTTCGCCTCGCAGGGGACGCCCGTGGTGGTGGTGGCGCTCCAGGTCGCTTCCTTCACCTACGGCGGGCTGCTGGGCGGTTTCCTGCTGGGGATCGTCTCGCGCCGCGCCGACCAGGTGGACGCCATGGTCGGCATGGCGATTGCCATCGCCCTGATGACCTCGCTCTGGGCGGTCCAGCAGTTCGGGGTGGTCCCCAAGGTGGTGGACACCCTGTGGTTCGCGCTGATCGGCTCGGCGGTGACTGTGGCCGCGGGGTCGCTGAGCAGCGTGCTGCGCGGGAGCACCGGCGCACGGCCTTCGCGGGCCTGAGCCGGGGCGCTCCTGCTTTCTTTTTTCACGGGGACGGAAGCTAAGACGAATGGACCTGATCATCCTCCTGAAGGCGGCCATCCTGGGGCTCGTGGAGGGCGCCACGGAGTTCATCCCGGTGTCGTCCACCGGGCACCTGATCCTCTTCCAGGACTGGCTGGGCTTCACGGGGAGGAAGGAGAACGCCTTCATCATCTTCATCCAGCTCCCCGCCATCCTCGCCGTGGTCTGGCTCTACCGGGAAAAGTTCCTGTCGGTGGCCCGCAACTGGCGCCGCGACCCGGACGCGCGCAGGCTGATCGTCAACCTGGTCGTCGGCACCCTCCCGGCCGTGGTGGTGGGGCTTCCCACGGAGGACTGGATCGAGGCGCGGCTCTTCAAGCCCTTTCCGGTGGCGCTGGCCCTGGTCGTGGGAGGGATCGCCATCCTGCTGATCGAGCGCCGCTTCCGCACGCCCAGCGTGGACTCCGTGGACCGGATCCCGATCGGCAAGGCGCTGGGGGTGGGGCTCTTCCAGGTGCTCGCCATGGTCTGGCCGGGGATCTCCCGCTCGGGGGCCACCATCATGGGCGGGCTGGCGCTGGGGCTGTCGCGCACCGCGGCCACGGAGTTCTCGTTCTTTTTGGCCGTTCCCGCCATGCTGGGGGCCACGGTGATCAAGATGGGCGACATCGCGGAGGTGGCCACCCCCGCGGACGTCCCGGTGTTCGCGGTCGGGTTCGTGGTGTCCTTCTTTACGGCGCTGGTGGTGATCAGGAAGCTGCTCGCGTACGTGTCCAGCAACACGTTCCGGCCGTTCGCCTGGTACCGGATCGTGTTCGGGATCATCCTGCTCGCGGTGTACTGGAACCAGCGCAGCGGGTTCTGAGCTTCAGTCGAGGGCCGGGCGAGCCGAGACTGAGAGACGGTTTGGGCGTGCCCCCGGCTGGCGCCGGGGTCGGGCTGCGGCTCCGTAGGCGAGCAAACAACGCTCGCCAACGGAGTCGAGCCCCGGCGGAAACTGCCCCGCCGGGTCTCGCCCCTTCGGGCCGGCATCCCTCCTAAGAAACTCCTCCCGAAGCGAGTTCGCCGGTCTCGATGGCGACCAGAGCGTAACCGAGGGCCTCGGCTCGCTTGTGCAGTTTGCGCACGAGGCGCTGGCGCTGACGGGCATCGTAG
>JBFMFL010000312.1:0-8072 GCA_040752145.1 Gemmatimonadota bacterium
ACAGGGCCGAGACAAACCCTCACTCCCAGGCGAGGTGTAGGGATCGGAAGTCGTGCAGGGGCAATGGCTAGCACCTCGCCACCCCTCACCTATCGGTAGTCGGCTGCGGAGACCTAAACCACTGTCCAGTTGCATGGTACCTGTAGCAGGAAGTGTCAAGCATCATCCCGGTCTGTTTTGTAAAGCATCTACCCGGTCCATACCGGCTCGCCCCTTCGGGCCGCCATCCCTCACGCGGGTGTCCGCGCGCGGGCGGGCTCCCCGCGCGGCTACTGCCTCTGCACGACGATGTTGATCCCGCGCGTGCGGAAGCGGAACCCCTCGCCCTCGCGGCGGAGGTAGAAGGTGTCCCGGCTCTCGCTCCCCAGCACGCGGGTGACGAACTCGCCGGAGATGCCGCCCTGCGCGTCCGCCCTCCCGGTCCCGCGCCAGGGGCTGGCGCTCTCCGGGTTCATGACCACCTGGTAGACCTCGCCCTCGCGGCGGACCTGCACGTTCACCGGCCCGAGCCAGTGCTGTCCGGCGTAGGTGCCCGCCAGCGCGTCGGCGCCGGCGTCGCCGCGGGGCGCCGCCCGCTCCGTGGCTCCCGCGGCGGACGACGCGCGGGCGGCGGGAAGGCTGCCCAGCGACGGGTCCGAGCACTTCGCCCCGGCCGGTACCAGGCGCACCGGCTTCTCGGCGACGACCACGATGTCCGGCTCGCTCCCGGCGCGGATCCCCAGCTGCATCTGCTCGCCGTCGCGCCCGGTGAACTCCACCCCGGCGCTGCCGCCGCCGGCGACCACCCGCCAGCGCGCGGGCTCCGAGCGGCGGGACGTCTCCGAGCCGCCCATCCCCGGCACGGTGACGTTCAGGACGAAGCGCTCCTCCAGCAGCGCCCGTCCCCCCGGGCAGAAGCTGAACTGGGTGTCCTTGACCGCCCCGCCGGACGAGCCGCCCCCGGTGCGCTCCGTGAAGGTGAACGAGCGGCCGGTGAGGCGCTGCTCCAGCTGCCGCGCCAGCGGCGAGGCCTCGCTCCAGCCGGCGCCGCGGCGGGTGAAGGTGTACCTCTCGGCGGGTTCGCCGGGGGCGGAGACGGCCACCGAGAGCGCGTCCCCCTGGCGCGAGGCCTCCCACCGGAGCACCGCGCCGTCCGGGTTGGTGGTGGTGAAGGAGAGCTTCCCGCCGGCCACGGACCCGCGGAACGGGTACGGGTTGCCGCCCGCGGTGACCTGCCCCCCCACCTGTCCGCCGCGGGCCGGGTCCACGCGGATCGCCATCACCTCGGTGCCCTGGTGGGCGAAGACGTACTCGCCCGTGAAGTCCTGGGCGCGGAGCGGGGCGGGGGCGGCGAGGGCGGCGGCGAGGATCCACCCCGCCAGGAGCCGGCGGGCGCCCCGGCCGGGCTCAGGCGCCCGTACCGGTCCGACGAACTGGGTTTGCATGGTCATTCCTCCCGGCTGAGTGGGCGGGTGGGAGACGCGCATCGGGCGCAATTCTCATCCTGCCGGCTCGCGGGTCAAGAGCGCCGCGTGCCGGTGTCGTGAGGCTGACCGGGCGGAACCCGCCTCCACGCGCCGGGCCCGGAATGGATCACTCCCTGGCGAGCATGAGCCGGTCCGCGCCGGCCACGCAGCTGGAGAGGTGGAGGTCGAGCCGCCCGCGCACGGCCCGGTGAAGGACCCGCGCCCGTCGTCGAGGAGGAGCCGGCTGTCGCCTGGAAGTGTGCGCGGCGGCCTCCCCCACCCGGGGTCACTGCACCAGCTTGAGCCGCCTCCCCGCCGGGACCACGTCGTCCAGGCGCAGGTGGTTGAGCAGCGCCAGGTCCTCCTCGTCCATGTCGCGGGGGCGCGGCCTGCCGGCCACCAGCGAGCGGAACGGCACACCCGACCTGGCGCGCACCACGCGCAGGCGCGTGGGCTGCACGCCCAGCGCGCGCGGGTCCGCGAGGCGCGCGAAGCTCGCCAGCACCCGCTCGAACGCGTCCTCGTGCCGGGCGAACTCCGCGGGCGAGCCCACCGCGGCGAGCATGAACACCCTGCCGCCGTGCTCCAGGAAGCGCGCCGTCACCCGCGTGGTGTCCGTGCCGTCGGCCTGGCGCGCCTCCAGCCGCCAGGCGGGAATCCCCTTGCGGGCATCGTCGCCCTCGCGCAGCACCACGAGTTCGTTCTCCTCCACGAACGCCGCCGCCGCCGCGCGCGCCGAGGCGCGGCCGCGCACCGCGCCGAACAGAACGCCCGACTCCTCCGCGCCCTCGGGCGCCATCTGCACGCGGCCCTGCTCGTGCTCCACCTCCCAGCCAGAGGGGACGGTGAGGCGGAGGCGGAGCCCGGGGTGGAAGTAGGCGCCCCCCTCCACGAAGCCGTCGCGCGGGTCCTCGCCCAGCACCATCCCGTCCACGGCGTCCAGGAACTCGTCCTCGCCCAGGCGGGTGGGCGGCGGGCCCCTCTGCGCCCACTCCGCCGCCAGCCGCGCCACCGTCTCCTCGCGCTTTCCGGGGTCCGGGTGCGTGGACAGGAACGACGGGAACCAGCCGCCCTCCTCGTCGTCCTGCATGCGCTTCAGCAGCTCGAAGAAGCCGGCGCCCTCGCCCGCCCGGAAGCCGGCCTGCGAGGCGTACTCCACCCCCAGCCGGTCGGACTCCTCCTCGTCGCCGCGGTCGTACTTCAGCATGAACAGCTGCACCGCCGCGCCGCCGATCCCGGCCACCTCCTCGCCCAGCTCGTACAGCTCCTCCGCCAGCAGGGAGACGCCCATCAGCCCCACCGCGGCGATCCCCTGCTCCAGCATGCTCTGCGAGGTGTGGCGGGCGGCGACGTGGGCCACCTCGTGGCCCAGCACCATGGCCAGCTGCGCCTCGTTCTCCACGTGCGCCAGCAGGCCGCGGGTCACGTACACGTAGCCGCCGGGGAGCGCGAAGGCGTTGACGACGGGCGAGTCCAGCACCCGGAAGGTGAAGGGCGTCCCGCGGTACTCGGGGAGCGCCTCCGGGCGGCGCATGTGGCTGCGCGCCAGCACCTCCTCGCCCACGCGGGCGACGTAGGCGGTGAGCGCCGGGTCCTCGTAGAGCCCCATCTCCTCCACGATCTCGGCGTCGGCCTCGCGCCCCATCTTCACCTCGTCCGCCCACGAGTAGGCGTACATGCGGCGCTGCCCGGTGACGGGGCTGGTGGAGACGGCGCACCCCTGGAGGAGGAGGAGCGCGCCGAGCAGGGCGGGGAGGAGCGCAGTTGCGCGGGCGGTCATGGCGTGCCGTCGGGAGAGGTGGAGGCGGAATCGGGGAGGGGCGCCCCTCCGGAGGCGCCCCCCTCCTGCTGGAAGCGCTCCTGCCGCGCGACCAGGCCGGCGAGCACGCCCCGGGGCACCGCCGCCCTCACCGCCGCGTACACCTCGCGGAGCGCGACCCGGTCCTCGTCGCGCGGCTGCGAGGGGAGGGTGACGCTGCGGCCGTCCGCCGTGGCCTCCAGCCACTCGGTCTCGCCGCCCGCCAGGGGCCGGCCCTCGCCCCAGGCGCGGTCGAAGACGCCCCGGGCCATGAACACGGCGAAGACGGAGCGGAGCTGCGCCTCGCTCACCGGGAACGTCTCCGTCCACACGGGGAGGCTGTCGTAGCCCGGCCGGAACTCCACCCGGCCCGTGCCGGCGCCGGGGCCCAGGCGGACGGTGTAGTCGTAGTGGTGGGGCGGGGGGAGCACCCCGTTGCCCCACTCGTAGCGCACGGCGAAGTCGGCCGGCACCGCCCGGGGGGCGCGGCCGCCGCCCGCGTCCGGGTCCGGGGTCCCGCAGGCGGCGAGGAGCGCCAGGGCGGCCAGGGCCGCCCGCGTGAGACGCGGGGAGAGGCGACGGGGCATGGGGGACGAGGAGGACGAGGAGAGGGCGTCGGCGGCCGGCCGACCGGCGTCTACCGGCTGGCCGGGAAGCAGTAGTCGGCGTCGGCGTACGGCGTGCCCTTGGTGACCAGCCGCAGGGTGATCATCGGCCTGCCGGCGGAGTTGATCTCGAAGAAGCCGCGGAAGTGGTCGTCCGATCCCCCCTCCCTGCCGTACGGGCCGGTCAGGAACTCGACCACCCCGGTGGCGCGGTCGTGCCGGTAGCGCCCCTGCTTGTCGGCCTTGTCCAGGTAGCGGTAGGTGCCGTCCGCGCGCAGCACGAAGAAGCCCATGGTGCGCAGCGGACCGGTGATCTCGTCGCGGCAGTCCCAGCGCCCCATCGGCAGGGCGGGGGGCTTGGCCGCCGCGGCGGGGCGGGCGGGCTGCGCGGGGCGCGCCTGGGCGGCGGCGGTGGGCGCGGCGGCGCACGCGAGCGCGGCGCCGAGGAGGAGCGGGGCGGGACGGAGTCGCATGCGGTGGAGCGCCGGGACGCGCGGGTCGGGGAAGCGAGGGCCGGTCAGCGGGTGCGGCCGCCCGGCTGGAAGTAGCACCAGGTGTCGGAGATGTCGATGGTCGGCCTGCCGTCCACCTCGTTGTCCTTGCGGACGAAGACGATGGCGGGCTTGCCGTCGCTCTCGCGGACGCCCGCCACGCGCCCGGCGAGCGGGCCCGTCGCCATGCGGAGGGTCCGCGCGGCCGCGTCGAACGCGTAGCGCCCGCGCTCCTCCATGGCCTCGTACGTGGTGGCGGAGTGGATCCGCAGCGACACCATGGAGCTGTTCTGGAGGCCGTAGTCGCCGTGGAAGTAGCACTCGTAGTACCCGGCCGGCGGCGCGCCCTCGGCGGGCGGAGCCTCCGCGGGCGCGGACGCCTCCGGCGCGGCGGCCGCTGCCTCCGGGACGGAAGCCGCGGCGTCCTCGCGCGGAACTGCCGCGCCGGCCCCGGACGCATCGGGGGCGCAGGCCGCGAGCGCGGCCGCCAGCATGATCGCCGTGGAGTTCGTGGAGAACATCGAGCCTCGTCTGTTCGGGTGGGCCGAGATGGCGCGGCGGTGCTGCTTGTCCGGCGGGGAACCCCAGTTTACGTTGCCCCGGCGCCCCTCCGCAACTCCGGGCGGGCCGGCGGGATCCTTTCGGGGGATGCCGCATATCAGGAGCGGTCCACGACCGGACGATTCCCACACACCACCAGGATCACCCGATGCCACGCCGCTTCCACTCCGGCGCGACGCAGCTGTCCGCGTTCCTGCTCGCCCTCGCCGCGGCCTCGCCGGCCGGCGCCCAGGCCGCGGGCCAGGCGGCGCAGCGGCCCGCGGGCGCGCCCTTCGACCTGTCGGTCGCGAACATCATGCGCGGCGAGCTGCTCACCGGCCGCTCGCCCAACGAGCTGCGCTGGTCCGCGGACGGCCGCTGGCTGTACTTCCGCTGGCGCCAGCCGGAGAGCCGCGACACCACGACGTCCATCTACCGCGTGGCGCCGGGCCGCGGGACCCCCGAGCGCCTGGCCGACTCCGTCGCCGACCGCACGGCCCCGGCCGTGTCGGGCGACTGGGACGCGGCCCGCCGGCGCCGCGCCTTCGTGCGGGGCGGCGACGTGTACGTGGCCGAGGTGGGCGGGCGCGAGCGGCGCGTCACCGACACCCCGGTGAACGAGCGCTCCGCGCAGCTCTCCGGCGACGGGCGCACGGTGTTCTTCGTGTCGGGGAGCAACCTGTTCGCCACGCCGGTGGAGGGCGGCCCCATCCGCCAGCTCACCGACCTGCGCGCCGAGGCCGAGCCGGCGAAAAAGGACACCGTGGGGCAGCGGGGCGAGCTGGAGCGCGAGCAGGCCCGGCTGCTGGAGGTGATCCGCGACCGCATCAAGGAGCGCGAGCACCGCGAGGCGCTGGACTCCGCGCGCACCCGGGTGCGCCCCGTCTACATCGGTAGGAACGCCACCGTGGGGAGCGTGGACGTCTCCCCCACGGGGCGCTACGTGCTGGTGGGGGTGAACGACCGCGCCGAGGAGAAGCAGACGCTGGTCCCCAACTTCGTCACCGAGAGCGGCTACACCGAGCCCCTCAACGTGCGCTCCAAGGTGGGCGACGTGCAGGCCGGGCAGCGCATGGCGCTGGTGGACCTGGCGACCGGCAGGGCCACCTGGCTCCAGGCCGAGGACAAGGCCCGGCGGGTGACGCTGGCGACGGCGGCCTGGGCCCCGCGCGAGGACCGGGCGCTGCTCATCGGCATCCCCGCCGACTTCAAGGAGCGCTGGCTCTACACCGTGGGCGCGGACGCCAGGCTGACCACGGTGGACCGCCTGCGCGACACGGCCTGGGTGG
Source organism: Gemmatimonadota bacterium (assembly GCA_040752145.1). GTDB lineage: Bacteria > Gemmatimonadota > Gemmatimonadetes > Longimicrobiales > Longimicrobiaceae > JAFAYN01. Next base: position 6,169 of record JBFMFL010000312.1, read on the forward strand.
GCGGCCCGGGGCTGTTCACCGCCGGCTGGCTCCCGGACGGGCGGGTGTACTTCGTCTCGGAGCGCACCGGGTGGGCGCACCTGTACACCGCCCCGGCCGCGGGCGGCGAGGCCACGCCCGTGACCTCCGGCGAGTGGGAGGTCACCGACGTGCAGCTCTCGCCCGATGGGCGCACCTTCTGGCTCACCACCAGCGAGACGCACCGCGGCGAGCGCAACCTGTACGCGGTGTCGGTGAACGGCGGGCGGCGCACGCGCGTCACCTCGCTGGACGGGTGGAACGAGAGCGTGGTGTCGCCGGACGGGCGCTGGGTGGCCGTGCTGCACTCGGTGGCCGACCGCCCCGCCGACCTGTTCCTGATGCCCAACCGGGCCGGCGCGCGGGCGGAGCGCGTCACCCAGTCCACCACCGCCGAGTTCCGCAGCGGCCCCTGGATCCGCCCGGAGGTGGTGACGTTCCCCGCGCGCGACGGGCAGCAGGTGTACGCCCGCATCTACCGCCCGCGCGACCTGGGCGCGCAGCCCAACGGGGCGGCGGTGCTCTTCGTCCACGGCGCCGGGTACCTCCAGAACGCGCACCGCGGCTGGAGCGCCCCGTACTTCCGCGAGTACATGTTCAACCACCTGCTCGCCTCGCGCGGCTACACGGTGCTGGACATCGACTACCGCGGCTCGGCGGGGTACGGCGCGGCGGTGAGGACCGGGATCTACCGGCACATGGGCGGCAAGGACCTGAGCGACCACGTGGACGGCGTCCGCTGGCTGGTCGCCAACGAGGGGGTGGACCCCGGGCGCGTGGGGCTGTACGGCGGGTCGTACGGCGGCTTCATCACGCTGATGGGGCTGTTCACCGAGCCGGACGTGTTCCGCTCCGGCGCGGCGCTCCGCTCCGTGACCGACTGGGCGCACTACAACCACCCGTACACGGCGCGCATCCTCAACCAGCCGCAGGACGACCCGGAGGCGTACCGCCGCTCCTCGCCCATCTACTTCGCCGAGGGGCTGCGCGGCGACCTGCTCATCGCCCACGGGATGGTGGACACCAACGTCCACTTCCAGGACGTGGTGCGGCTGGCGCAGCGGCTGATCGAGCTGGGCAAGACCAACTGGGAGATGGCCGTGTACCCGGTGGAGGACCACTCCTTCGTCCGCCCGGACTCGTGGACCGACGAGTACCGCCGCGTCCTGGAGCTGTTCGAGCGCACCCTCCCGCCCGGCGCCCCGGCGCGGTAGGCGGGGCGGACTTCCGCCGCGGAACGCGCGAAGGGCCGGCCCCGTGGCCGGCCCTTTGCACTGCGGACCCGGTCTCCCCCCGGGCCGGCCCTGGACGGCCGTTCCCCGCCGCGGTCCCGCCGTTCGTCCGTATCCCCAGCTTCTACATGAACTTACCGTGGCGGATCCGGGCGCCGGAGTGGCCCCTTCCTTGCAAGTGGGCATCCCCACAACGGCAAAACCCGCAGCGGACAAGGACCCGGCGTCCGCTGGCCCCATAGATGACCAGGAGGAGCACCATGAACCGGATCCGCAACCTGATCGAGTCGACGCTCCCGCAGCCCAAGGGGCCGTTCACCGACGCCGAGGCGCTGGAGCTGCTCATGGCCTACCGGAAGGACCCGTCCAACGTCCCGTGCCCGCGCTGCGGCCCGGAGCAGATCGAGGTCCTGGCCTTCATCGAGCCGGAGATCGACCCCAACGGGTTCGCCTCCGTCACCGACCCCGAGGGCGAGTACGCGGCCGCCCTGTACTGCCACACCTGCTGCCGCGCGGTGGGGATCCTGGCCGGCGCCACGCACGACTCGGAGGCGTGAGCCGCCGGGCCGGCTGACCGGCGGTCCTCCTCGGTCGTTCCGGGCACCGGGGCGCCCGGGTCGGGTGGGGCAGGGCGGGGGCCGCGGACGGCGACGG
>JBFMFL010000313.1:0-8061 GCA_040752145.1 Gemmatimonadota bacterium
GGCGGGGCACGGCTCGGCCGGGGCGGCGGCCGGGCCCCGGGGCGCGGCGGCGCACCCCGCCAGCAGCAGCGCGGCCGCGAGCCGCAAGCGTCTCATGGACCGATCGCGGGTGGGGGGGAGCCCGGCGGCGGGCGGCGGCCTACGCGGTCCCGGACTCGTCGGTCGCGTGGCCCAGCTGCTCCAGCACGTGGTTGAGCACGGCCTCCTGCTTCTTGAGCGCCTCGCGGAAGTCGTACGAGTCGGTGCCCGCCACCTCCATCCGCAGGTCCGAGATGTAGGACCGCAGCGCCGTGGCCAGGTACTCCGCCTCTTCCGCGTCCAGCGTGATCTGCGCCATGTGGGGTCTCCGTGGAAACTGGGTTCGTGGGGCGCCGGGCCCCCTCTCAGCCGCCGCCCTCGCCCGCGCCGGCGTCCGTGCGGCTACTCGGCCACCAGCTCCGCGTACTCCGGATGCCGGCCCAGCCACACCTTTGCGTACGGGCAGAAGGCGACCACCTGCGCCCCCGCGCCGCGGGCGTGCTCCAGGGCGGCGCGCAGCAGCTCGCCGCCCAGCCCGCGCCCGCCGAAAGCCTCCGGCACCTCGGTGTGCATCAGGTACAGCCGGCCGTCCATCTCCGCGTAGGAGAGGTAGGCGGGCTCGCCCCCGGTGCGGATCTCGAAGCGCTCCTCCGCGGGGAGGCGGACCACCTCCACCGGCTCGCGCTGCTCGGCCATGGCTCCCCTCCGGTGCGGGCTGCGGGACGCTCCCCAAAACTCCGCGCCCGGAGGCGCGCGCACAAGGGCCGCGCCCTCAGCGGGCGAAGCGCTCGGCGTAGCCGCTCTCCCGCAGGATCGCGGCCGGGTCGTCCAGCCGCAGCAGCGCGCGGAAGGCGGCCGGCTTGTCGGCGGCGCGCGCGTAGTATTCCTGGGCGATGCGGTACCCCACGAAGTACCCCAGGTCCGCGGGCCACGCCTCGGTGGCGGTGCCGTTGTTGCCGATCCACCCGCGCCAGTCGGTCTGGTGCATCTCCGCCGCGAAGGTCTCCCACACGTCGCGCTCGTGCGCCGCGCCCCAGACCGCGTAGAAGGGCGGTGTGCTGCGGGGCACCACCAGGTCGGCCAGGAAGTCGGCGCCGCCCTCGCGCAGCGCCCCGGCCAGCAGGGTCCGGTCGCGCAGCGGCGCCTGCTGCACGTGCACCAGCTCGTGCGCCACCGTGTGGGGGAGGTCCTCCGGCGGGCCCACGATGCGGCGCAGCCCCAGGTGCAGCTCGTCCGTCGGGGTCTCCGGCGTCACCCCGTACATCTCCGTGCCGATCAGCAGCCCGCGCCCGGACACCGTCCCCCCGGAGCTGAGCCGCCCCACCACCAGGTACACGTCCGGGAACACCGCCTCCGGGTACAGCTCCTCCAGCCGGGCGAAGGCGGCGCGGATCTCCGGCTCCATGCGCGCCGCCCGCAGCGTGCTCTCCCGCACGCCCCGGTAGTAGCGCGGGTGGCGCGCCACGAAGGCGGCCAGCGCCTCCGGGCTGCCGATCTTGAGCCGGTAGTAGTCCAGCAGCCCCGGGGTCCCGCGCTCCAGGTACTCGCGCAGGAACACGGCGCCGCGCGAGCGGTCGCTGGCCCGGCGCGCGGCCAGGTCGTAGGCGCGCCAGAAGCGCTCCACGTCTTCCGCCACCACGCGGGCGTTCGCGGGGTCGTCCCGCTCGGCACGGTAGCGCGCCTCGTTGCCGCGGGCCGCGGCGAGCAGCTGCGCCCAGCGCGCGTCGCCGTGCAGCGGGCGCAGGTCCGCGTCCCCGGCCATGTGCCCGGCGCCCCGGAACCCCGCGGCCACGGCGCGCCCCAGGTAGTCGAGCGCGGAGGCGGCGTCGCCGGCCAGCGCGTAGGCGGAGGCCGCGTTGTAGAAGGCGGCCTCCCGCCGCCAGTACCCCGGCGCCTCGCCGGCGCGGGCGAACAGCTCGGCGGCGCGCGCGTAGCGCCGCTGCCCGTACGCCCCCCCGGCGCGCGCGAACAGGGCGTCGGCGGCGGACAGCGCCTCCAGCGACACCTGGGCCGTTGCGGGCGAGGGGTCGGGCGGGGGCGCGGCTGCGCAGGCGCCCAGCAGGAGGAGCCCGGCGGCCAGGGCGGCCCGGGGCGCGGGACGGGCAGGTCTCCGGCGACGGAGCATGGCGAGCCTCCTCCGGCGGACGGGGGTGCGGGACGGGGGAGCCGCCTCCGGGGAGGCGCTCCACGGACCGGGGAGCAGACGCAAGCTCCGGGCTACGCCCGCGCGGCGGCGGGCGGGGGGATGCATCTCACGATGCGTCGCCGCGCCGGCCGCGGCAAGGGCCCGCGCGTGGGGGAGTCCCCCGCACGGCGCGGGGGAGCCCCCGCTTGCGCGCCGCCGCGCCCCTCCGATCTTGAAGGGGAGAGCGCCCGCACCCGCGGCGTTCCGCGCCTCGCACCCGTCCTCGGAACATGACCTGGGACTTCCTCGTCGTAGGCTCGGGCTTCGGCGGCAGCGTCAGCGCGCTGCGGCTGGCGGAGAAGGGCCATCGCGTGCTGGTGCTGGAGAAGGGGCGGCGCTTCCGCCCGGAGGACTTCCCCCGCAGCAACTGGCAGCTGCGCCGCTGGCTGTGGATGCCGCGGCTGGGCTTCCGCGGCCCCTTCCAGATGAAGTTCCTGCGCCACCTCACCGCGGTGTCCGGCGTGGGGGTGGGGGGCGGCTCGCTGGTGTACGCCAACACCCTCCCCGTCCCCGGCGACGCCTTCTTCGACGCGCCCGGCTGGCGCGGCCTGGCCGACTGGAAGGCGGAGCTGGCCCCCGCCTACGAGCGCGCCCGCCGCATGCTGGGCGCCGCGCGCTACCCCCGCGTCACCCTCCCGGACGAGGTCATGGCCGCCGTGGCGCGCGACCTGGGCCTCGAAGACCGGCTGCGCCCCGTGGAGGTGGGGGTGTTCCTGGGCGAGCCGGGGAGGACCGTGCCCGACCCGTACTTCGGGGGGGAGGGGCCGGCGCGGACGGGGTGCACCCACTGCGGCGGGTGCATGCTGGGGTGCGGGGTGGGCGCAAAGAACTCGCTGGACCGCAACTACCTGTACCTGGCGGAGCGGCGCGGCGCGGAGGTGCGCCCGGAGCACGAGGTGGAGTGGATCCGCCCCGGGGAGGGCGGCTACGAGGTGCAGGTGCTGGAGGGCCCGGTCCGCCCGTGGCGGCGCCGGCGCCGCCGCACCATCCGGGCGCGCAACGTCGTCCTCGCCGGCGGGGTGCTGGGGACCGTGCCGCTCCTGCTGCGGCTGCGGGCCAGCCCCCGCGGCCTCCCCCGCCTGTCGCCGCGGCTGGGGGAGTTCGTGCGCACCAACTCCGAGGTGCTGATGGGGGTGGTGAGCGAGCGGCGCGACCGCCCCATGTCGGAGGGGGTGGCGATCACCTCCATCCTGCACACCGACGACTGCTCCACGCTGGAGCCGGTGCGCTACCCCGCCGGCTCGGGGTTCTTCCGGGTGCTGATGGCGCCGCACGGCCCGGGCTCCGGCGCCGCCGGGCGCATCGGCGGCGCCCTGCGCGCCGTGGCCCGCTCCCCCCGCCGCGCCCTGCGCGCCTTTTTCACCCCCGACTTCGGGCGGCACTCGATGATCCTGCTCTACATGCGGACCGTCGACAGCTGGCTGACGCTGCGCCCCGCGCGCCTGGGGCGCGGCGCGCGCAGCGTGCTGGCCCACGGCCCCGCCCCCACGGCGGCCATCGCGGAGGCCACGGAGCTGGGCGAGCGCGTGGCCGCCCGCGCCGACGGCTTCCTCGCCAGCCTGGCCACCGAGACGCTGTTCGGCATCCCCACCACGGCGCACGTGCTGGGCGGCTGCGTGATGGGCGACTCCCCGGAGACCGGCGTCATCGACCCCGGGCACCAGGTGTGGAACTACCCGGGCCTGTACGTGGTGGACGGCTCCGCCGTGTCCGCCAACCCCGGCGTGAACCCGTCGCTCACCATCTGCGCGCTCGCCGAGCGCGCCATGGAGCGGATCCCGGCCAGGGCGGAGGCGGAGCGGGCGGCGCTGGCGGTGTGAGGGGGAACGGCAGTGCGAAAGTGCGGGAGTGCGAAAGTGAACGGCAACGGCGGCCCTCACCCGGCTCGCTTGAGGCTCGCCACCCTCTCCCAATTCTGGGAGAGGGGACAACGGCGGGATGCTGATGTCACGTCGGCAGTCGCGTGAGGGATTTCGGCCCGAAGGGGCGAGACCCGGCGGGGCACCTCAGTTCAAAGGTGCCGCGCCGGGGCTCGACTCCGTTGGGCTGCGTTGTTTGCAGTCCTACGGAGCCGCAGCCCGACCCCGGCGCAGCCGGGGGCACGCCCGAACACGCAGTAAATCAGTTCAGCCGTAAAGCCGTCTACGTGAGCCAGAGGAACCCCACCAGCGCGACCGCGGCCGCCGCAACGTAGACCTCGGCGAGCGCCCACGCGGAAAGCTCCGGCGACCTGCCGTGCGCCCGGTGGTGCTCCACCAGCGACAGCCCCAGCAGCACCGGCACCACGAGGATGAGCACGCCGATGCCGATCCACCGCACCAGCGTGGCCACGGCCAGGAGCAGCGCCGCGGCGCCCGCCAGGGGCTCCGGCGCCACGACGGAGATGGCGTCGGCCAGGGTGGCGAGGACCCAGGCGAACAGCCCCGGGACGATGCCCGCCAGCGCGGCGAACAGCAGCGTCCCCTCGGCGCGGTCCAGGTCGCCCGCGGCGTCGCCGCTGGCCCAGGACGAGAACACGGTCCTCATGGCTTCCTCCCCGACTGGATCGTTTCCGTGCGATGCTGCATCCTTCCCCGTTGACGGTAGCGCCGCCGGGGGGATGCCGGCTGTCCGGGGGCGCGGGACACCGGTGTGGGGGATCTTCCCGGAGGGCGTGGGGGCGTCCTCCGCGGGGCGTACACCCGAGCGCGCGAGGAGCGGCGTATGAAGCCCATCTGGGAGACGGAGCGCCTGCGGGCGCGCGAGATGTCGCCGGCGGACCTGGACTTCGTGGCCGCGATGCTGGCGCACCCGGAGGTGATGCGCTTCTACCCGCGGCGCTACACGCGCGGCGAGGCGCGGGGGTGGCTGGAGCGCCAGGTGGAGCGCTACCGCGAGCACGGGCACGCCCTGTGGCTGATCGAGGAGCGGACGGGCGGCGAGCCGGTGGGCCAGGTGGGGCTGGTGGTGCAGCAGGTGAACGGCCGCCCGGAGCCGGAGGTGGGCTACCTGGTGCACCGCCCCTTCTGGCGGCGCGGCTACGCCACGGAGGCCGCGCTCGCCACGCGCGACCACGCCTTCGGCGCGCTGGAGCTGCCGCGCGTGGTGTCGCTGATCCGCCCGGAGAACCTGCCCTCGCAGGGGGTGGCGCGGAAGCTGGGGATGCGGCCGGAGGGCACGGCCCTGCACGGCGGCATGGAGCACGCGGTATGGTCCGTGGCGCGGCCCACGGCTGCGGGATCCGCCTCGCCCGGCTAGATTCCACGCGCGCCGGCGGCGGACCGGCGGGGAACCGGACCAGCGGGGGAGAGATGAGATTCAGGCCGGGGCTGCTGCTGGGGGTCGGGTTCGTGCTCCTGGTAGGCTTCCTGATCTACGGGAGCATGCCCAGAGTGCGGAGCCGGTGCGAAGTGTGCCTGGAGTTCGGCGGCGAGGTCGTGTGCCGCAAGGGAGCCGGCGCGACGGAGGCGGAGGCGCGCGTTGCGGCCCAGGAGAGCGCGTGCGGCGGCAACGCGCGGGGGATGTCGGAGTCCATCCGCTGCCGCAACGCCGCGCCGGTCCGCGCGCAGTGCACCACGACGTGACCGCCTGCGGGTGACGGGCCGGGGCGGCGGAGCCGCGAACCGGTGGGGGAGCGGCGGGGAGCTGGAGCGGGAGGTCGTGCGGCGGCTGGGGAGCTGAACGGGAGTGCGGGAGTGCGGGAGTGCGAAAGGGAACGGCAGTACGAAGTACGGAGTACGCTACACACCGGTTGGGGAGGCCGTGCGGTGCTCCCCTCTCCGCTTGCGGCGGATCGGAGGGAGCAAGTCGTGATTGGGGGTCGCGGGGGGGTGCCGTCGTAGTTCTCCCTTGGCGCCGGCGCGGCCCGCGGGCGCTCTCCTTGTGACGATGCACGGGAAGTGGCAGTATGGGTCCGCCCGGAGCGCGCACGCACCCCTCCACCCCTTCCCACACGTCATGGAACCAACCCAAGCACGCCCTTCTTGGCTGGTCCGGGGAGTGGACCTGCTGCTCGCGACCATCCTCCTGCTCTCCGCGCGGCTCCTGGCCGACGGGACCTCCGGCCGCGTGGTGTTCGGGCTCGCTCTCTTCCTGGCCCTCGCCGACGGACTTGCCGAACCGCGGCGAGTGCCCGACCCCCTGTCGGTGATGTACCGGACCATTCCGGTGTGGACGGCGGTGTTTATGCTCCCGCTGTTCCTTCGCCTGTCGCAATGGTATGCGGTCTCCGTCCTGGCCTGGCTTCTGTGCGTGCTTTGGCTCCTTTGGCGGAGTGGACAGCCGCTGCCCCGCCTGTTGGCCGTGCCCGTGCTGCTTTCGGCGGCGCTCCTCCCGCTCCCACACGTCACCGAGTTCATCGGCACGTACGAACGGCCGGGCTACCTGTTTGCGTTCGCAGCCGCGTGCGCGCTGCTGATGCAGGTGTCTCTGCTGCACACGGTCGGCGTGCACCTCCACTCGCGGTTCTCTCCACGCGAGCAGGGCTGAGCCGGCGTCCTTGTCCACCACGGAGCGGACCGCCCCCCTCGATCTCCGCCGGCTCTTTCCCGTAGTGCCCCGGTCGTCCGCCGGCCGCGCGATTTCCGGCCGCTGTTGAACGCACGTGTACGACGTGCTTGCGACGGGATCGTCCGGCGTGCACAGTAGGACGGCGGCGCTTCCCGGCGCCGCCGCCCTCCCCCGGCCGAACGCCGCGCACGCGGCGGGGCGCCCCCCGGCACACCTCTGGGAAAGGAGACCGCCATGGCGAGCAAGCTCGCTGCACCCCAGCTCGTGCTCGACAGCCGCATGGTCTACACGAGCTGGATCCCCGCGGACCCGGAGGCCTGCGCCCGGCTCCTGCCGCGCGCGCTGAAGCCGGCGGCGAACCGCGCCGTGTACATGAACCAGTACGTGGTGGACCGGGCCGAGCAGACCACCGGCTTCGGGGCGTACTCGCTCACCTACCTGGGGCTGGACGTGGGCGGGCTGTTCGCCCCGGACGGCGTCACCCCGGCGCGCTTCTTCACGCACTACTTCAACTCGTCGGAGGTGATGCGCGAGTACGCGGCGGAGCGCGGCGTGCCGGCCGGCCCGGGATCGACCACGGTGGAGGTGGAGGGCGGCGTGGTGACGGCTACCACCTCGGTGGACGGCACGCCCGTCATCCGCACCCGGGCCTCCGTGAGCGGCCCGGCCGACCTGGTGCTGGGCGGGCACCTGCGCTACATCACCCGCGTGGGGAACCGGCTGGTGGCCGGCAACTACCCGTACGTGGGCGAGCTGGTGAGCTCCTTCCAGGTGCAGTCCATCGAGTTCCTGGCGCCGGACCACCCGGTGTACGCGCTGCGGCCGGCGTCGCCGCTCCAGGTGGTGGCGGGGTCGTCGTTCTACGCGCCCAGGGACTCGTTCGTGTACCCCGGCGGCGAGGAGGACATCGGCCCGGCGGAGGGCGCGGAGGGCGGGGGCAGGGAGCGCATCGCGCTGGACCCGGGCTTCACCGTGTCGTCCGCGGAGGCGGAGGCCGGGGCGGGGTGAGCCCGGCGGCCCGCGCCGAGGCGCGGGAGTGGCCCCGAGCAATGCGGCCCTGCTGGGATATCCCGGCGGGGACGCATTGCTATAATTATGGGAGCAACTGTATGGTTTATGGAAGCAAGGTCCCCTAACTGGTCAGGTGCGAACAGATCCGAGATTGAGAGCCCTGTTAGACAAGCGGTAGTTCTCGACCAATAAACATCGGTGAGCACAATCGAGCAGAAACGGAGTAGGAGGAATCAGTAGTGTCCGGTTTAGCTTCCACAATGCTGCTGTAACCGCATGATCTGGCCCATCTTACAGCGTGCTCGCAGGTGAAACGATTTGAGCCCGGGCCTTCCGGGTGCCACACTCCCGTGACCTCA
>JBFMFL010000314.1:0-8058 GCA_040752145.1 Gemmatimonadota bacterium
GTGCCCCCACAGTGCACGCACGGAGCCGTCCCACTTGCCTTCGCTCTTGCCATAGCTTCCTCCAGAGACGCTTTGCCACCGGTTCTCTGGCCTGCCTGCAACTTCAGCACCCGGCCGAGTGTCTACCGACATTCCGAAGGGCAAACGCGACGGGTGGGGCGGCAAAGCCTTTATTGGGGGAGCACTTGGCACGTGGGCTAAACTTTTCGGAGCGCACTTTGCCGACCGGAATGCTCTGGTGAACACCTTGGCGACTCAACTAAGCAGGGACTGGTACGGACAGAACTACGTCGGGGAGCACTTCATGCTCCTCATTCCGCGCATCGGCACTACCCCGGCTTGGCGAAACAAGCTAATTGCTGCCCTTCAGGAAGCAGTCCGCAATGACGCGAAGGTGGTAAAGAACAACCTCTCGAAGCTCCCCCCGGACTGGAAGGCCGCAGTCGACCAGGGATTTACGGTCGATAATGCAGTCGAGTCGGAGTAGCACCACGCTTCGCACCCGCTACCCGGTTATCAGGGCGGCAGATTCTTTACAACAACTTGGGTTGATCGATAACCCGACAGGCGATCAGCGCGGTTAGATCGAACTGCATGCCGGGGGTGGAAACCGGGTGATCTCCTGTTCGCGCCGCCAGCAATCGCAGCACGAGGCGCCCTCCCGACCCGGAGGGCGCCTCTTTTTTGCGGCGGAGAGAAAGTCGTTAACACTTTCGGACCCCCGTGCGTCTTGTAAGGGACCAACCGGTCAGCGCGCGCTGATTCGACCCAACCCCAATGCTGGAGACCAGATACATGTTCCGCACGAACCGAGTCGTCCTGGCCGCGGCGCTCCTCGCCGCCGCCCCCGCTCCCGCCCTGCTCGCGCAGCAGGGGCCCGGCGCCGCCGGAGCCCACGCCCAGCACCAGGACGGACGGCAGGGCCGCCACGGGCCGCGCTTCTCGCCCGTCGCGGCGCTCCTGGAGCACCGCGCCGAGCTGAAGCTCACGGGGGACCAGGTCTCGCGCCTGGAAAGCATCCAGCGCGACCTGGAGCAGAAGAACGAGCCCCTGCACCGCCAGCTGGAGGCGGCCCGCCCGCAGCGCCGGCAGGGCGAGCGCCAGGCCCCGCCCACCGAGCAGGAGCTCCAGGCCATGCGCGCCCGCATGGAGCAGATCCGTCCGCAGATCGAGCAGCTCCGCGCGAACCAGCAGGCCGCCATGGAGCAGGTGCGGTCCGTCCTGACCGACGAGCAGGAGCAGGCCGCGCGGCAGTACCTGCGCGGGCCCCGTGGCGAGCGCGGTGAGCGCGGCGCCCGCGGCGAGCGTGGCGAGCGGGGGCGGCAGGCCCCGCGCTCCCGCTAAGCAGGGAGCCGATCCGGTCCGTCCCGGGCACGCCCGCCCGGGTCGGCCGGACCGCCCGCCGCGCAGATGAGCGAGAGCGACGCAGTCCTCGTCGGGAGGGCCCGGCAGGGCAGCTCCGCGGCGTTCGAGGCCCTGGTGCGCAGGCACCTCAAGGCCGCGTACGCGGTCGCGGTCGCCCAGCTGGGCGAGCCGGCCGACGCCGAGGACGTGTGCCAGGACGCGCTCGTGACCGCCCTCAAGCGGATCGAGGAGTGCCGCAACCCGGACCAGTTCGGCGCCTGGCTCATGGCCATCGTCCGTAACCGGGCGCACGACGTCCGCCGCTACAGCGGCATCCGAGCGGCGCTCCCGCTGGACGAGGCGCTGGGCGCATCCGGCGGGCCCGACCCGCACCGCGAGGCCGAGCGGAGCGAGCTGCGCGAGGACCTGGTGGGCGCCATGCGGGGGCTCACCGAGACCCAGCGCGAGGTGGTCCTCCTCCACGACTTCGAGGGGTGGAGCCACAAGGAGATCGGCACCAGGCTGGGGATGTCGGACGGCTCCGCCCGCGTCCACCTGTTCAAGGCCAGGAAGACGCTCCGCGAGCGGCTGTCCTGGAGACACAAGGAGGAAACGTGATCATCGAGGACGACTTCCGCGACCTCGCCCCGCTGGATCCCTCGCGGGACCCGGCGCGGTGGGAGCGGATGGTGGCCGGCGTCATGGCCGCCGCCGGGCCGGAGCTGGCGCGGCGGGCGAGCCTGCCGCAGCCGGGGATGCTCCTGCTCCTCGCCGACTGGATGCGCCCCACCGTCTCGGCGGCGGCGCTGCTGGCGGCCGCGGCGGCGGCGTTCCTGGTGACGGGCGGCCCGGTGCAGACCTCGACCGCCTCCGGCGCGGGCCTCGCCGACGCCCTGGGCTACCCCACCGCGGTGGCCGAGTGGGTGGACGGCGGGCAGGCGCCCTCGCTGGAGGCGCTGGTGACAGACCTGGAAGGAGACACGCAATGAACGGAGACGCGAGCCGGACCCGCCGGCTGCGGTGGCTCGCCCTCGCCAGCCTGCTGGTGACCTTCCTGGCGGGGGCGCTGGTGGGGGCCGCGGTGGACCGGGCGCGCGGGGGGCACCGCTGGTCGCCCCCGCCGCCGGGGGCGGAGGGCCGCGGGCCGGGGCGCGGAGGGCCGGACATCTTCGAGGCCGGCGGCCCGCTGGACGACCGGCTGAACCTCACGCCGCAGCAGCGCGACACGATCAACCGGATCGTGGAGCGCGACCGGCGGAAGGCCGACTCGCTCTTCCGCGAGATGCGGCCGCGGCTGCGCGCCCGCTTCGACTCCACCCGCGCCGCCGTCGAAGGGGTGCTCACCCCCGAGCAGCGGGAGGAGTTCCGGCGGTTCCGCGAGGAGCGCCGCGCCGAGCGGCGCAGGCGCGGCGGCGGGGAGGGGCGCGGGCCCGGAGCGCCGGAGCCCGGCGCGGTCTGACCGAAAAACCGGCGGTCCCGCGGCCCGGCCTCCGGCCGGTGCGGCGCCCGTTCTACGACAATAGATGGAGGATAGATGACCGATAGATTCTCGCGTGAGAGCGCGCGGCGCGCCGCCGCCTCCCTGTTCGCGGGCGTGAGCGCGCTCGCCCTGGTGCCGGCCGCGTCGGCCGCGCAGGCGGTGCCCGCGGCCGACACCGTCCGCGCCGCGGCCCCGGCACAGCCGGAGACCCGGGTGACTCTGGACGAGGCCGTGCGCCGCTCGCTGGAGGCGAGCCCCGCGGTGGCGCAGGGCGCCGGCACGGTCCGCAGCGCCCGGGCCGGGGAACGGAGCGCGAAGGGCGCCTTCCTCCCCACCCTGTCCGCCAGCGCCAGCTCGTCGCTCGGCGCCACGCAGCAGCTGGGGAGCCAGACCGGGCTGGGCGACGGCTTCGCCGACGCCTACGGCGCGGGGATCTCCGCGTCGGTCCCGGTCTACACCGGCGGGCGGCGCACCGCCGAGCTGCGCCAGGCCCGCGCCGAGACCTCGGCGGCCGAGGCCACGCTGGAGGCGCAGCGCTTCGACGTGGTGCTCGCCACCAAGCGCACGTTCTTCGACGTGCTCCGCGCCGACGAGCTGATCCGCGTGTCGGACGCGCAGGTGAAGCGGGCCGAGGAGGCGCTGGAGGCCGCCGAGCTGCGGCTGCGCGTGGGCTCCGCCACCCGCTCCGACGTGCTGCGGGCGCGGCTGGAGCTCAACGACGCCCGGCAGGCGCTGGCGCAGGCGCGCAGCGACCGCGAGGTGGCCGGCTTCGCGCTGGGCCGCGCCGTCGGGGCGCCGGGGCCGGTGGCCGCCGAGCAGTCCGAGCCGCTGCGGCCCACCCCGCTCGCCGTCCCGGCCGAGAGCCTGGCGGCGCTGGTGACGACCCGGGCGCCCGCCGTCCGCGCCGAGGCGGCCGGCGTCACCGCGGCGGAGGCGGGGATGTCCGCGGCGCGGGCGCAGTACCGCCCCACCGTCACGCTGGGGACCGGCGCCGACTGGGCCAACCAGGACCCGACGCTGGCCGGCAACGCCAACTGGGACCTCCGGCTGGGCGTCTCCATCCCCCTCTTCGACGGCTTCCAGCGCGAGGCCGGCGTGGAGCGCGCCCGGGTGCAGGCCGACGTGGCGCGCGTGCAGCTGGCCGACGCCGAGCGCGCCGCCCGCGCCGGGCTGGAGCGCACGCTTTCCGCGCTGCGGCTGGCGGAGCAGCGCATCGGGCTGGCGGAGGAGGCGGTCCAGGTGGCCGAGGAGGACCTGCGGGTGCAGGACCAGCGCTACCGCATGGGGAGCAGCACCATGCTGGAGCGCCTGGCCTCGCAGACGGCGCTGACCCAGGCGGAGAGCGACCTGGTGGCGGCGCGCTACGACTACCAGCTCGCCCGCGCGGAGCTGGAAGCGCTGGTCGGGAGGGAGCTGTGAGGGGCGGACACGGGGCCTCGCCGGGGGACGGCGCGGTGATCCGCATCCGCGGGCTCACCAAGGAGTACCGCATGGGCGTGGAGACGGTGCGGGCGCTGCGCGGGGTGGACCTGGACATCGGCCGCAACGAGTACGTGGCGATCATGGGGCCCTCCGGCTCCGGCAAGAGCACGCTGATGAACCTGATCGGCTGCCTGGACTCGCCCACCGGCGGGGAGTACGTCCTCGCCGGGACGCCGGTGGCCGGGATGAGCGACGACGAGCTGGCCCGCGTACGCAACCGCGAGATCGGCTTCGTCTTCCAGACCTTCAACCTCCTCCCCCGCTCCAGCGCGCTGGAGAACGTGGAACTGCCGCTGGTCTACGCCGGCGTGGGGAGGAAGGAGCGGCGCGAGCGCGCGGCGGAGGCGCTGCGCTCGGTGGAGCTGGGGGAGCGCATGGGCCACCGCCCCAACGAGCTTTCGGGCGGGCAGCGGCAGCGCGTGGCGATCGCGCGGGCGCTGGTGACCCGCCCCTCCATCCTCCTCGCCGACGAGCCCACGGGCGCGCTGGACTCCCGGACCTCCGCGGAGATCCTGGCGCTCTTCGGGCGGCTCCACGGCGAGGGGCAGACGGTGATCATGGTCACCCACGAGCACGACGTGGCGGAGCACGCCGGGCGGATGGTCATCCTCCGCGACGGCCTCATCGAGCAGGACCAACGGAACCGGAGCGCGCGCCGCAGCCTGGCCGCGCAGGGAGGTGCAAGGTGAAGACGAAGACGAGAGCGAGGGCGCTCGCCCTGGGCGTCCTCCTGGCTGGCGCGGGGGCGCTCGCCGGGTGCGGCGCGTCGAAGGAAGCCGCGGCGGACACCGCACCCGAGACGGCGGCGGTGGAGCGGCGCGACCTGGACGTGGCGGTGGAGGCCGCCGGGGTGGTCGAGCCCGTCCGCGTGGTGGAGGTCAAGTCCAAGGCGTCGGGCGAGATCCTGGCGCTGCACGTGGAGACCGGCGACCGGGTGGAGCGCGGCGCCCTGCTGGCCGCCATCGACCCGCGCGACGTGAGCAACGCGCTCGCCCAGGCCGAGGCCGACCTGTCGGTGGCGCGGGTGAGCATCGCCACCACCTCGGCCGAGCGGCGGCGCCTGCAGGAGCTGCGGGAGGCGCAGGTGGCGACGCAGCAGGAGTACGAGGCGGCGGTGCAGCAGGCCGCCAACGCCCAGGCGCAGCTGGTCCGCGCCGAGACCAACCTGGAGCTGGCGCGGCAGCGGAGCGGCGACGTCACCATCCGCGCCCCCATCGCGGGGACGGTGATCGAGCGCGGCGCGGAGACCGGGCAGATCATCGCCTCGGCCACCTCCAACGTGTCGGGCGGCACCACGCTGATGAAGATGGCGGACCTGAGCGAGGTGCAGGTGCGCGCCAAGGTGGACGAGACCGACCTGGGCCAGGTGCAGCCCGGCCAGACGGCGCGAGTCACCGTGGAGTCGTACCCGGGGCGCGTCTTCACCGGCACGGTGCTCAAGGTGGAGCCCCAGGCGGTGGTGGAGCAGAACGTGACGCTCTTTCCCGTGCTGGTGCGCCTGGAGAACCGCGAGGGGCTGCTGCGCCCCGGGATGAACGCCGACGTGCGGATCCAGGTGGTGAAGCGCCCGGACGCCACCGTGGTGCCCAACGGCGCCGTGGTGGCCGTGCGCGACGCCGCCGGCGCCGCCGAGGCGCTGGGGCTGGACGCGGCGGCCGTGCAGGCGTCGCTCCGCCCCTCGGGGGCGGCCGGCGGTGCGGCGAACTCGGCGGCCCGCGGCGGTCAGCGGAGCGGCGGTTCCGGGGGGGCGCAGGGCTCCACGGGTCAGACGCGGCCGGGAGTGCTCTTCGTCGAGGGGGCGAGCGGCCCCGAGGCGCGCCGGGTGACGCTGGGCGTGAGCGACTGGGAGTACACGGAGGTGCTGGGCGGCGTCAAGGCGGGCGAGCGGGTGCGGCTGATGTCCGCCACGCGCCTCAAGCAGGAACAGGAGCAGGCCAGCGAGCGCGTGCGCCAGCGGGCCGGCGGCGGGATCGTGCCGGGCGGCGGCGGGCCGCGGGGAGGGTGACATGCTCTTCGGCGAGATCTTCCGGGTGGCGCTGGGCGCCGTCCGGGCCAACAAGATGCGCTCCTTCCTCACCATGCTGGGGATCATCATCGGCATCGCGGCGGTGATCACCATGGTGGCGCTGGGCGAGGGGGCGCAGCGGTCGGTGCAGGAGCGGCTCCAGGGGCTGGGGACCAACGTCCTCACCGTGCGCCCCGGGCAGCAGTTCGCGGGCGGCGTGGACCGCGGCGACGCGCAGCTCACCACGGACGACGCGGAGGCGCTGCGAGCGGCCGTCGGCGGCCCCATCGCCGCCGTCGCCCCGCAGATGCAGGGCCGGGTGCAGGTGGAGCTCGGCTCCGGCAACTCCAACGGCACCGTGATCGGCACCTGGCCCAGCTTCTTCCCGGTGAACAACCACCGGGTGGCCGCCGGGCGGCTGTTCACCGAGGGCGAGGAGCGGGGCCGCCGCCGCGTCGCGGTGCTGGGCGCGGCCATGGGCGAGCGCCTGGGCGCGGCCGACACGGAGGCGCTGGTCGGGCAGACGGTGCGCATCGGCGGCACCGCGTTCGAGGTGGTGGGCGTGCTGGCCGAGAAGGGCGGCGAGGGCTTCAACAACCCGGACGAGCAGGTCTACGTCCCCATGGCGACGGCGCGCTTCCGCGTCTTCGGGAGCGACCGGGTGCAGTCCATCGGCGTGCAGGCCGCGGCCGAGGACCGGATGGACGCGGCCATGGTGAGGATCGACGAGACGCTGCGGCGCGAGCACCGCATCCGCCCCGGCGAGGCCGGCGACTTCAGCATCCGCAACCAGGCCACGCTGCTCAACACCTTCCAGGAGACGGCGCGCACCTTCTCCTTCCTGCTGGCGGGGATCGCGGCGGTGTCGCTGGTGGTGGGCGGCATCGGCATCATGAACATCATGCTGGTGTCCGTGACCGAGCGCACCCGCGAGATCGGGATCCGCAAGGCGCTGGGGGCGCGGCGTCGCGACATCCTCCTCCAGTTCCTCATCGAGGCGCTGGTGCTCTGCCTTGCCGGCGGGGCGATCGGGCTGGCGCTGGGGGCGGGCGGCTCGCTCGCCATGCGGATGCTGGGCGGCTTCGACGCCCCCGTCTCCGGCGGGGCCGTGGCGATGGCGCTGCTCTTTTCCGGCGGCGTGGGGATCTTCTTCGGGCTGTGGCCCGCGCGGCGCGCGGCGCTGCTGGCCCCCATCGAGGCGCTGCGCTACGAGTAGCCGGGCCCGCGAGGGCGCGAGATGTCCGGCGTGTCGCGGACCGGCGCGTACGGGGTAACTTCGAGGCGCATCGCCTGCGCGGCGGAAGGGTGCCGGGGACGCAGGCAGACAGACGGGCCGGGCGCGGGGCGCCCGGCCTGCCCGTTTCCGTCGCCGTCTCGTCGCAATGAGCCATCCCCCCGCACACCCCGGCTCGCCCTGCTGGAGCACGCCCCCTTCGCGGCCCTGCTGGTGGGGGCGATCTCGGACGTGCTCCTGGTGTTGCAGTTCCTGGGATCTGCGCAGGGAGGCCGCGAGAGGCTGCGCAGGCGGTGCGTTTGTTCGAAGCCAGCGTGATCCGGCCGACGCAGGCGGATCGACATACGGCCCCGACAGCAGAAAGCCGGCCCGGGCCCCACCCCCGGCCCGGCTTTCTCGTTCCGCTGTCGGTGTGTCTACGGCACCAGGACGGGGGCGCGCTCGGTGCGGGGTGGGCGTGCGGGGAAGCGGTCGCGGTCGGAATACGTCTGCGGCTCGGGCCGGCGGTCGTCG
>JBFMFL010000315.1:0-8049 GCA_040752145.1 Gemmatimonadota bacterium
CCCGCCGCGGCGGAGGCGGGCGGGGACGACGAGGACCTGGAGTCGTTCCAGGCCTGGCTGCAGAGCCTGAAGCGTTGAGGATCGCCGTCGTCCACGGGCCCAACCTGAACCTGCTGGGCTCGCGCGAGCCGGAGGTGTACGGGCACGGGACGCTGGCCGACGTGGACGCGGCGCTGGCCTCGCTGGCGGCGCACCTGGGGGCCGAGGTGGAGTCGTACCAGGCCAACTCCGAGGGCGCCCTGGTGACCCACGTGCAGGAGACCGGGCCCCGGGTGGACGGGTTCCTGGTCAACGCGGGCGCCTACACCCACACCAGCGTCGCCCTGCGGGACGCGCTGCTGGGAGTGGCGCGCCCGTACGTGGAGGTGCATCTTTCCAACGTCTTCGCCCGGGAGCCGTTCCGCCACCACTCGTACCTGGCCGACAGGGCGGTGGGGGTGGTGTGCGGCTTCGGGGCGGACAGCTACCTGCTGGCGCTCCGCGCCCTGGTCGGGCACCTCGGCCGGGCCGGGGGGCGCCGGTCCGTGTCCGTTTAAACAAGGAGAATCCGTGGCTACGACGGCCGACTTCCGGAACGGGATGACCATCAACATGGATGGCACGCTCTGGACCATCCTGTGGTTCCAGCACCACAAGCCGGGCAAGGGGAACACCGTGGTGCGCAGCAAGCTGCGCAACGTCCTCACCGGCTCCGTGCTGGAAAAGACCTTCCGGGCGGGCGAGCGCATCGACGAGGTGCGGCTGGAGCACCGGCCCATGACGTACAGCTACAGCGACGGCCAGTTCTACCACTTCATGGACACGCAGTCGTACGACGACGTGCCGCTCTCGGCGGAGGTCCTCGGCGAGGAGCAGCTCAAGTACCTCAAGGAGGGGATGGAGTGCGACGGGCTGGTGCACGGCGAGAAGGTGATCTCGGTGGAGCTCCCCTTCTTCGTCACGCTGGCCATCGCCGAGACCGACCCCGGCGTCCGCGGCGACACCGCCACGGGCGGGACCAAGCCGGCCAAGCTGGAGACGGGCGCAGTCGTGCAGGTGCCGCTGTTCCTCAACGAGGGCGACGTGATCCGCGTCGACCGCCGTGAAGACAAGTACATCGAGCGCGCCAACAAATGATCGACCTCGATTTCCTCCGGGGGCTGATCGAGGCGGTGGACGGGAGCGGGATCGACTCCCTGGAGATCGCCCGCGGCGGCACCCGCATCCGCATCGCCAAGACGCCTCCCCCCGCGCCGGTGTCCGCCTCCGCGGCGCCCGCGCGCGCCGCGGTGGAGTACGCCGTGCCCGCGCCCGCCGCCGCGCCGTCGGCGGCCCCGGCCGCAGCTCCCTCCGGGGGCGCGCCCGCCCCGGCCGCGGCGAGCAACCTGGTGGAGATCAAGTCGCCCATGGTGGGCACCTTCTACCGGGCCCCGGCGCCGGAGGCCCCCTCCTACGTGGAGGTGGGCACCCGCGTCGGCAAGGGGCAGACGCTGTGCATCCTCGAGGCGATGAAGCTGATGAACGAGCTGGAGTCCGACTACTCCGGCGTCATCCGCGAGATCTGCGTCGAGAACGCCGAGCCCGTGGAGTACGGGCAGGTCCTCTTCCGCATCGAGCCCGACGCGTGAGAGCCGAGGAAGAGTGGACGCAGGACGGGCCCGCCCCCTCCCCGGGGCGGCCCGTGCCGGCGCGCGAGTTCGTGCTGCGCGAGGCGCTGGAGGAGATGGTGCGCCGCGGCGCGTCCGACCTGCACCTCAAGGCCGGGCGCGCGCCGGTGGTCCGCATCCACGGCGAGCTGTACGACACCTCGCTCCCGTCGCTCCGCCCGGACGACCTGAAGCGGTGCGCGGAAACGCTCCTCAACCCCCGGCAGAAGGAAACCTTCGCCGAGCGCAAGGAGATCGACTTCGCCATCGGCGTGCAGGGGCTGGGGCGCTTCAGGACCAACATCTTCCAGCAGCGCGGCACCCTGGGGTTCTCCTTCCGGGCCATCCCCTTCGAGGTGCCCTTGCTGGAGGAGCTGCACCTCCCCGAGGTGGTGCGCGACGTGTCCACCTCGCCGCGCGGGCTGGTGCTGGTGACCGGGGTGACGGGGAGCGGCAAGTCCACCACGCTGGCCTCCATGATCCGCTTCCTCAGCGAGCGGCGGGCGGTCAATGTGGTCACGGTGGAGGACCCCATCGAGTTCCTGCACCGCGACGCCAAGAGCATCATCAGCCAGCGCGAGGTGGGCACCGACACGCACTCGTTCCACGACGCGCTGCGCTACGTGCTCCGCCAGGATCCCGACGTGATCCTGCTGGGGGAGATCCGCGACCGCGCCTCCATGGAGACGGTGCTCAAGGCCGCGGACACGGGCCACCTGGTGCTCTCCACCCTGCACACCACCGACGCCGCGCAGACCATCGGGCGCATCATCTCCTTCTTCCCGCCGCACCAGCACTCCGAGATCCGCGGGATGCTGGCCATGGCGCTCAAGGCGGTGATCTCGCTGCGGCTCATCCCCCGCGCCGACGGCAAGGGGCGCGTCCCCGCCGCCGAGGTGCTGGTGAACACCGCGGCCATCTCCGAGCGGATCCGCGCCGCGGACCAGATGTTCACGATCCCCGAGCTGATCGCCGAGGGGCGGACCCAGTACGGGATGCAGACCTTCGACCAGAGCCTGATGGACCTCTACCACCGCGGCCTGATCTCGTTCGACTGGGCGATGCACTACGCCTCCAACCCCTCGGAGTTCTCGCTCCGCGTCTCCGGCGTGGAGTCCTCCTCCGACGCGGGGTGGAAGGACGTGGGCACGGGGATGGAGAGGTAGCGGCCATGTTCCGGAAGATCCTGATCGCCAACCGGGGGGAGATCGCCCTCCGCGTCATCCGTGCCTGCAAGGAGATGGGGATCCGCACCGTCGCGGTGTACTCCGAGGCGGACCGGGAGTCGCTGCACGTGCGCTTCGCCGACGAGGAGGTGTGCATCGGCCCGCCGCCGGCGCGCGACAGCTACCTCAACATCCCGCGGATCATCGCCGCCGCCGAGATCACCGGCGCCGACGCCATCCACCCCGGGTACGGCTTCCTGGCCGAGAACGCCGAGTTCTCGGAGATCTGCGAGCGCAGCGAGATCACCTTCATCGGCCCCACGCCGGACCAGATCCGGCAGATGGGCGACAAGGCCACCGCGCGCCGCACCATGCACGAGGTGGGGGTCCCCATCGTCCCCGGCACCGACGCCATCGCCGACCCCGAGGAGGCGCTGGAGGCCGCCCGCGGCATCGGCTTCCCGGTGCTGATCAAGGCGGCGGCCGGCGGGGGCGGCAAGGGGATGCGCGTCGCCAAGGACGAGGACGAGTTCGTCCGCCAGTTCTCCATGGCGAAAAACGAGGCTGCCGCCGCGTTCAACGACGACACGGTGTACGTGGAGAAGTACCTGGCGCGCCCGCGGCACATCGAGTTCCAGGTGCTGGGCGACCAGCACGGGCGGGTCATCCACCTGGGCGAGCGCGACTGCTCCATCCAGCGCCGCCACCAGAAGCTGATCGAGGAGGCGCCCTCGCCCGCGCTCTCGGCCGACCTGCGGAAGAGGATGGGCGACGCGGCGGTGCGCGGCGCCAAGGCGATCGACTACGTGGGCGCCGGCACCATCGAGATGCTGCTGGACGACGACGGGTCGTTCTACTTCATGGAGATGAACACCCGCATCCAGGTGGAGCACCCCGTGACCGAGCTGGTCACCGGGTACGACCTGGTCAAGGAGCAGATCCGGGCGGCGGCCGGGCTCCCGCTCTCCATCCCGGAGGGACCCGTCGAGCTGCGCGGGCACGCCATCGAGTGCCGCATCAACGCCGAGGACCCGTACCGCAACTTCGCCCCCTCGCCGGGCACCATCAACACCTTCCACCCGCCCGGCGGGCCGGGGGTGCGCATCGACACCCACGCCTACGCCGGCTACCGGGTGCCGCCCTTCTACGACTCGCTGCTGGGCAAGCTGATCGTGCACGGGGCCACCCGCGAGGAGGCCATGGCGCGCATGCGGCACTCGCTGGCCTCGTTCGTGGTGGAGGGGGTACACACCACCATCCCCTTCCTGCTGGAGATCATGGACAGCGAAGGGTTCGTCTCCGGCGACGTGGACACCAAGTTCCTGGAGCGCTGGGTTTCAGAGCGGGCCAAGGTCTGAATGAAGCTGGACGTATACCTGACCCCCGGCGAGGTCGCCCCGGCCGACACGGCCGACCGCGTGGTGGTCATCATCGACGTGCTCCGCGCCACCACCACCATCGTGGAGGCGATCGCCGCGGGCGCCAAGGCGATCTACCCGGTGGGCTCCATCGAGGAGGCGCTGCGGCTCGCCAACACCCTGGGGCGCGACCAGGTGCTGCTCTGCGGGGAGCGTAAGTGCCTCCCCATCGAGGGGTTCGACCTGGGCAACTCGCCCCCGGAGTTCACCGCCGAGCGGGTGGGCGGCCGGACGCTGGTGATGAGCACCACCAACGGCACCACGGCGATGGCGCTTGCCGCCGGGGCCGCGCGGGTGCTGATCGCCTCGCCGCTCAACCTCTCCGCCGTGGTGGACGAGCTGGCCCGCGCCGACGCCGAACCGGTGCTGGTGTGCTCCGGCCGGGAGCGGCACTTCGGGCTGGAGGACGCGGTGTTCGCCGGCGAGGTGGCGCGGCGGCTCATGGCGGCGCGCCCGGGCGAGTGGGAGCAGAACGACGGGGCCCGGGCGGCGCTCGCGCTGGCGGAGCGGTTCGAGCTGGACGAGGCGCTCTTCGCGTCCACCGTGGCGGGGCGCAACATCACGGCCGCGGGGCTGGCGGACGACCTCGCCTTCTGCGCGCAGCTGGACAGGCACTCCGTGGTTCCGGTTCTCCAGGACCGCCAGATCACGTCTTCCTCCCCCGCTTCCGCCGTCGCCGAGCGGTAGAACGGCAACTGCCGGTTTGGGCGTGCCCCCGCTGACGCGGGGTCGGGCTGCGGCTCCGTAGGCGAGCAAACAACGCTCGCCAACGGAGTCGAGCCCGCGCAAACAGCCGCGCGGTCTCGCCCCTTCGGGCCGGCATCCCTCACGCGGGTCCCGCGCTGGCGTCCGCGGGGGCCCCCACCCGGCTCGCTTTAGGCTCGCCCCCCTCCCCCGTGCCGGGGGAGGGGGTCCGCCGTTGCCGTTTCACTCCCGCACTTTCGCACTCCCGCACTTTCGCACTTCGGTTCCCCGTTCGCGCAACCGTTGGCATCCGTGCGTCGGCCGCGTATCTTTGTGGCCGTTCCGCACACCCCCGGCACGGCCGCGATTCCCCGCCCATCCGCCGGGTCCGGACGCACTTCCCCTCCGCATCATCCGCAGCGAAGCACCGCGAGATGTCGCTTTCCCTGGACGACCGGCACCGCCGCGACCTGTGGGGCCTTGCCCTGCTGGCGCTGGCGCTCCTCCTGACCCTCAGCTTCATCCCGCCCTCGCTCTTCGGCGAGGGGGGCGAGCGATGGTTCGCCACCGGCAACATCGTGGGCGTGCTGGGGCAGTACATCTTCGCCGGGGCGTTCGCGCTGCTGGGGCTCCCGGCGCTGGTGCTGCCGGCGTTCCCGGCGCTCTGGGGGGCCGTGGTGCTGGGGCGGGCGGAGCGCGCCACCGCGATCCGCTGGACCGTCCTGCTGGGCGGGTCGGCCATCCTGTTCGCCACGGCGGCGTTCGTGCTGGCGGACGCCACCCGCGCCGACGCCGCGATGGCCGGGTGGACGGGGCGCACGCTGGGGGGCGCGTTCACCACGCTGCTGGGCGGGGTGGGCTCGTCGGTGGTGCTCACGGTGCTGTTCGCGGCGCTGTGCATCACCACCATCGGGTGGAACCCGGTTCGCACCGTGGTGGGCGGCGGACGGCTGGCGCTCAGCCACGCGGGCAAGACGGTCGCGGTGATCCCGGAGGTGCTGCCGCGCAGGATCGCCCTCCCCGCGATGCCCACCTTCCCGCGGCGCACGGCGGACGCTGCGGGGGGCGAGGACGACGAGGAGGAGACCGCCGACCTGGACGGGCCGGAGGCGCTGGACGACGTGGAGGAGCCGTTCGAGCCCGAGTCGGACCACACCGACCCGTTCCCGCCCGCGCGGCCCGCCCCGCAGGCCAAGGCCGCCGGCGCCGCGGTCAAGGAAGCGGCCAAGCCCAAGGCGCAGAAGCCCAAGACGGTCTCGGACGAGCAGACGGAGCTGATGCCGCTGGACGCGGGCGACCCGCTGAGCAGCGACCTGCCGGCCACCGGGATGCTGACCGCGCCGCCGTCGCGCGACGAGGCCCGCAACCGCGCCGAGCTGGACCAGCTGGGGCAGGTGCTGGTGGACAAGCTCGCCACCTTCAAGATCGAGGGGAAGGTGGTGGGGATGACCGCCGGGCCGGTGGTCACCCAGTTCGAGGTGGAGCCCGCGCCCGGGGTCAAGGTGGCCCGCATCGCGTCGCTGGACGCCGACCTGGCGCTGGCAATGCGGGCGCAGTCCATCCGCATCGTCGCGCCCATCCCGGGCCGCGGCGCCGTCGGCGTGGAGGTGCCCAACCCCACCCCGGAGATGGTGTACTTCCGCGAGGTGATCGAGGCGGGGCAGTACCGCCAGACCAAGGCGCAGCTCCCGCTCGCCCTGGGCAAGGACATCGCCGGCCGGCCCTACGTGGCCGACCTGGCCAAGATGCCGCACCTGCTCATCGCCGGCGCCACCGGCGCGGGGAAGTCGGTGTGCGTCAACACCATCATCACCTCGCTCATCTACCGGCACTCGCCGCGGACGCTGCGCTTCCTGATGGTGGACCCCAAGATGGTGGAGCTCTCCATCTACAACGACCTCCCCCACCTGCGGCACCCCGTCGTCACCGACAACAACGACGCGGCCACGGTGCTCAAGTGGGCGGTGCTGGAGATGGAGCGCCGCTACGAGCTGCTCAGCGTCAACGGCGTCCGCAACCTCCAGGACTTCAACCGCCGCGTGGAGAGCGGCCAGCCGGTGAGGTCCCCGGAGGCGCAGGGCGAGGAGGGCGACCCGGACCGCTGGATCTACCGGGACGGGCCGCTCCCCTTCATCGTGGTCATCATCGACGAGCTGGCCGACCTGATGATGACCTGCCAGGGCGACGTGGAGAAGCCGCTGGCGCTGCTCGCCCAGAAGGCGCGCGCCATCGGCATCCACCTGATCCTGGCGACGCAGCGGCCCTCGGTGAACGTCATCACCGGCCTGATCAAGGCCAACTTCCCCAGCCGCATCGCCTTCCGGGTGTCGTCCAAGGTGGACTCGCGCACCATCCTGGACCAGAACGGCGCCGACAACCTGCTGGGCAACGGCGACCTCCTCCTGCTCCCGCCGGCCAGCAGCGAGCCGGTGCGCATCCAGGGCGCCTACCTCTCCACCGAGGAGACGGAGTCGCTGATGAACTGGTACCGCGAGCAGAAGCGCCTGCGCCGCGAGCAGGCCATCGCCGAGGGGCGCGACCCCGACGAGGAGACGCGCGGCGAGGCCAACATCCTGGACCAGGTGCGCTCGCAGGAGGACGACGGCTCCGGGGAGGCCGAGGAGGAGGCCATGGGCGAGCGCGACGGCCTGTTCCGCGAGGCCGCCGAGCTGTGCATCCAGCACCAGGGCGGCTCCACCTCGCTGCTCCAGCGGCGGCTGCGCATCGGCTACGGGCGCGCGGCCCGCATCATCGACCAGCTGCACTTCGCCGGGGTGCTGGGGCCGCCCGACGGCTCCAAGCCGCGCGAGGTGCTCATGGACCACGTGCAGCTGGACCAGATCTGCGCGTGAGGGGCGGCGCGGCGGCCGGAGCGGGAACGCCCCCCGGGGGGTCGGGTAACACCCCGTCCACGACCGAACCACGACTCGTTCCGGGGTTTCCGACCCGATGACCCGTATAGATGCCCGTCTCCCGCTCCTCGCGGCCACGCTGACGCTCGCGGCCTGCGGCGGCTCCGAGGCCGCCGACGTCCGCCGCGACGTGCCCGCCTCGGCGCCCGCCGCGCAGCAGGGGGCGGCCAGGCCCGCCCCCGCGGGCGAGACCGCGCTGGAGAGCGCGACGCCCGCGCCCGGCGGCACGTCCGCTCCCGCGGGC
>JBFMFL010000316.1:0-8046 GCA_040752145.1 Gemmatimonadota bacterium
CGCCGTTTGCAGCTCCCGCAGTACCCCTCAAATCTTCTGCGGAGGGAGACTCGCACAGCGGTATCGTGCGAGGCTCCCGGAGCCGGAGCGGAGACAGCCGGGCAGTTTCGGCTGGCTCCGCGACCCGCGTAGGAAACAGGCCGGCAGTTTGGCCTGGTTCCGGAGCGGCCCCGCCGAAGCACTACCTCCCCGCCGAAGCAGTCAAATCAGCTGACGAACGGCAGCATCGTGGACGGGGTGGACTCGGCGAAGTGGATCAGCACGTCGAACCACTGCGGCAGCGGCGTGGACGAGGAGGAAGGGAGCTGCGGCGGCTGCTCTCATGGGTCCGTTGCTGGCGGCGCTCAGGAGACGAAGGGGAGGAGCGTGGAGGCGGAGGTCTCCGAGAAGTGGATCATCACGTCGTACAGGTGCGGGAGCCGCGTCGGGGCGAACCCGTACGAGGGGGACTCCATGTACAGCGCGCCGACGTTGCGCATCTCCAGCGGCCCGCGCATCCACGCGGCGGAGGCGGGCGGCGAATCGCGGAGCGGCCGGACGTCCAGGACGAAGCGGGGGAGCCCCAGCCGCTCGAACTCGTACTCGTACGACCCCGGCTGGGCGGGTGGGGCGACCGCCGAGCGGAGGCTGGAGGGGCCACCCGTCGGGAGCCGGACGATGGCGTTGAGGGTGCCGCGGTCGAAGGTGAAGCCGACGACCACGTAAGAGGGCCCCATCCACCGCCGCAGGTAGCTGCCCATCAGCAGGTTCTGGTTGCTGACGTGGGCGTTGTGCGCCCACAGCACCACCTTCGCGCCGGGGCCTGCCTGCTCCAGCAGCCAGGCGGCGTTCTCGGCCATGTGGGCGTCCCTGGCCAGGGGGACGCCGCGCAGGTGCTCCTCGCTCTGCACCACGACGCGCGCGGCCCGCAGCGCCCGCGCGTACTCGGCCGCGGAGGAGGCGCGCACGTAGCGGTCGCGGGCGGCCTCCAGGTGCGCGTAGGCGGCGAGGATTCCCCGCAGGCAGGCGTCGCGCTCCTCGGCGGGGGCCTGGGAGTAGACCAGCGGCCGCGGCCCGTCGACGGCTTCCTCGAACCGGCGGAAGCAGGCGTAGTGGGCCCGGATCGCCGGGAGCGCCGCCGGGTCCACCCGGCCCACGAACGCCTCCACGTCGTCCATCGCCAGGCGGGAGTACTGCATGTCGAAGCCGCGGAAGCTGACCTTGGGGGCGCCGCCGGGGTCCTGGTTGTGGCGGCGCATCCACTCGATCATGTCCAGCACCTCCTGCGTGTTCCACGTCCAGAACCTCTGCGCGGACAGCAGCTTGCGCGGGTCGCCGGGAGCGCCGTGCACGTAGTCGTTGATGCGCTCGCACTCGGCCCAGCTGGCCTCGATGCCGAAGGTGTTGAAGCCCTTCTCCTTGACCAGGTATTCGAGCACGCGGTGCTTCATGCGGAAGAACTCGCGCGTGCCGTGCGTCGCCTCCCCCAGCCCCACCATTCGCGCGTTGCCCACCATCCGGCCCAGCGGCGCCAGGTCGGACAGGTCGCCGCCGGGGGCCTCGGTGCGGAAGGGCGCCGCCCTCTGCTTCAGCCAGGTAACGTCGTGCTCGCCGGGCTCCGTGGGCGGAGCGGCGGAGGGGGAGTCGCACCCGGGCGCGGCGGCGAGCGCCAGGGCGAGGAGGAGCGACGGCAGCGGGGTGGTGCGCACGCGCATGGTACCTCCGGGGTGGTGGGAGGCTGCGACTTCCGGGAAGGGGGCCCGGCTCCCGCGGGCGGGACGGAGGCGCGGGAGCCACGCGAAGGCCGGCAAGGGGCGTTCCGGGGAGAGTCCCGGAGCGACGCCGTTTCGCGGCAACGGCTTACGGAGAGAGCGGTGCCGGGCCCGGCGGCCGGGCGTCCCCGCGGGGGGACACCCGTTCCGCTCCGGGAGACGCAGCAGTCAGTGCGCCGGCAGCCCCAGGCCGTAGCGCTCGCGGAGCCCGTCCAGGTGGTGCCGCGCGTGCCCGGCCGCCACGTAGAGCAGGGCCTGGGTGCTCACCGGGACGCCGTTGGCGAGGCCGCGGCGCTCCCAGGCCTCGTCCGGCATGCCGCGGAAGAGCGCCAGCGTCGCCGCGCGCACCGCGTCGAACTCGTCCAGCAGGTCGCCCATGGGGCGGCGGTCCGAGGCGGCGGCGGGGACGTAGGCGTTCTCGTCGAACCCGGCGAGCGGGGTGGCGTCGCCGCGGCCCACGCGCAGGGCGCGGTAGGCGAAGATCCGCTCCGTGTCCGCCAGGTGGCCCACGACCTCCTTGACGCTCCACTTCCCCGGCGCGTAGCGGGCCAGCGCCTCGCGCTCGGAAAGGTCGCAGCACATGCCGCGCAGCTCGGCCGGCTGGGCGGCGAGCACGTAGTGGACGTCCTCGTCGCGCACGGCGGCCACGTAGCCGGCGTAGAAGGGCGCGTACTCGTCGGAAGCGGGCGGAGCGACTTCGAAGCGGTGCATGGCGGCGGAGCGGAGACCGGGAGGTGGATCGGGGGACGCGCGGACCCCGTCAAGATACGGCGCCGCCGCCGGCGCCGCACCTCCCCCGCGCGCGCCCGCCCGCGCGACCGGGGAACCGCCGCAGTCCGCCCGGCGCGGCGGTGCTGCTCCCCGGCCGTAAGGCCTTCTCGCGCAAACGGTTGCGCGCCTTCCCCGGAGGGCGCGCCGGGCATGGTGCTTGCCTCCGTGCGCGGGCTCCCTCAGCCAAGGAGCGAGCGTATGCGTGCGATGGTGTACCGCGGGCCGTACCGGATCCGGGTGGAGGAAAAGGACATCCCGCGCATCGAGCACCCCAACGACGCGATCGTCCGCGTCACGCGGGCGGCCATCTGCGGCTCGGACCTGCACATCTACCACGGGATGATGCCCGACACCCGCGTGGGGCAGACGTTCGGGCACGAGTTCATCGGGGTGGTGGAGGAGGTGGGCTCCTCGGTGCAGAACCTCCAGCCCGGCGACCGGGTGATGGTGCCCTTCAACATCTTCTGCGGCAGCTGCTTCTTCTGCTCGCGGAAGCTGTACGCCAACTGCCACAACGTGAACCCCAACGCCACGGCCGTGGGCGGCATCTACGGCTACTCGCACACCACCGGCGGCTACGACGGCGGCCAGGCGGAGTTCGTGCGCGTCCCCTTCGCCGACGTGGGCCCCAGCATCATCCCCGGGTGGATGGACGAGGACGACGCCGTGCTGCTCACCGACGCCTGCCCCACCGGCTACTTCGGCGCGCAGCTGGGCGAGATCCAGGAGGGCGACGTGGTGGTGGTGTTCGGGGCCGGGCCGGTGGGGCTCTTCGCCGCCCGCTCGGCGTGGCTGATGGGGGCCGGGCGGGTGATCGTCATCGACCACCTGGAGTACCGCCTGGCGAAGGCCCGCGAGTTCGCGCAGGCGGAGACCTACAACTTCACGGAGTACGACGACATCGTCGTCCACATGAAGAAGATCACCGACTACCTGGGCGCGGACGTGGCCATCGACGCCGTGGGCGCCGAGGCGGACGGGGCGTTCTTCCAGCACGTGACCTCGGCGAAGCTCAAGCTGCAGGGCGGCTCGCCGGTGGCGCTGAACTGGGCCATCGACTCGGTGCGGAAGGGCGGCACCATCGCCGTGGTGGGCGCGTACGGCCCGCTGTTCAGCGCCGTCAAGTTCGGCGACGCCATGAACAAGGGGCTCACCATCCGGGCCAACCAGACCAGCGTCAAGCGCCACTGGCCGCGGCTGTTCGAGCACGTAAGGAACGGCGTGCTGCGCCCCCGCGACATCGTGACGCACCGGATCCCGCTGGAGCACATCGCCGAGGGCTACCACATGTTCTCGGCCAAGCTGGACGACTGCATCAAGCCCATCGTGGTCACGAACTGAACCAGGGGAGAGCGACATGGAGAACCCCATCGCAGGGTACGACGAGCCCACGGGGCAGGACCACCTTCCGCTGCCGTACCGGGCGGCGACCACGCGCGCCACGCCGCCGCTGGACGAGGTCCGCCAGCGCATCCCCGGCTGGGGCGTGGACCTGGACTACGACGAGCGCTCGGCGGTGCCCATGGAGGACTACGACCCCGGAGCCACCGGCGCACACTGGGACTTCCCCGAGCGGCAGCCGGAGCTGCAGCCGCGCGAGCGCTCCCCCGAGCACGCCATGCTCACCCCCGTGTTCGGCACCGTGAGCCCGCCGCGCGGCATCTCGGGCGCGATTCGCAAGTACGCCTACACGCTGGGCGAGGGGAGGTCCTCGCACTGGCTGCTGCTGATGGCCGCGGACCGCATCGACGTGGTGGAGAGCATGGTGGAGTCCACCCTCCAGGGGAAGCCGGACAACCCCCTCACCGAGAGCGGCGTCAAGGCCGAGTTCACCCGGCACGGCCTGGACTCGCGGCTGGGCCAGAACCGCGTGGACCTCAAGCACCAGTGGATCGACCCGCTGCTCGTCGCGGCCCCCTGGCTGCTCGCCGGCTGGGTGGGCTACTCCGCCGGCAAGAAGCTGACAGGCCCCAAGCGCAGGCGGCGGGCCCTCACCCGGCTCGCTTGAGGCTCGCCACCCACTCCCAATTCTGGGAGAGGGGAGGAACGGCACGAAATCCCGGGCATGAAAAAGCCCCTCCCCTGCTTGCGGGGGAGGGGTTGGGGAGGGGGCCTGTTGCGTGAGGGATGTCGGCCCGAAGGGGCGAGACCCCGGGGGCAGTTTCCGCCGGGTCTCGACTCCGTTACGCAGCGTTGTTTGCTGCGTTACGGAGCCGCAGCCCGACCCCGGCGCCAGCCGGGGGCACGCCCAAACCCGCAGTTAAAAAGTCGTTCAACTACTCGTCGTCATAGGTGCCGCCCTCCACCGCGTCGCGCACCCGGTCCACGTCGCCGCGGTACACGCCCAGCGCCAGCATCAGCTCGATGCGCGCCTGCTGCCCGGTGAGGTGGTCCGCGAAGATCGCCCCCATCTCGCGCAGCACGTGCCCGCCGCCCATGTACGCG
The DNA here is from genome assembly GCA_040752145.1 of Gemmatimonadota bacterium. GTDB lineage: Bacteria > Gemmatimonadota > Gemmatimonadetes > Longimicrobiales > Longimicrobiaceae > JAFAYN01. Next base: position 4,968 of record JBFMFL010000316.1, read on the forward strand.
TAGGTGTCCAGCACCCGCCCGCGCAGCGAGCGCGAGGTGACCACCACCGGCCGCCCCGCCTCCGTCCAGCGGCGCACTCCGGGGACCACCGCCGGGGGGACGTTGCCCCGCCCCATCGCCTCCAGCACGATCCCGCGCGCCCCGCTCTCCAGGCTGGCCTCGATGAGGCGCGAGTCCGCCCCCGCCACGATCTTGACCAGGTCCACGGGCACCACCGGCTGGTCCGGCGCCAGCGTGGGCTTGCGGCGCGACTCGCGGTAGTACAGCACGTGCCCCTTGTCCACGATCCCCAGCGGCCCCCAGTTGGGCGACTGGAAGGTGCCGAACTCGTCGGTGTGCGTCTTGACCACCTCCGCGCCCTGCACGATCCTCTCGTCCATGGACACCATGGTGCCGCGTCCGCGCGACTCCGGCGAGGCCGCCACCTGCACGGCGCTCATCAGGTTGATGGGCCCGTCCCACGACAGCTCCGAGGAGTTCCGCATGGCCCCGGTGACCACCACCGGCACCACCGCCGGGAGGGAGCGGTCCAGCAGGTACGCCGTCTCCTCCACGGTGTCCGTGCCGTGCGTCACCACCACCGCGTCGAACCCCTCCTGCACCGCCCGCAGCACCTCCTCCCGCAGCTCCCACATGCGCTCGATGGTCATGTGCGGCCCCGGGTAGCGCCCGAACTCGCGCACCTCCAGCCGCGCCACCCGGTCGATCCCCGGCACCATGCGCACGATCTCCTCCCCCGAGAGCGTCGGCACCGCTCCGCCGCGCTCCGGGTCCACCCGCATCGAGATGGTGCCGCCCGTGGTGAGCAGCAGGACTTTCGGGAGGTTCGTCATTCAGGATTCGAGTTCGTTTTTTTACGGATTGGGACTGCAGATCTGGGCGTGCCCCCGGCTGACGCCGGGGTCGGGCTTCGGCTCCGTAAGCGAGCAAACTACGCTCGCTAACGGAGTCGAGCCCGCGCAAACTGCCGCGCGGTCTCGCCCCTTCGGGCCGAAATCCCTCACGCGGGGCTGGAGCTGGCGTCTTCGGAGAGGCCCCCACCCGGCTCGCTTAGGCTCGCCACCCTCCCCCAATTCTGGGGGAGGGCTTCCTGTGCCTCGGGCTCTGTCGTGCTCCCCCTCTTCCCTTGTGGGAGAGGGGGCCGGGGGGTGAGGGGTAGCCCCCGCGCCGGAACCCGCCTCCGCGCTATGTCGTTCTCCCCTCCCCCTTGCGGGGAGGGGCCGGGGGAGGGGGGCGCCGTGCCGTTCACTCTCGCACTCCCGCACTTTCGCACTTCCGTTCCCCTCACCCGCAGAGCACGCTGCCGCCGTTGACGTTCAGGATCTCGCCGGTCACGTGCCGCGCCAGCGACGAGCAGAGCAGCACGATGGGCCCCGCGACGTCTTCGGCGCTGGCGATGCGGCCCAGGGGGACGGCGCGCTCGATCTCGGCGCGGCGGTCGGCCATGGGGCGCTCCACCATCTCCGTGTCGATCCAGCCGGGGGCCACGCAGTTCACCGTGATGCCGCGGGGGGCCAGCTCCACCGCGACGCTCTTGGTGAAGGAGATGATGGCGCCCTTGCTGGCGGCGTAGTCGGCGTGGAAGGCCTCGCCGCGCTGGCCGGCCGTGGAGGACACCAGCACGATGCGGCCTCCGTCCGAGACGAAGCGGGCGGCCAGGCGCACGGTGTTGAAGATGGAGGTGAGGTTCACCTCCAGCGTGCGCGCCCACTGCGCGTCCGTCATCACCGCCACGCGCACGTCCTCCGGCACCCAGATGCCGGCGTTGCCCACGAACACGTCCACCCCGCCGAACTCCACCAGCCCCCGCTCGAAGAGCAGCTCTGCGCCCCAGGGCGTCGCCAGGTTGCCGGCCTGCGCGAAGGCGCGCACCCCGCAGCCGCGCAATTCCGCCACCACGGCCTCCGCCTCGTCCTGGCGGGAGAGGTAGCCGATCCCCACGTCCGCGCCGGCCTTCGCCAGCAGGAGCGCGGCGGCGCGCCCCACCCCGCGCGAGCCGCCGGAGACCAGCGCCCGCTTCCCCCGCAGCCCCAGCATCACGCCAGCGTCCATTTTCCCCCCAGCTCCTCGGCGTGGTGCCGCTCGGTGTCAAGGATCTCGCGCAGCAGCGCCTCGGTCGCGGCGTCCGCGCCCATCGCCAGCAGCTCCTCGTAGCGCCGCACCTCCTCCGTCTCCCAGGCCCGCGCCTGGAGCTCCCACCCCTCGATCACGGCCGGGTCCGCCCGCAGCGACGACACGTCGTCGGGGGCGGCGCCCAGCTCCAGCAGCCGCGCGGTGAGGCGGGACACGTGGTGCTGCTCGTCCGCGTGCAGCTCGTTGAAGCGCTCGCTGAGCACGGCGTCGCCGCGCTCCTCCGCCTCCGCGGCGAGCGCGCGGTAGAAGAGCGCCTGCTCCTTCTCGGCGCGGCGCGCCGCCTGGAGGGCGCCCAGGAGCTCCGGGGAAAGTGCCGCCTGGTTGGTCATTTCCGGGTCTACTGGAGCGCGGCGCGCCCCGCGCAGGGCTCCGCGCGCGCCGCCGTGAAGTTGCCCTGCACCTTCTGCCACTCGGTGGGGAGCCGGCGCACCGTGCGGGTGAGCGTGTCGATGGCGAACGCCGTGTCGCGCGCGACCAGCTCCACCTGGAAGCGCCCGCGCATCCACGCCGAGTCCGCCGAGACCACCCGCACGCTCCCCTCGCCCACGGTGAAGGCGTAGGGCCCGGTCGCCTCCATCTTCTCCAGCTCCGCCCGCATCCAGAAGCGTCCCGCCGTGAGCGTGTCCCCGCGGTCCACCACGGCGTAGGGGCCGGGGGCGGGGATCGCCGCCGTGTCGCGCCCCAGCACCAGCCCCGCCGAGTCGGCGTGCGCCTCCAGCACCAGCAGGAAGTCGCCGCGCTCCGGGCGCCGGCAGAAGGTGGCCGTCCCCTGCATCCGGCCCTCCAGCGGGCCCTCCAGGACGGCGGCGAAGGTCCCCGCGGGCTTCTCGGAGCACCCGGCGAGGGCGAGCCCGGAGGCCAGCGCTCCCAGGCAGAGGCGTGCGGTCAGGGTCACGGGAACGGGCGTAGGAGGTGGGCGCGGCCGGGGAGCCCGGCCGCGGGTCAG
>JBFMFL010000317.1:0-8022 GCA_040752145.1 Gemmatimonadota bacterium
GAGCTGGTGGGCGTGGGCCCGCGCCTGCAGGGCGTGGAGACGGACGCGCGGGGCGAGCTGGTGAGCGCGCCGCGCTGGTGGCTCCGCGGCGGCGGCCGGTGAGCGCACGGAACTCACTGTAGCGGACCACAGTACACGTCAGGGCGCCCCGCCCCGCGGGGCGCCCGGCGGCCCGTGCGGCCGCCGGCGCAAACGCCCTGACGTGACTTCCATGAACAAGCTTCCAGCAGCACGGACGCTCCTCCTCGCCCTGCTCCTCGCCGCGTGCGGGGGCGACCGCGGCGCCCCCGACGGGGCCGGCGGGGACCCGCAGGTACCCGAGGCGGAGCGGTTCGGAGGGACCGCCGTCGCCGCCCTGGGCCAGGACATCGCCGACATCAACCCGCTGACCTCGACGGACCACAACGCCAACCAGGTGAACATGTTCGTCCTGTTCACCCCGGTGATCCGGTACGACGAGGAGTTCCAGCCGCAGCCGGCGCTGGCGAGGTCGTGGGAATTGAACGCGGACACCACGGAGCTCACCTTCCGCCTGCGCGACGACGTCCGCTGGCACGACGGGAGGAGGACCACCGCGCACGACCTCAAGCTCGCCTACGACCTGGCGCGCGACCCGGAGACGGGGTACGCCAACTCGACGTTCTGGACGCACTACGGCGAGGCGAGCGTGCCGGACTCCTTCACCTTCCGGGTGAAGATGGAGCCCCACGCCGAGTACCTGGACCCGTGGCGCACCTTCTTCGCGGTGCCGCGGCACGTCCTGGGCGGGGTGGCGCCGGCGGAGCTGAGGAACCATCCCTTCAGCACCCGGCAGCCGCTGGGGAACGGGCCCTTCCGCTTCGTGTCGCGCGAGCCGGGGCAGAGCTGGACCTTCGAGGCGAACCGCGGCTACCCGGAGGCGCTGGGCGGCCGCCCGTACCTGGACCGGCTGGTGATCCGGGTGATCCCCGACGCCACCGCGCGCCTCACCGAGCTGCTCACCGGCCGCGTGGACTACTACACCCAGGTCACCCCGGAGCAGACGCCGCGGCTGGAGCAGTCCGGCGTGGCGCGCGTGGTCTCCTTCCCCTTCCGCTCGTACGTGTTCATCGGGTGGAACGCCCGGCAGGAGCGCTTCCGCGACCCGCGGGTGCGGCGCGCCCTCACCATGGCGGTGAACAAGCAGGGGATCATCGACGGCGTGCTGTACGGCCACGGCGAGGTGGCCCGCTCCTCGGTGCCCTCCATCTTCTGGCAGCACGACTCCACCGCCGCCGCGGGGCTCGGCTACGATCCCGAGGGGGCGAAGCGCCTGCTGGCCGAGGCCGGGTGGAGCGACCGCGACGGCGACGGGATCGTGGAGAACGCGCGGGGCGAGCCCTTCCGCTTCCAGCTCAAGACCAACCAGGGGAACCTGGAGCGCAAGAACATCACCGAGGTGATCCAGTCCGACCTGCGCCGGGTGGGGGTGGACGCGCAGCCCACGCTGGTGGAGTTCGGGACCCTCATCGACCAGCTCAACACCACGCGCGACTTCGACGCGGTGGTGATGGGGTGGGTGACCGAGTTCCGCCCGGACGACGCGGACCTGTTCGCCTGCGACAAGCTGGAGGGCCCGTACCAGTGGGTGGCCTACTGCGACCCCGAGGCGGACCGGCTGCGCGACTCGCTGGCGCGGGTCGTGGACCGCGCCGCGGCCAAGCCCCTGTGGAGCCGCTACCAGCGGCGCATCGCCCAGGGGCAGCCGTACACTTTCCTATACTTCCAGGAGCGGCTGGAGGGGGTGTCCAACCGCCTCCGCAACGTGAGGCCCGATGCCCGCGGCGACTTCGTGGGCGTGGACGAGTGGTGGATCCTGCCCGGCGCCCGGCCGGGCGGCAAACCCGAGACTTCAACCTGAGATGATGCGACACGCGCAGACGTGGTTCCGGAGGGCGGCGCCCGCCCTGGTGCTGGCGGCGGTGGCGTCCGCCTGCGGCGACCGCGCCGAGGAGGGCGGCGGGGCCGCGAAGGGCACCGCGGAGAGGGGGCGCGGCGGGGTGCAGCGGGGCGGCACGGCCGTGATGGCCGAGCTGTCCGACATCGACAAGCCGCACCCGCTGGTGTTCGAGGGGATCGTGGACGCCGACATGGTGGACATCATGTACATGCCCCTGCTCCGCAGCGCGTGGCGGGACGGGCGCACCGCGTACCTGACCTCGCACGAGAACCCCATGGCCATCGCCTGGCACTGGGAGTACGCCGGCCCCGACTCCACCGCCATCCGCTTCCGCATGCGCTCGGCGCTGAAGTGGTCCGACGGGAAGCCGATCACCGCGGACGACGTGGTGTGGACGTACGACATGGCGGGCGACCCGCGCGTGGCCTCGCCGCGGCAGGACTACCTGCGCCAGATCGACTCGGTCAAGGCGGAGAACGACTCCACCGTGGTCTTCCACTTCAAGCGGCGCTACCCGGAGATGCTGTACCACGCCGGGCTCCCCATCGCGCCGCGGCACGCGTACGAGGGGTCCGACCCGGCGCAGATCCGCACCCACCCGCGCCTGGTCCGGCCGGACAGCGCCAACCAGGTGGTGAGCGGGCCGTTCATGATCGGGAGCTGGCAGAAGGGGCAGCAGGTCACCTTCATCCCCAACCCGCACTTCCCCGTCCGCCCCAACCTGGACCGCATCGTGGTGCGCGTGGTCCCGGAGCCCACCACCCGCCTGGTGGAGCTGGAGACCGGGCGGGTGGACTTCGCGCGGCCCGTCCCCGCCGACCAGGTGGAGCGGATCCGCCGCTCGGCCCCGGACGTCCGCTTCGAGTACGAGCAGAAGCGCTACTACGACTACATCGCCTACAACCCGCGCGCCTTCGAGCCCTTCGCCGACCCGGAGGTCCGCCGCGCGCTGGGGATGGCCATCGACGTCCCGGCGCTGATCCGCGCGCTGCAGATGGAGCGGGTGGCCGTGCAGGGGTCGGGCCCGTACGCCCCCATCTTCAAGAACCTGTACGACCCGCAGCGGATGCCGCCGCTCCCCTACGACACGGCGCAGGCCAAGCGGATCCTGGCCTCCAAGGGGTGGCGCGACACGGACGGCGACGGGGTGCTGGACAAGGACGGCAAGCCGTTTCGCTTCACCCTGCTCACCAACTCCGGGAACCAGCGCCGGTCCGACATCCAGCAGATCGTGCAGCAGCAGTGGAAGCGCATCGGGGTGGACGCGCGGCTCCAGCAGCTGGAGTTCAACACCTTCCAGGACCGCACCCGCGAGAAGCAGTTCGACGCGGCCGTGGGGAACTGGGGGGTGGGGCTGAGCCCGGACCTCACCGAGCTGTGGGGCAAGGACAGCCCGTACAACTACGTCTCCTACGACAACCCGCGGGTGACGCAGCTCTTCGAGCAGGCGCTGGCGCAGCCCACCGAGGAGGAGGCCGCGCCGTACTGGAAGGCGGCCGCCGAGCAGATGGTCCGCGACCAGCCGTACACCTGGCTCTACTACTTCGACCAGATCGACGGGGTCAACAACCGGCTCCAGGGGATCAAGATCGACACCTACGGCGCCTACCAGAACGCCTGGGAGTGGTGGGTGCGCGACGGCCGGCGGAGCGGCGGGGCGGCCCCGGCCCCGTCCGACACCGCGGCGCGCTGAGCGCCCGGCCCGGCCCGGGAGCGGCCCCCGCCACGCGGCGGGGGCCGCTTCGTTTGCGCGTTCCGGGGCGCCGGCTATGTTTTCGGTCCGAATTCTGCGAGCGGTGGAAACGCGCGGCTCGGCCCGCGCCCGGGGAAACGTGAAGAGGGAGGAGCGACTCGCTTGATCGGATACCTGCTGCGCCGGCTGCTCGGCTCGATCCCCCTGCTCCTGGGGATCCTGACGATCATCTTCTTCATCATCCACCTCGCCCCCGGCGACCCCACGGCGCGGTTCTTCAACCCCAACGTGTCGCCCGAGGTGATCGAGCAGATGCGGCGGAACCTGGGGCTCGACCAGCCGCTGCACGTGCAGTACTTCAAGTGGCTGAGCGCCTTCCTCCGCGGCGACTTCGGCTACTCCTTCGGGCAGATGCGGCCCATCTCGGAGATCCTCCCCGAGACGCTGTGGAACACGCTCCAGCTCACGCTCATCTCCCTGGTCATCATCTTCATCCTGGGGATGCTGATCGGGATCGTGCAGGCGGTCCGCCAGTACTCGCTGGCCGACAACGTCCTCACCTTCCTGGCGCTGTTCTTCTACAGCATGCCGAGCTTCTGGCTCGCGCTGATGCTGATCCTGCTCTTCTCGCTCAAGGCCTCGCAGTGGGGGCTGCCCACCTGGCTCCAGTTCCCCGCCGCGCAGATGACGAGCGTGGGGGCGGAGTACCTGCCGCCCGGCGCGCAGCTGGTGGACCGGCTGGAGCACCTGTTCCTCCCGGCGGTGGCGCTGGGGATCGGCTCGGCGGCGGGCGTCGCGCGCTACATGCGCGGCTCCATGCTGGAGGTGATCCACCAGGACTTCATCCGGACGGCGCGGGCCAAGGGGCTCTCGGAGCGGACGGTGATCTTCAAGCACGCGCTGCGCAACGCGCTGATCCCCATCATCACGCTGCTGGGGCTGTACCTGCCGTTCCTGCTCTCCGGCGCGGTGCTGGTGGAGACCATCTTCTCCTGGCCGGGGATGGGGCGGCTGATCGTGGACGCGATCTTCCAGCGCGACTACCCGCTGGTGATGGCGACGTCGTTCGTGATCGCGGCCATCGTGATCTTCGGCAACCTGATCTCGGACGTGCTGTACGCGGTGGTGGATCCGCGGATTAGGAACGACTAGGGACTTGGGTTCGGGCGAATCCCGGCGGGGCCGGGACCGCGCTCTATTCTGCTGGACATGAAACTACCATGTCCAGCAGAACGGAGCCCCGGCAAACTGCCGCCGGGTCTCCGCCCTTCGGGTAACGATCGCTTTCGCAACTGCGACGGCAACTGCAAGTGCAACGGCAACTGAACTGGTCGACGGGAAAACTTGATGCGCGCATCGCCTGACGTCGAAGCTTCGCCGCCGGAGCCGCTCCCCGATACGCGGGGGGCGGCGGCGGGCACGCCGGTCCGCGGGGAGGGGATGGCGTGGACCGTGGTCACGGGGCTGGTCCTCGCGTGGGGGCTCGTCGCGGGGCTCACCTACCTGTCGTGGGGGCGGATCGTCGGGATGCCGGGGATGCGGCGGGTGCCCGTGGACATGTACCTGGCGGTGGCGACGCTGGCGCTGCTGGCGCTGGGGCTGGCGCTGTGGACGGTGCGGGGGGTGGCGCGGCGGGGGCGGAGCGCGCAGCGGGTCCGCGGCGACTCGCAGTGGGCCATCGCGGGGCGGCACTTCCGCAAGAACCGCATGGCCATGGGCGGGCTCGGCATCATGGTCCTGCTGTACGTGGTCACGCTCATCACCCCGCTGATCGCCCCGTACGACCCGGCGGCGCAGGGCGACATCGTGCTCACGCGCTACCTGCCGCCCTCGGCGGAGCACCTGATGGGCACCGACAAGTTCGGGCGCGACATCTTCTCGCGGGTGCTGTACGGGGCGCGCATCTCCCTGTCCATCGGCTTCATCGCGGTGGGCATCAGCATCACGCTGGGGACGCTGCTGGGGGCGGTGGCCGGCTACTTCGGGGGGATCACGGACGGGGTGCTCATGCGCTTCACGGACATGATGCTCTCCTTCCCCCGCCTGGTGCTGCTGATCGTGGTGATCGCCCTGTTCGAGCCCTCCATCTGGCTGGTGGTGACGGTGCTGGGGCTCACCGGGTGGATGGGGACCGCGCGCATCGTCCGCGGCGAGGTGCTGTCGCTGCGCGAGCGCGAGTTCGTGCAGGCCGCCCGCGCCCTGGGGATGGGCGACGGGCGCATCATCATGCGCCACGTGATCCCCAACACCCTCGCCCCGGTCATCGTGTCCGCCACCCTGGGCATCGGCCAGACCATCCTCACCGAGGCGTCGCTCTCCTTCCTGGGCCTGGGCGTGCAGCCGCCCACCCCCAGCTGGGGGAACATGGTCTCCGACGGCCGCGACGCGCTGGTGACCGCCTGGTGGATCGCCACCTTCCCCGGCCTCGCCATCGTGTTCACGGTGATCGCCTTCAACCTGCTGGGCGACGGCCTGCGCGACGCGCTGGACCCGCGGCTGAGGACGTGACATGGCGATCCAGGTGTCGCCGGAGGCCATGTCGTACGAGGACTTCCTCAAAGCATACGACGGCGTCCACGCGGAATGGGTCGGAGGCAAAGCCCTCGTGATGAGTCCGGCCTCCGAGCGGCACCAGAAGATCTCGGTCTTCCTGACGACGCTGCTCAACCTGTTGGCCGTGCGGCGGGGACTGGGCGCCGTCTACTCGGCGCCGCTCCAGATGCGGTTGAGCCCGGATACTCCCGGACGAGAGCCGGACCTGCTGTTCGTCGCCAACGAGCACCGCGACCGCCTTCGCGCGGCGCACCTGGAAGGGCCTGCCGATCTGGTCATCGAGATCATCAGCCCGGAAAGCCGCGTCCGTGACCGTGGAGAGAAGTTCTACGAGTACGAGCAGGGGGGAGTGCGGGAGTACTGGCTCATCGATCCTCTCCGCGAAGAGGTCGAGCTCTACCGCCTGGACGAGCGCGGAGTGTACAAGCCGGTACTCGCGGACCCACAGCGCCTGGAGAGCGAGGTGATGCCGGGAATGTGGATCGACCCCGCATGGCTCTGGAGCGACCCGCTCCCGGACCCGTGGCACATCCTCGGTGAATGGGGGCTGGTGTGACGCACCCCCGCGAAAGCGATCGTGACCCGAAGGGCGGAGACCCGCGGGGCAGTTTCCGCGGGGCTCCGTTCCGCTGGACACGGTAGTTTCGTGTCCAGCGGAATAGAGCGCGGTCCCGGCGCAGCCGGGATTCGCCCAATCCACCGACCGAGAGCCGTTGATGCCTGAACCGATCCTGCAGGTGGAAAACCTGCGCACCTACTTCCGCACCGAGAACGGCCTGGCGCGCGCCGTGGACGGCGTCTCCTTCCACGTGAACCCGGGCGAGACGCTGGGGATCGTGGGCGAGTCGGGGAGCGGAAAGTCGGTGACCTCGCTCTCGGTGATGCGGCTGATCCCGCAGCCGCCGGGCAGCATCGAGCCGGGATCGAAGATCCTGTTCCGCGGCGCGGGCGGCGTGGAGGACCTGGCGACGGTGTCGGAGGCGCGGATGCGGCAGATCCGCGGCAACGACATCGCCATGATCTTCCAGGAGCCCATGACCTCGCTGAACCCGGTGTTCACCGTGGGCGAGCAGATCGTGGAGTCGCTGCGGCTCCACCAGGGCCTGAACAAGCGCGACTCGCGCGACCGCGCCATCGAGATGCTCCAGCTGGTGGGGATCCCCATCCCGGAGCAGCGGGTGGACGAGTACCCGCACCAGCTCTCCGGCGGGATGCGGCAGCGGGTGATGATCGCCATGGCGCTGGCCTGCGACCCCAAGCTGCTGATCGCGGACGAGCCCACTACGGCGCTGGACGTGACCATCCAGGCGCAGATCCTGGAACTGCTCAACCGGCTCCAGGAGGAGCTGGGGATGTCCATCATCCTGATCACCCACGACCTGGGGGTGGTGGCGGAGACCTGCGACCGGGTGATCGTGATGTACGCGGGGCAGGTGTTCGAGGAGGGTCCGGTGCGCGACATCTTCCACGACCCGCAGAACCCGTACACGGAGGGGCTGCTGCGCTCCATGCCCAAGCTGGGCGAGGAGGTGGAGCGGCTGGCGGTGATCCCCGGCGTGGTGCCGGCGCCCACCAACTGGCCCGCGGGGTGCCGCTTCGCGGAGCGCTGCCCCTACGGCTGGGAAAAGACGGAGAAGGAGGACCCGCCGCTCTTCGACATCGGCGGCGGGCGCCGCAACAAGTGCTGGCTGGTGGAGTACCCGGAGCGGCGCGACGAGGTGCGGCGCGCGGGCGGCGGGTTCACCCCCGCCGGGGCGACCACCGGCACGGGAGCGGCGACGCCGGTGGCGGGGCGCCCGGAGGACGCGGCGCCGCGGGCCGGCGGGGCGGCCGGGGAGGAGGTGGGTTGATGGCGAGC
>JBFMFL010000318.1:0-7866 GCA_040752145.1 Gemmatimonadota bacterium
GGCGCGCGCGTGGCGCGCGCCGGAGGGTGCGGGGCACGGCCGCGAGGGCCATGTCGCCGCGAAACCAACCTCAGAGGGACGTGGATCCCGGGGAGACGGAGGAGATGAAGAGGGGTGCGCTTGCGGGGACGTGCGTGCGCAGCGGGCGGGCCGGGCTGCTGCTGCTCGCGCTGATGGGGATGCCGGTGGCGCTGAGCGCCAACTCGGTCGGACGCTTCGCGTCGGTCCTGCGCCCGCTGACCGTCTGGGTGGACCTGGTGATCGCCGCGTCGGGGCCGGTGGCGCTGCTGGGGCTCATCGGCGCGGCCGGGATGTACATGGCCAGCGACGACGACCGGGGGTTCAAGAAGGGGATCCGGGTGTCGGTGTCGGCGTTCGCGATCGCCGGGATCGTGTCGCTGGCGGGGATCTTCGGGCTGAGCGGAGCCGTCGTCGGATGAGCCGGGACGCGGGGGCTCCTCCTGCCGCCGGCGCGACGGAGCTGGAGCCCGCCGCGCTCCACGAGGGGCTGATCCGTCCGCGGCTGATCTTCGGGGTCGCCGAGCGGATGGCCGTCGGCGAGGGGACGCTGCTGGTGCTGATGCTGTACGGCATGCCGGGCGGGCTCGCCGGGCGCATCCTGGCGATCCCGCCCGTGATGGTCGTGCTGCACGTCGTCCTGGTGATGGCCACGAAGCGCGACCCGTTCATCATGGACAAGGCGCGCCGCTCCATCTGGCAGCCGCGGGTGCTCATCCCGCAGCCCACCGTCGCGTCGCCGGTCCCGGCGGTGCACAGGTCCATCCCCTGACCGCCATGTACCCGCTGCTGATCGGCGCGCTGATGTTCGCGGCGGGGATCGCCGCGCACCGGAAGTTCATCCGGGCCCGGGCGGACCGGGTGGACCCGGAGGGGCTGGCGGACCACCTGCAGTGGGCGTTCAACCCGGCGCCGGGGGTGTTCCTGCTGAAGGACGGGGCGCTGATGGTGGGCTGGCGGTACCGGGGCCCGGACAGGACCACCGCGAGCAACGCGCTGCGCAACCAGGTGGCGCGGGTGGTGAACCGCGTCAAGGTCGCGTTCGGCGAGGGGTGGATGTTCCACTGGGACCTGGTCCGGCGCCCGGCGGTCGGCTACGCGCCCCCGGGCGCGTTCCCCGACGGGGTGACCTGGGTGATCGACGAGGAGCCGCGGGCCAGGTTCGGGAGCGGCACGCACTACGAGAACGAGTGCTTCGTCGTCGTGACGGGCCTGCCGGCCCGGGACGTGGTCGGCCGGTGGACCGACTGGTTCATGGAAGGGGTGCTGCGGCTCGACAACGGGCACGCGCGGCTGAAGCGGTTCCTCCGCGACGTCGAGCGGATCGAGCGGATGCTCGGGGCGGCGCTCACGATGGAGCGGCTCGGCTCCGACGAGCTGATGACGCACTGCCACCGCTGCCTGTCGGGCCTGGACCACCCGGTGGCGGCGCCGCCGGACGGCGCCTACCTCGACGCCGAGGTGGAGCACGAGTTCCATACCCGGTACGTCAACATCGCGCTCGGGAGCAAGCGCGTGGTGACCGGGCACCGGCCGGTGGTGGGGAGGCTGCACACGCGGGTCGTGTCCATCCACGGCTTCCCGAATCCCTCCCTGCCCGGGTGCCTGGACGCGCTCGGGGAGCTGCCCGCGTCCTACCGCTGGAGCACGCGGTGGATCTGCGTCGACAGCGCCAAGGCGTCCCGGGTCATCAAGCGGGACCGGCGGATGTGGATGCGGCACCGGGGGGGGATGGCGAGCGCGATGTCGTCGAAGCCCGCGGGCCCGAAGACGGCGAAGCGCGAGGCGGACGAGGCGGTGTTCGAGGACGACGACGCGATGGCCATGGCGGTCAGCTCCAAGAACGCGCTGGAGATCCTCGCCTCCGGGGCCGCGTCGTTCGGGCACGTGACGCCGTGCATCGTCGTGCAGGAGCCGACCGCCGAGCGCGCGGACGAGGTGGCGCTCATGGTCGAGACGGCGCTCGGGAACCTGCGGTTCGCCGCGAACACGGACGACGTCAACACGTGGGACGCGGTGCTGGGGACGCTTCCCGGGCACGGGTACCCGAACGTGTGGCGGCCCAAGGTGTCGAGCGCGTACGCCGCGAGGATGCTGCCCCTGGGGACGCCCTGGGCGGGCCCGGCGACGCACCCCTCCAAGCTGTTCCCCACGGGATCCCCCGCGACGCTGTGGACCGACGGCGGCGGGGTCGGGGACGCGAGGGTGGCCGGCGGGGGCGCGAGCGCCACGCCGTTCCGGCTGACGCTGGCCCACAACCAGGTGCAGCACGCGCTGGTGCTCGGCGAGACCGGGGGCGGCAAGTCGACGCTGCTGCAGGCCGTGTCGGCGGCGTTCTTCCGGTACCCGGACGCCGAGGTGCACGTGATCGACCGCGGCAACAGCTTCGAGCTGCTGTGCCGCGCGGCCGGCGGAAACCACTTCGAGCTGTCGCCGCGGGCCGACGGGACGTGGCTCCAGCCGTTCGCCTACGTGGACGACCCGCTGGAGCTCGCCGCGGGGCTCCAGCTCGCGCGGACCGTGGCCGGGCTCCAGGGAGTGGGGATGAACCCGGGACGGCAGGTCGCGATCGAGGACGCGATGCGGCTCATCGCGGGCCTGGAGCCGGACGAGCGGACGTTCAGCTCGCTCGCGTACCTGGTGCAGGACGAGGCGCTGCGGGTCGCGTTCCGCTGCTACACGCTGGACGGCGTGGCGCCCTTCATGGACGGGAAGGCGGACGGGCTCCGGCGCGGGCACGGCCGGTTCAACGTCTACGAGACCGAGCGGCTGATGGACGACCTGGGCCCCGCCTACGCGGGCCCGGCGCTCATGACGGTCCTGAACCGGATCGAGAGGCGGCTCGACGGCGCGCGGCCGGTGATCGTGGTGATCGAGGAGGCGTGGAAGACCTTTTTGGAGCCGTGGCTGCTGGAGTGGACGGAGGCGCGGCTGCGCACGTGGCGGAAGAAGAACGCCGGGCTGATCCTGGTCAGCACGGGCTTCTCGGAGTTCGACGCGCTCCCGAACAAGCAGGTGATCCTGGACCAGTGCAGGACGCGCATCCTGCTCCCCAACGCGGCGGCGCTGGACCCGGAGGTGAAGCCGGCGTACCGGCGGCTCCAGCTCAACGACTCCGAGATCGAGGCCGTCCGGGATCTCGGCCAGTTCGAATACTACTTCAAGAATCCGGCGGGCGGGCGGAAGTTCTCGCTCAGCCTCGGACCCGTCGCGCTCGCCTTCTTCACGCCGAGGGAGGGCGGGATGGGGGCGACGATGGCCGCGGCGCGGGCGCTGGAGGAGGAGCACGGCGACCGCTGGACGGCCGAGTGGCTCCGGCAGTGCGCGGAGAGGTGCGGGCCCCGGGACCCGCACAGGGCGGCGCTGCACGCGGCGGCGCGGCAACTGGACGCCTACATCGAGGGGGAGCATGGCGCGCATCAGGGACACCTGGAGACCAGGGGCGTGTTCTCGGGCGGGGCGTATGCGCGGGCCTAGCGCGCGCTGGGTCCGCGGCTTCGCCGCCGCCGGCGTGCTGGCGGCCGGGCTGGTGGCCCGGCCGGCCTACGCGGTCTTCGGCTTCGGGGACATCGTATACGACCCCGTGAACTACGGGAGCGCGGTCCTGCGCTACGTGCAGCTGTACAAGCAGACCGAGAACCAGGTGGCGCAGCTGCGCCACGTGTACGACCAGGCGAAGGGGTTCCGGGACTTCCGGCTCGCCGGCTTCGACCAGCTCCTCGGCGAGGTGGTGGACATGGCGGGGACGGGCGCGCCGCTGGGGTACGGCCAGAGCGGCCTCGACAGGCTCTTCCGGCAGGCCTACCCGCCGATCGAGGACGCGGCGTACTCGGTCCTCGCGCCGGCGGACCGCAAGGCGCTGGACGGGATGCGGCTGCAGGCGTACGCGCTCATCATGAGCACGCAGAAGCAGTCCTTCGGGCTGCGGGCGGCGCAGCAGGCGCTCGGCGACGCGAAGCGCCTGGCGGCGAACGCGGCCACGGACCAGCAGAACGAGCAGGCCCAGGCCGCGATCCAGGCCCTCGCGGTCGACGAGGCCCAGGCCGCGAGGGCGCTCCAGATCGCGGTCGCGAACCAGCAGGCGGTGCAGGCCGCGGAGAGCAACCAGCGGGACGCGGACGACCGCGCGGCGCTCGCCGGGATGGGGAAGCAGGGCGGCGCGCAGCGGCGCATCGAGGAGGCGCAGGCCGAGCTGCGGGCGCAGGAGCTGGAGGCGGCGCGCAGGGACCGGAGGCGCCGGCCCGCCTACGGGGCGGAGCAGGTGGTGATCCCGTGAGGACCGGGGGGCGCGCCGCGGCGGCGGGCGGGCGGGTGGCGGGGAGCCGGCGCGGGCTGCTCGCGGCGGGGCTGCTGGTGGCCTGCGTCGTCCTGCTCCTGGCGTGGCCGGAGGGGGCGGCCGCGCAGGCGCCGGTGGACGTGAACCGTACGCGCGATGCGCTCGACCTGTCCCGGCTGTACCGGGAGGTGGCCGAGCGGACGTGGAAGCCCCGCGCGTACATGGTCGGGCTGGCGATGTTCGGGGCGCTGACGCTGACCGAGGTGGCCCACACGCTCTACGTCTGGCAGAACGACAGGTTCGCGTCGATCCAGGGCCTGGTCAGCGAGATGGGATGGAAGTTCGCGGCCGCGGGCATCGTGTTCATCCTCTTCGCGACGCCGCTCACGGGGGTGTACCTGCTGGAGGACGGCGTGGAGATGTTCGAGTCGCTGGGGACGCTGGTGGGGGGCGGGACGACCGCGGTGATGAATCCGCTCGACATCCTCGACGCCGCGGACGACCTGAGCTGGCAGATCCTCGGCGCCAACTTCGTGCTCCCCCAGCCGCGCACGCCGCAGCCGAACGAGGGCGTCTGGGCGGCGATGGCGAGGCACCTGGACAACCTCTCGGCGGCGCCGCTGTACTTCCACTACTTCCTCGTGCACCTGGTGGCCAGCGTCGTGGCGGTCGTCATCGTCCAGGTGGCGTTCTTCTCCATCTCCTGCCAGCTGCTGCTGGTGCGGATCTCCAGCACGGTCCTGTTCGCGGTCAGCCCGATCTTCATGTCGTTCGGCGCGTACCGCGTGCTGGCCGGCGTGACCGAGAGCTTCCTGCGGTACGCCATGGAGGTCGCGGTGCGCCTCTTCCTCCTGCAGCTCATGATCGGCGTGGGCTTCTCGCTGCTGCCGGTGTGGCAGCAGGTGGTCGCGGGGTGGAGCTACTCCCACTCGGTGACCGGGTGGGTCAGCAACGTAGGACTGATCCTCCCTCCGTCGTTCTTCCTGATGATCGGGTCGGTGGCGTTCTGGGGGATCATGGCCTGGGCGGTGCCCTCGATCTTCTCCAAGCGGGTCGCCGCGAGCTTCAGCATCGGCCTGTCCGCCGCGGTGCAGCAGGCGGGCGGGGGCGGCGACGGCTGAGCTGCTGTCTTTCCTCCGGACGTTCCGGTCCTCCTTTCCCAGCGGTATGTCATGAAACGGTTCTGGTGGCCGGGCCCCTCCCGCGGGGCCGGCACGCGCACGCGCGCGGACGAGGGACTCCCGGTGGGTGTGGTCGGGGAGCCGTACGACGGCGAGGCCGGCACAGAGCCCGCGACGCGGGAGCTGCCGGACTGGGCGAGCAGCCGCTACGAGGCGGCCCGCGGGCGCGCGCGGGACCGGTACGGGTCGCTCGCCTCCCAGGTGCACTGGTTCAAGGGGGCGTTCCTCCTGACGCTCCTCTCGAACGCGGTCCTCGCGGGGGTGACCGCGTGGGTCGCGGTGCAGGCGGAGGTGGTGCCGTTCGTGATCCTCGGCGATCCCCGGACCGGGCGGCTCGATGCCTACGGGCCGCTGGAGGGGCTGCTCAAGCCCGACCGGCGGTGGGTGATGGGGCAGCTCATGGAGTGGGTGGTGAACGCCCGCACGATCTACCCGGACGTGATCGCGCAGCGCGACCACGTCAACCGCTCCTACGCGTTCGTGGAGGGGGCGGCGGTGCCCGTGCTGGACGAGTACGTCGCCAACCCGGAGAGCGATCCGTACGCGCTCGGGCAGCGGATGGTGAGGCGGATCGACGCCGTCACCGCGGAGCCGGTGTCGGGGTCGGGGGACTGGGACCTGGAATGGACGCAGACCGACGTGCCGATCGGCGTGTTCGGGTCGCCGTGCAGGCAGGACTGGCGCGCCCGGGTGGAGGTGAGGCTGGAGCCCCCCAGGTCGATGCAGGAGTTCCGGACGAACGTCCTGGGGGTGTACATCCGGAAGCTCAACTGGAACCCGCGGGGTCGCTGCGTGCCGCTGGTGAGCGGGGCGCCCGCGGCGCCGGTGCCGGCGGGTGTCTCGTCCGGGGCGCAGGTGCCGGGGTACGGTGGATCGGCTGGGGCGCCGGGCGCGCCCCGGGGCCGGTAGGGGCTCTCCGCGCTGCTTCCTCGATACGTGCAACCCATGGCAACTCGGCGTTTCATCTCGGCGCACCTCCCGGCGGGGGTGTGGATCTGCGCGGCGCTCGCGGGCTGGGCCGGGCCGGCCGGCGCGCAGCGGGCCGGCCGCGCGGCCGTCGACTCCGCGCTGGCGGAGTTCAGGCGGTCTGGCCACGCGCGGGTGATCCGGTCGAGGGAGGCCGCGACGTATCCGTACGGGTATGGTGGGGCGCAGGCGACGTGCACGGTGCTGATCGCGTGCGCGGTCCACCTGAACCCGGACGAGGGGGCCCAGCAGGCGAAGGTCGGCGACCCGCAGCGCTGGGTGGTGGAGGGAATGGACGGCCCCGGCGGGAGCACGATCGTCACGGTGACGCCCAAGTTCTGCGACATCAGCACGAACCTGCTCATCAGCACGACGCTGCGGTTCTACACGCTGGCGCTGGACAGCCCGCCGTGCGGCAAGGAAGGCGGAGAGAACCCGCAGGTGCAGTACACGCGCGAGGTCCGGTGGTGGTACCCGGAAGAGAGCGTGATCCGGCTGGCCCGGGCCGACAGCGCCGTGGCGGCCACCAGGGAGGCGCGCGAGGAGGAGGTGATCGCCACGGAGGTGAGCGGGCTCGACCCGTCGGCGATCCGCTTCGCGTACAAGCCTCCTCGCAGGCACAGGGAGTTCCCGTGGCTGCCGGAGCAGGTGTTCAACGTGGGGGAGACCACGTGGATCCTGCTCCCGCCGGAGGTCCGGCAGCACGGCATGCCGGTGCTCTACGAGCTGGACGAGAACGGCAACTACCAGTTCGTGCGCTACGAGCGCAGGGGCGACTACATCATCGTGGGCTGGGTGCTCCAGCGGGCCGCGTTCACGATGGGGGGCGGCAAGCCGGGGGAGGCGCTCGCCTGCCTGATCGAGCGGATCCAGGAGCCCGCGGGGCGGAGGGGATGGCTCGGGCGCGTGCTGGGCGGCGGTGCGCGTGGCGGAACCCGGGCGGGCGGAGGGTCCCGTTGAGCGCGGCCGTGGAGGAGGAGCTGGACGTCGCCGGGGAGAGCGATGCGCCGCGCCGGCCCCGGCTTCCCGAGCCCGCCGATGCGCCCAGGGCGGTGCGGGCGAAGGGGTGGGTCGTCTGGGGGGGCTTCGCCGTGTTCGGGCTGGTGGCGGTGCTGGTCGTCGGCGGGATGCTCTTCCGGTCGGTGAAGCAGGCGCTGCCCGGCGGGGAAGGGGAGCAGGCGGCCCGGGAGGCGCTGGAGGAGAACCCGGAGCCGGCCGCGCCGCGCGCCCTCGCGGACACCTCGCTCGCGGCGCTGACGGCGACGGGCAGGTTCCAGGGGGGTGGGAGCGGGCGTCTCGCCGACGCGCCGGAGGCGGTCCGGCCGGGTGCGATGCCGGCGATCGACTCCCTGCTCGCGGGGGAGGCGGGGGACCCGGCCGGAGGCGACTACCAGCGGGTGCAGGGAAGCGCCGGGACGGGGTCCG
>JBFMFL010000319.1:0-7863 GCA_040752145.1 Gemmatimonadota bacterium
GAATGCTCGACCGACACACCGTCGTGCTCCCCCTCTCCCCTTGTGGGAGAGGGGGCCGGGGGGTGAGGGGTGCAGTGGCAGTTCTCCCCTCCCCCCTTGCGGGGGAGGGGCTGGGGGAGGGGGGTCAGGCCGCTTGCCCCACCCCGGGTCCCCGCCGCAACTTCCTCCCGTCCGGTCCGGCCCCTCCGCCCCGTCTAGCCCGTGCCATGACCCTCGACGCGCTCCGCTCCCGCCTGCGCGGCCTCGCCGACCCGGAGGACGCGCGCAACCTGCAGCGCTTCTTCAAGACCGGTCCCGGCGAGTACGGCGAGGGCGACCTGTTCCTGGGCATCCGCGTCCCCGTGCTGCGTCGTTTGGCGAAGGAAGCCGCCGCGCTGCCGCTGGAGGACGCGGAGGAGCTGCTGCGCTCGCCCTACCACGAGAAGCGATTGCTCGCGCTGCTGATCCTGGTGCGCGCCCACGCCAAGGGAGACGCGGCGCTGCGCGAGCGCATCCACGCGACCTACCTGGCGAACACCCGGTACGTCAACAACTGGGACCTGGTGGACTCGTCGGCGGAGCACCTGGTCGGCGCGCACCTCCGGGACGGCGACCGCGGGCTGCTGGACCGGCTGGCCGCATCGGACTCCGTGTGGGAGCGGCGCATCGCCGTCATCGCCACCTTCCACTTCATCAAGCGGGGCGAGCTCGCGGACACGCTGCGCATCGCCGGGCTCCTCCTGAGCGACCGCCACGACCTGGTCCACAAGGCCGTGGGGTGGATGCTGCGCGAGGTGGGCAAGCGCGACCGGGAGGCGGAGGAGGCGTTCCTGCGCGAGCACTGCCGCACGATGCCGCGCACCATGCTGCGCTACGCCGTGGAGCGCTTCCCGGAGCCGCTGCGCCTGGCGTACCTGCGCGGCGAGCCGGCGTCCGCGCCGACGGAGAGCGCGTGAGCGGCACGTCGAGCTGGGAGGTGGTCCGCGGCGAGCCGGGGCCGCGGCTCGGCGGGGACGCGCTCCGGCTGGTGGGCTTCACCGAGACGCCGGCGGGCACCGTCGTGCGGCGGGAATTTCCCTCCGCCGTGGTGCCCCTGATCGTCAGCTGGGGCGCGCCGTACCGCGTCGCCTCCCCGGAGCGCCCGGACGAGGCCGTGGCGCCGAGGGAGGGCTTCGTCGCCGGGCTCGGGGAGAGCTGGGCGGACACGGAGGCCACCGGCCCCGCCGCCTGCGTGCAGCTCAACCTGACGCCGACGGGCGCGTTCCGGCTGCTCGGCGGCAGGCCCGTGGCCGAGCTCGCCGACCGCGCCGCGGGCCTGGGGGACCTGTTCGGCGCGGAGGGGACGCGGCTGGCGGAGCGGCTGGGCGGCGCGGCGGAGTGGGAGGAGCGCTTCGCCCTGGTGCGGGACTTCGCGGCGGCGCGGATCGCCGCGGCGCCTCCGGCGGCGCCGGGCGTCCTGCACGCGCTGGAGCGGCTGCACGCGACGGGCGGCGCCGTGGACGTGGCGGCCCTGGCGCGGGAGGTGGGGTGGAGCCGCAAGCACCTGGCGGCGCGCTTCCGCGAGCAGGTGGGCCTCGCGCCCAAGGCGCTGGCGCGCGTCCTCCGCTTCCGGCGCGCGCTGCGGCTCCTGGGCGAGCCCGCGGCGTCCTTCTCCGGCGTCGCGCTGCGCTGCGGCTACTGCGACCAGGCGCACCTCAACCGCGACTTCCGCGCGTTCACCGGCACCTCCCCCGGCGCCTGGCTCCGGGCGCGCGCGGCGGACGGACTCGAAGCGCTCGCAGAGTGAGGAGCACCCGGGTTACATCCGTCCAAGACGCCGCCCCGTCTCCGCTCCATCTTTCCCGTCGAGCGAGAGGTCCATCCCACCCATCGACAGGAGCGAGCCCATGGCCGACGGCAACGTCTACCCCTTTTTGCGCTACCGCGACGCCCACGCCGCGGTGCGCTGGCTGTGCGACGCCTTCGCCTTCCGGGAGAAGGCCGTGTTCGCGGCGCCGGACGGCACGGTCGCGCACGCCGAGCTGGACACCGGCGGCGGCGTGGTGATGCTGGGGACGGCGAAGGAGGACGCGCTGGGGATGCGGACGCCGCGGGAGGCGGGCGGCGTGACCGGCGGGATCTACGTGTGGGTGGAGGACCCGGACGCGCACCACCGGCGCGCCGTGGCGGCGGGCGCGGAGGTGGTGACGGAGCCGCGGGAGATGGAGTACGGGTCGCGCGAGTACGCCTGCCGCGACCCGGAGGGCCACCTGTGGAGCTTCGGGACGTACCGGCCGTAGACGGCGGGCGGCGGGCGCGTCACCCGGCGCGGACCCGCCCCCGAGCCTCCGCGACCGTCGCGCGCACCGCGGAGGTCCACGCTTCCGGGAAGGCGGAGCGGTCGGCGGCCCACGCCTCCACGCTCCCCACCGCCCCGGCCACGCCGTCGGCCTCGTCCGCCACGGCGGCGGCCAGGATGGCGCCCATCGAGGGAAGGCGCTCCGCCACCGCCGGGTCCGCGCGGGCGAGGAAGCCCTGCGACAGCTCACGGAAGTCCTCGTCGGCGAGCCGCGCGCGGCGGAGCTCGCCCAGGCAGGTGGCGGCGTCCAGCAGCACGGCGTAGCGCTCCGCGTTCTCCGGGAGCGCGCGGACCAGCTCCGCGTGGAGCACGTGCAGGTGGCGCTCCAGCAGCCAGCGCGGCATCCCCCGCGAGGCGAGCACCGAGCCCAGCCAGAGCACCTGGCCCCGCACGTACTCCGCGCCGAACTCGCACAGCGACACCAGCCAGGCGCCGTCGCTCGCCCCGAACATCCGCCCCCGCTCGCCGTAGCGCTCCAGGTAGTACGGGAACTCCGCCACCGACGCGTTGCCGGCCCGGCGGGCCGCCTCCAGCTCGCGGGAATCGAAGGTGACCGGGTACGACCCGGCGGACGGGTTGATGGCGGACGCGGGGATGGTCGACATGGCGGCCTGCGGCTGGGTGTGCACCGGGTCGTACGGGACCCAATCTAGCATTCTACGCAGGCACACGCACGCCCGGATTCCTCGGGGCGCGTCAGGTGGCGGCGCCGGGCGGGGGCGGGGCCGGCGCGGCGCCGGGGTGGTGGACGGCGGGCGGGGTGGCGGGGGCCAGCGCCCGCAGCCGGGCGCCCGCGGAGTCGGCGGCGGCGCGGTCGCCCAGGGCGCCGGCCGCCATCTGCACGCCGTACCAGGCCGGGGCCTGGTCGGGGCCCAGGCGCGCGGCCTCGCGGTAGTGGCGGAGCGCGGCCGGGTAGTCGCGCAGCCGGTACGCGGCGTTGCCGCTGTCCAGCTGCGCCTGCACCGGCGCGGGGATCGCGGCGCCGCCGGGAGGTGCGCGGCGCGAGCCGGCCGCGTCGCCCCGCCCGCAGGCGGCCAGCGCCAGCAGCAGCGCGGCGCGCGCGGCCGCGCTCAATGCGCGGAGGGCTCGGGGCGGTGCGCCTCGCCGGACGCGCCCCGCGGCGGGCCGATGCGGCGGCTGCCGGGGTGGGGGGTGAACGCGGGGTCGGGCTCGGCGTCGGTGGAGGGGGCCGTCTGGGTGGGGAGGAGGCTGGCGGTGAGGAGCATCGCCAGGGTGTCGGGGAGCTGCTGCGGGTTGGTCTCGTACCACTCGTACACGGCGCGCAGCGTCCCCTCCAGGAACCAGTTGCGGTGCTTGAGCACGCCGCTCCCCTGCTCCGCCGCCTTGAGGCGCCGGTCCAGGTCCATGATGTGCTCGGCCACCTGCTGCTTCCACAGCTCGATCTGCCGCGCGGCGCGCTCGGCGCGGCGGGCGGCGTCCTCGGCCTGGGTCTTCCACTCCTCGATGGACGCCAGGGCGGCGTCCCGCTCGCGGGCCATCTCGCGGATCTGGTCGAACAGCTCCTCGACCGCGTGGTCCGCCACGCTGGCCTGCTGGACCGTCTCGATGTGCTGCAGGAAACGGGTGTGCGCCCCCATCTGCTCCCTCGCCGAGGCTGGTTTCTCGTCGGACGACGAATAAGCTAAGCCCAGCGAGGGATTAGGTCTAGCGGTCGGTGCGAGGTCGTGCCGCAGTGGCGGTCAGGCGAGGGGGAGGCGCGGGGAGCGGACCGCTTCCAGGGCGGAGGCGGCGCTGCGCAGCAGCTCGTCGGCGCTCTCGCGGCCGGCGGCGCTCACCGCCACCCCCACGGCGGCGCCGGCGGCCACGGCGCGGGAGCCCACGCGGAGCGGCGCCTCCAGGCTGGCCTCGATGCGGCGGGCCACGCGGGCGGCGTCGGCGGGCTCGCGGATCCCGTCCAGCAGCACCCCGAACTCCGCCCCGGCCAGCCTGCACACGGTGTCGCCGGGGCGGAGGCAGCTCTCCAGGCGGGCGGCCACCTCCCCCAGCAGCCGCTCCGCCACGGCCGGGTCCAGCACCGCGTCGGCGGGGGCGGCGGGGTCCAGGGCGACCACCAGCACCGCAAGCATGCGGCCGGGGTCGCGCGCGGACACGCGGATGGCGCGCGACACCCGCTCGCCGAACAGGTCGGCGCCGGGGGCGTCGCCCGCGCACTGGCGCTCCAGCTCGCGCCGGCGGGTGACGTCGCGCGCGAAGCCCTGCCGCCCCTCCGCGTCCCCCGGCGCCGGCCCTTCCACCACCTCCAGCCAGCGCCGCTCGCCCCCGCGGGTCCTCACCGCCACCGTGCGCGCGGCGCCGTCCGGCCCGCCCTCCGCGGCGGGGTCCGCCCCCAGCGCCTCGGCGAAGCCGCGCCCCAGCAATTCCGCGGCGTCGTGCCCGACGACCGCGCGCGCCGCGGGCGACACGTAGCGGAAGCGCCGGGCGCCGTCCAGCTGGTAGAAGAAGCCGGCCGCGCCCTCCTCCGCCAGGCCGCGGAAGCGCTCCTCGTCCGCGCTCCGCTCCGCCTCCCGGCGCCTGCGCGCGGTGGCGTCGCGCGCCACCACGAACACCCCGGCCGGCTGCCCGCCCACCATGATGGGGACCAGGGTGGCCTCCAGCGCCAGCCGCCCCCCGCCCCGCCGGCGCAGCGCCAGCTCCAGCGACTGCGGCTCGCCGCGGGCGCCGTGCGCCGCCGCCACGCGCACCCGCTCGCGGTCGCCGGGCTCGGCCAGCGACTCGAAGGCGCGCCCCAGCAGCTCGCGGACGCGCAGCCCGGTGGCCGCCTCGCA
This sequence comes from Gemmatimonadota bacterium, assembly GCA_040752145.1. Taxonomy (GTDB): domain Bacteria; phylum Gemmatimonadota; class Gemmatimonadetes; order Longimicrobiales; family Longimicrobiaceae; genus JAFAYN01. The sequence goes on from JBFMFL010000319.1 coordinate 5,104, forward strand.
GGCGGGGTTCGCGCCGGTGATCCGCCCCCCCACGTCCAGCGTGCACACCGCGTCCGGGGTGTGCTCGAAGAGCGAGCGCCAGCACTCCTCCCGCTCCCGCAGCCGGCGGTGCGCCTCCTGGGTGCCGGTGAGGTCGCACACCACCACCCCCACCCCCTCGGCCTCCCCGCCCGGGCCGGGGAGCGGCGACAGCACCCGCCGCCCCCACATGCGCGTCCCGTCCTTGCGGGTCCACCACCCCTCCACCTCCACCCGCCCGGCGAGCGCCTCCTCCACCTCGCGCCCCGGCGCGCCCGAGCGCAGCTCCTCGGCCGGGTAGAACACCGACACGTGGCGGCCGGTCGCCTCGTCGGCCGTGTAGCCGCTGAGCCGCTCCGCCCCCGGGCTCCAGCCGCGCACCCGCCCCGCCCGGTCCAGCACGATCAGCGCGTGGTCGTCCATGCGCAGGGCCAGCTCGGCCAGCGGCTCGTCGTCGCGGGGACGGCCGGAATGGGGCGCAGGGTGGAGGTGCAGGTGGAGCAGGGCGTCGGTCGCCATGGGGCCGTGGCCGGATGGGGCGTGGAAGCGCCCCCGCGGGGATGGCGGGGGCGGTGCCGTGCGGTATCGCCACGGCGGGAGTTGCACCGCGCGTGCCGCCGCCCCGCGGCGCGCCCGCCGCCGCAACCCGCTGCGCCCGGCCCACATAAGCGAGCACGCCCGCCGCGGCGTCGCGGCGGGCGTGCATCGTGTCGTTACAATCCGGCCCGCCCGTGGATCTCCCGGACCGGGCACCCGCGGCTCAGCCGGCGGCCGGCGGACCGCCGTCCAGGTCGGCGCGGGGGAGGGTGAAGGTGAAGGTGCTCCCCTCGCCCGGCACGCTCTCGGCCCAGATGCGCCCCTCGTGCGCCTCCACCAGCCCCCGCGCGATCGCCAGCCCCAGCCCGGCCCCGCCGCGGCGCGCCCGCTGCGCCCGCCAGAACCGGTCGAAGACGTGCGGCAGGTGCTCCGGCTCGATCCCGGCGCCGGTGTCCGCCACGGAGAAGCGCACTTCGCGCTCGTCCACCTCGGCCGCGAGGGTGATCCCCCCGCCCCGCGGGGTGAAGCGGATGGCGTTGCCCAGCAGGTTGGAGAGCACCTGCAGCACCCGGTCGGGGTCGGCGAGCACGGGCGGCGCCTCGGCGGGGATGCGGACGCGCGTCAGGATCGCCTTTTCCTCGGCCAGCGGGGCGTGCTGCTCCAGCGCGTCCAGGAGCAGGCGCCCCACGGGGACGGGGACCGGCGCCACGGCGAGCCGGCCGGCCTCCACCCGGGCCACGTCCAGCAGGTCGTTGATCAGCCGCCGCATCCGCCCGGCGGACAGGGCGATCCCCTCCAGCTGCCGGCGCTCGGCCGTGCGCTCGGTCTCGCCGCTCCAGGCGCGCAGCAGCGCCTCCGCGGCGAAGCTCACCACGGCGAGCGGGTTGCGCAGGTCGTGCGAGACCACGGCGAGCACCTCGTCGCGCAGCCGGGCCGAGGTCTCGGCCTCGCGGAACAGCCGCACGTTGTCCAGCTCCAGGGCGATGCGCCGGGCCAGGTCCAGCGCGAACACCAGGTCGTCGCGCCCGTAGCGGCGGCGCGAGCCGGCGGTGGCCAGCGTCAGCGCGCCCACGGTGCGGCCGCGCGCCCCCAGCGGCACCACCAGCAGCGAGCGGATGCGCTCGGGGACGGCGGCGCGCTCGCCGGGCGCGGCGAACAGCTCGGCCAGCTGCGCGGGGGCCACCTCGGGCACCAGCAGCGGCTCGCCGCCGCGGATCACCCGCACGGCCGGGTGCGCGCCCGGGGGGGCGTCTGCCGGGTGGTGCCCGGCGGGCTCCGGGCGGGTGGCGCCGGTGTGCACCAGCGCCGCGCGCTGCACGGAGCCGTCCGGCTGCACCAGGTCGATGCGGCAGTAGTCGGCCAGGGTGGGGACGGCCAGGTGGGCGATGCTGGCGAAGATGCTGCGCAGCTCCTCCGGGGCGGAGTCGAAGGCGGCGTGCAGCAGCTCGCTGGCGTAGGCGAGCACGGAGGCGCGCCGCTCGGCCAGCTCGGCGCGGGCGCGGGCGGCCTGCTCCAGGATGAGGAGCTGCTCGCGCTCGCGGTCCATCACCCGCCGCTCGGTGACGTCCACGATGGCCGCGACCACCCCCTGCGGCTCCCCGCCGGGCCCGGTGAAGGCGGTCCCGGTGAGGCTCACCTCGGCGGTGGCGCCGTCGCGGCGGCGCCCCAGCAGCTCCAGCCGGGGGGCGGGTCCGGGGCGCGCGGCCTCCTCCAGAAAGGCCAGGAAGTCGTCCCACTGCGCGGGGGCCACCAGGGGGAGCGGACGCCCCACCACGTCGGCGGCGCTCCACCCCAGCTCGCGCTCGGCGGCGGCGTTCCAGTGGGTTACGCTGCCGGCGGCGTCCAGCCCCACCAGCGGCAGCGGCGACGCGTCCGGCAGGGCCGGGCGCGCGCCCCGCGCGGCGCCCACCAGCGGCACCTCGCTGGTGCCCCCGCCCACCCGGCCGCGCAGCAGCACCGTGCCGGCGTCGCCCTCGGCCAGCCAGCGGTAGCGCCACCCCTCGATCTCCTCCCCCGCCCCGCGCTCCGCCAGCGAGGCGCGCGCCAGCTCGGCGACGTCGCACAGCAGTTCCCCGGCGTCGGCCGGCCAGCCGCGGGCCCGCGCGTCCAGCGCCGCCACCACCCCCAGCACCCGCCCCGCGGCGGACCTCACCGCCACCGCCGCGCAGGCGGCCGGACCGCCGGCGGGGTCGCCCGCCTCCAGCA
>JBFMFL010000032.1:0-38354 GCA_040752145.1 Gemmatimonadota bacterium
TTTCACGTCCTGCGTACTTCGTACTCCGTAGTTCCGTTCACTTTCGCACTCACGCACTCCCGCACTCACGCACTTTCTTCTTCCCCTGGCTCCAGCACCTCCCTCGCCTCCTCCAGGCACTCCCGCGGCACCAGCACGGTGATCCCGCGGTTGCTGGGGCCCATCCAGCCGGGGCCGAAGATGGCGACGTGCTCGGAGCCGCTCACGTGGGCGGGGATGCCGGCGCTCTCCAGGGTGGCGCGGGCGAACTCGGCCTCGTACACCATCCCGTAGGTCGCGACGGGGACCCAGCCGCCGCCCTCCGCCGCGTCGTCGGAGCCGTCCTCGCTCACGAAGGCCATCAGTGGTGGTTCCCGTTGGGGCTGAAGAAGCCGTTGGCGTCGGCCAGGCTGCGGATCACGCTCACGCCGCGCACCGGGGAGCCGGAGAGCGCCTCGGGGATCCCGGCTCCTCCCAGCACCACCCCGGTCTTGGCGGGGGAGAGCCTGCGCAGGCGCTTCGCCACCTCCACGCACTCGGCGCGCGACAGGGGAAAGATCACCGAGGTGCAGAGCATTGCCGGGCGGCGCTCGGCGAGCGTGCCCTCCAGGTCGTCGAAGGGGACGTCGGCGCCCAGGTAGGTGACGCGCCAGCCGCGCGCGGCCAGGTGTACGGCCACCCCCATCAGCCCCAGCTCGTGGCGCTCCCCGGGGAGGCCGGCGAGCACCACCTCGGGGCCGTCCGCGGGGGCCGCGGCGAGGAAGCCCAGCATCCAGTCCAGCTTCTCGCGCGCGAACACCGAGACGAAGTGCTCCTGCGTCACCGTGGCCTCGCCGCGCTCCCACATCTCGCCCACGCGGCGCAGCAGCGGCATCAGCACCTCCTCCACGCGGTCCGCGAAGGGGAGGGTGGAAAGGCGCTCGTACAGGCGGTCGGCGGCGCTGCGGTCGAAGTCCAGGAGGGCGGCGAGGATCGCGTCGCGCACGGCCTCGGTGGAGGCCGCGGCCTCGGGGAGCGCGGGCGTCACCTCGCCGCGCTGCATGATCGCCACCGCCTCGCCCACCTTGAGCCCGCGGTCCAGCAGCGCCTTGACCCGGGCGATGGTGTCCACGTCCTGGTCGGAGTACACGCGGTACCCGCCGGGCGTGCGGTGCGGAGACACCAGCCGGTAGCGCCGCTCCCAGGCACGCAGGGTGGCGGTGTTGATCCCCGTCAGCGCGGCCACGCTCTTGATCCGGTAGCTCATCCGTGAACGCGTCCTGTGCGAGTAGCCGCGGAGCGGGTCCGCGGAAAAGCAGGTCCTGGGCCCTCGCCCCGCGGCGAGCCGTAAGAGCCGCCGCGGACGGGGATTCCGGGAAAGTTTCGGCCGGATCCTACAGTTGCAGAGTTCTTCATAGCTTAGCCGGGAAAACGGCATCCACGCAAGATGCCGCCCCGGGCCCGAAAGGTCCACGTTCGCGCACCGGCTCCCGGAAAGCAGCGACGCCCGGGTCCGCGCGGCGCGGCCCCGGGCGTCGTCCCGCACCCGCGCCGGGCGTCAGTCGCGGTTGCCCAGCAGGGCCACGTCCACGGAGCGCAGCGGGCGCCCGGCGCCCAGCGTCTCGATCACCCGCTCCGGCGAGGGGCCGTAGCGCAGCTTCACCGCGCGCAGCCCCAGCAGCAGGTTCACGGTGAGCAGCGTTCCCGGCACCTCGGTCCCCGCCAGCATCCCGGCGAGCTGGTCGGCCGCGGACTCGGTGAAGTTCCTGGCCACGATCACCAGCGCGTCCGGCACCTCCTCCACGGCCGCCTCCACGGCGCGCCGGGCCTCGCCGCCCAGCGAGAACCCCACCTGCGGGTAGGCGAGGACGATCCCCTCGCGCTCGCCGCCGCGGAAGCGGATCGCCGGCTCCGGCCCCACCTCGGCCACCTCGCCGCTCCCGGTGAGGTCCTCCACCACGTAGCGCACCACCCCGCGGAACTCGTCCGCCGCGGCCACGCCCTTGAGCGCCAGCCGCCGCACGTTCTCGGTGAAGCAGCGGTCCGCGTCGAAGTGGCGGAACCAGGGGAGGAGGCGCTCGGCGGTCTCGCGGTCCACGCCGCCGGTGGCCTCGATCGCGTCCAGCAGCGCGCTCCCCGACAGGTGCGGCTCGCGGGCCGCCACCGCACGGAGCGCCCGGGCCATGCGGGCGTGGGGGGACTCCCCGGCGTCGCCCCGCGGCAGCGCGCGGGGGGCGGGGAGAGGAAGGTTGCCGAACCAGATCATCGAACCTCTCTGATGAACGGATGGAGCGTGGCCTGGACGATGGTGGAACGGCGGGTGCCCGTCAAGGCGCCCGCCGCGGCCGGAGCGTATACACCGCGCGCGCCCGGCGGTGCGGCGCCGCCTCGGCTTGACACGGGGGGCTCCGGGCGCATCTTGGTAGCCTGCCAGCCACCCGGACCCGCGCAGGAGACGCCGTGCACCGAACCCTGGGGATCGCGCTCAGCGCGACGATGCTGCTCGCCGCGTGCAAGATCGAGCGGACGCCGCGCCAGTTCTACTCCCAGCGCGACCCCGCCGCCGCCGAGCGCGAGCTGTTCGCGGCCGAGCTCACCGACCGGGTGGCGGCCATGGGCCCCGCGCTGGACCGCGGCGACCTGGGGGCCGCGGTGTTCGCCCTGTCGCCTGCGCCGGACGTGTACGTGATCGGGCCCGGGGGCGGGATTCCCGCCACCGGGCCCGACGGGCTCACCCGGGTGCTCCGCTCGGTGCGCGACACCGTTCCGGCCGCCGTGCGGGTGGACGGGGTGCGCGTGGCGTTCGGGCCGCGCGCCCAGACCGCCTGGGTGGCCGCGGGGGTGGAGGTGGTCCCCGCCGGGGACACGGCGGCCGGCGCCGGGCCCGACACCCTGCGCTTCACCGGCGTCTACCAGCGCTCGCGCGGGGAGTGGCTGCTGATGCAGGCCCACCTCTCCCGCCGCTTCACCCCTCCGGCGCCGCCTGCGCCCGAGCCGAGTCCGGCCGACTCGGCTCCGCCGGAAGCCGCAGCACGGGACTCGGCTCCTCCCACCTGAACGGCCGCGACATGGGGGCGTAGTCCGCCCCCGGCTGGAAGGCCAGCGGCTCCGTGATGGCGGCGCGGTACGCCGCCGCGTCGATCTCCCCCGCGTCCAGCATGCGCCGCAGCACCTCGTTGCGGCGCGCCCCCACCGCCCCCGGCGCCCGCTCCGGGTCGTCGATGCGGGGCCGCAGCAGGAGCCCCGCCAGCGTCGCCGTCTCCCCCAGCGTGAGCTGCCGGGGCTCCTTGCCGAAGAACTCGCGCGCCGCGTGGTACACCCCGTACACCGGGTAGCCCGCGCTCCTCCCGAAGTACACCCGGTTCAGGTACAGCTCCAGCAGGTCGCGCCGGGAGACGCGGTTCTCCAGCAGCGGCGCCATCAGCAGCCCGCGCGCCTCGCCGGGGAGGTCGTCGCGCAGCCGGTGTACCTGCCGCACCAGGTCGCGCGGCAGGGTGAGGCCCTGCCCGTCGGTGTCCAGCGGCTCGCGCTCCGGGAAGCCCGGGTCCACCACCGCCACCACCATGCGGGGGAGGGCGGGGGGGAGCCGCTCCAGCGGCACCCAGTCGGGGCGCCGCTCCGCCTCCGCGCGCTGGCGGAGGATGCCGCCGCGCACCTGGCGGTCCATCTCCCACCCGAAGCCCACCACGCCGCCCAGCAGCAGGAACCCGATCGCCAGGAGGAACAGGATCTCCTGGCGGCGCTCCCCGCGGGCCGAGCCGGGCGGGGGGCGTCGCTCCCAGCGCCCGGGCCTGGGCGCGCCGCCCAGCAGCTTCCCCCTGGCGGCCTTCATCCTCGGTGTCCGCGGGGCGCCGCGCTTCGCAGGGTCGTCATCTCGGGCAGCTTGCTCCTGTAGGCAGAGGGGTGGCTGGGCGTCGCCGCCCCGGTGGCAGCGCGCCGGGGCAAAAAGTATTCCCCCCACCGTCCGAAAGCGAGCCCGGAAGCGGGCTTCGCGGTTGCGGCGGGCGGGCCGCGCCGTTAGCCTTGAGGCGCCCCGGCCCGCCCGGGGACCACCCGGCACGTCCGCAGGAACTCATGGAGCAAACGTACTTTCGCCGCGGCTTCGGCCTCAAGCGGGCCATCGAGCCGCTGATCCAGGCCGACTACCACAGCGCGCTGGTGGACCGCATCCGCGCCCGCGGCTACGAGGAGACCTTCGGCGACGGCGACCGTCGGGTCACCGTGCGCCTGGCCGAGGAGTTCGGCTTCTGCTACGGCGTGGACCGCGCCGTGGACTACGCGTACGAGACCCGCACCCAGTTCCCCGACCGGCGCATCTTTTTGGTGGGGGAGATCATCCACAACCCGCACGTCAACCGGCGGCTGACCGAGATGGGGGTGGTCTTCCTCTACGCCGGCGCGGCGGGCGAGTTCGACTTCTCCGCGCTCACCCCCGAGGACGTGGTGATCCTCCCCGCCTTCGGGGTGACGGTGGGCGACTTCGCCCGGCTGCGCGAGATCGGCTGCATCCTGGTGGACACCACCTGCGGCAGCGTGCTCAACGTGTGGAAGCGCGTGGAGCAGTACGCACGTGACGGTTTCACCGCGCTGATCCACGGCAAGTACTACCACGAGGAGACGCGCGCCACCGCCAGCCAGGTGTTCCGCCACCCCGGCGGCGCCTACGTCATCGTCCGCGACATGGCCGAGGCGCGCCTGGTGATGGACTACATCGAGGGGGCGCCCGCCGCGTTCTCCCGCGAGGCCTTCCTGGCGCACTTCCACGAAAAGGCGTCGCCCGGGTTCGACCCGGACCTGCACCTGGCCCGCATCGGCGTCGCCAACCAGACGACCATGCTCTCCGGCGACTCGCTCGCCATCGCCGCCGAGGTGGCCGGGTCGCTGGAGCGCCGCTGGGGCTCGGAGCCCGGCTTCACGCCGGACGCGCACTTCCGCTCCTTCGACACCATCTGCTCGGCCACGCAGGAGCGGCAGGACGCGGTGGTCAAGCTGGTGGCCGGGCCGCAGGGCCCGCCCGACCTGATGCTGGTGGTGGGCGGCTACAACTCGTCCAACACCAACCACCTGGCCGTGCTCTGCGCGCGCCACGCCACCACCTTCCACATCGCCGACGCAGGCTGCATCGACGCGGAGGCGGGGACCATCCGCTTCAAGCCCAACGGCAGCCCCTTCGACGCCCCGGAGCTGACCGCCGAGGACTGGCTCCCCGACGGCCCGGTGACCATCGGGCTCACCGCCGGCGCCTCCACGCCCAACAACAAGGTGGGCGAGACGGTGGGGCTGATCCTGCGGACGCGGGGGATCGAGGCGGAGGTGGCCGCGGCGGTGTAGACCGGCGCGCAGGCACGGACGGCGGCGGGGCGGCACCCTACCTTCGAGGGTGCCGCCCCGCTTCCGTTTCCGCCGCCATGTCGATATTCCGTGGCGGCTACGAGACCGCCTCGGTCGCTTCCTGCTCGGCGTGCGAGTGCGCGCTCCGCGCGCGGTCGGCGAGCTCGGGATACAGCCTGCGGAAGATCTCGAACAGGTCCGGGTCGAACGAGCCGTAGTCGTCCTCCATGATCGCGTACGCCTGCTCCGGGGAGAGCGGCTTCCGGTAGCTCCGCGCCGTGGTGAGCGCGTCGAAGATGTCGGCGATGCGGAGGATGCGGGCGGTGAAGGGGATCGCCTCGCCCACCAGGCGGTCCGGGTAGCCGGTGCCGTCCCAGCGCTCGTGGTGGGAGCGGACGATGGGGCGGATGTCCCACGGGAACTCCACCGGGGCCAGCATCTCGTCGCCGATCACGGTGTGCCGCTCCATGATCAGGCGCTCCTCGTCCGTGAGGCGGCCCGGCTTGTTCAGGATCTCCGCCGGTACCTCCATCTTCCCCACGTCGTGCAGGAAGGCGCCCATGCGGAACCAGGTGATGTCGTGCTCCGGGATCCCGGCTTCCTCCGCGATGCGGCAGGCGTAGTCCGCCACCCGCTGGCAGTGGCCGCTCGTGTACCGGTCCTTGGCTTCGATCGATTCGCCCCAGCTGCGCACCAGGGAAAGGAAGTCGTCTTCCAGGCTCGCGATCCGCTGGTCGACGTCCGCCTGCTCGTGCTGAGCCTGTAGCTGTTTGAAGAGGGCGTGGGAGCGGTTGAGAGCAGCGAGCGCTTCCCGGTTCTTGCCCTGGGCCCGCAGTGCGAGCCCGAGCTCTCGCTGCACCTCCGCCTGCAGCAGCGGCCCGTGCTTCGCCGCGAGTGCTATGGCCTGCCTCAGGTGAATCTCGGCCAGGTGCGGCTTGCCGGTCTCCCGGTAGATGATCCCGTAGAACTTCAGTGCTTCGGACTTGCCGAAGTCATCGTTCAGCCGGCTGGAGATCTCGAAACCCTCGTCGCAACTCGCCCGGGCTTTCTCCGGCTCCCCGAGTGCGAGGAACAACTCGGTCCGGTTGATGTGGACGATCGCCGCGGTAGCGATGTCTCCGATCCGTGTGCATAGACCGAGAGCGCGGCGGAAGTAGCTGTCCGCCTGATCGAGCTGGCGGGTGTCGACGTGGAGCATTCCGAGGTTGTTCAGGACGCGCGCCTGGCCCAGTTCACTTCCAGGCTGCTCCTGCCCGGCCCGCTCCAGGTGTGCGAGGCCCGCGAGGTAACGGCGGAGGGCCTCATTGTGGTCTCCCTGGATGTTCGCGATGATGCCGAGGTTCTGCTCGATCTCGCCGAGAACCGTCTCATTTCCCTGGCGGGCCGCATAGCTCCTGGCCTCCAGATACGTCCGCTTTGCTTCGTTGATCTCGCCCTGGTTCTGTTTCAGGATCGCGATTCCGTTCAGCGCCCGCCCGGCGAACAGCCAGTCGTCGCGAAGCTCCGCGATCTGAAAGGCGAGGCCGAAGTACTCCTCGGCAAGCTCGGCGATGCCGGCCTGGCGATAGCAGTGTCCGAGCCGTGTGATGACTTCCAGCAGTCCTTCGTCGTCTCTGGCGGAAACTGTATGTCGATATGCTGCTTCGTACGTCCTGATCGCCGAATTCCACTGCCCGGCGCGCTCCTCGACTGTCGCTTGCGCAAAGAGGTCGAATACTTCAGACGTCATTAGCTCGACGATCTCCCCACCGTCACAACGGTACAACGCAGCAGAGGGGCCCCGGTTTCCCGGGTGCCCCTCGCACATGATCGGAGCGGGTCGCGCTACTGGCGATGCCCACCCGCGAGATATCCCGAGAAGTGAGAAAGCCGGGCGCTGAGGGTGCTGCCGGCCCGATCGGCGTCGCTTTGCAGAACCTCGAGGATGGCGCCGGAGGGTGCGACGTACAGCACTGCGAGCTTGCTGTACTGGTCCGCGGGAGCGCCCGCCAGGCTGATGGTCAGCATGGGGCCATTGCCGACCGGGAACCGAAGGCCTTCCGGCTGCAGGTCCACCCCCACGTACCGCGAATCGACCGTTGCCCTGATCCGGGTCGGCGACTCGAGCGCCCCCGCCGGGAAAGCGAGCGTGTGACCACCGGGAATCTCCAGCGTCCCTCCCTCCGGCCCGATCAGCTTCTCTGCTCGGAGGCTGTTAGCCTGGAGCCCGGCGGAACCGACCTGCTCCGTCAATTCGAGCTTCTCGAAGCGTGGACCAGCGTCCGGCCCCGAGTTGCCCGTGGGTGCCTGCTCGGTGCAGCCACCGATCGTGATGAGGATCCCGGCGGCGATCGCCGACAGGGCTGCACGCACGCGAAGCTTGGCCATTAGGCCTCCGTCAGGGGTGTGGTGTCGAGGAAGGGAAGACGCCCGGAAAGGAGGGGGAGCCCGGGGCGCATCGCCATGTTAGCCGTATGGCAACACGTTAGCGGGCTCCGTCCACTCTGTCAATACTTTTCCCGCCAGTGTCTAACACCAGGTGGTGTCAGTGGTGCGCGGAGCGCCCCGCGGCGCGGAACAGGTGGTTCCAGGTCGCGATGATCGCCCCCAGACCCGCGATGGTCAGGAAGAAGCCGACCAGCGAGTACCCCACCGCGGCGCCGTCGCGGGCGATGTAGCCCCACTGGCCCGCGTTGGTGAACGAGAACGCGGCCAGCGCCAGCAGGGTGAGCCCCAGGCCGACGCCGATCGCCAGCAGAACCATCTTGCTCATCTCGCCTCCCCCGGCGCCGGAGCCCGGACGTTCGTAGTCATCGTTGCCCTCGGTCCGGCCGGGAAGGAAGCCGCGGTCGCCCGCGCCGAACCAGTCCTGGTACCGTCCGCGGACGGTGCCGAAGGTGCCGTCGCTGCCGGTGTGCTTCTTCATGCACCACCCCCCTGGTGGCTGAGGGCGTAGACGTACGCCGCGATGGCGCGGATCTGCGGATCGGTGAAGTTGCCGCCGCCCTTGGGGGGCATGGGGCCCGGGTGCTCCTTGGGGACGGGCACGCCGTTGGTGATCACCTGGACGATCTCCGGGTACTGCCCGGAGATGTTGATCCACTGGTTGTCGTTCAGGGCGGGCGCCACGGCGCTCCCCGTCCCGTTCGCCCCGTGGCAGGCCACGCACACGGTGCCGTAGGACTGCTGCCCCTCGTCCACCATGGCCTGCGTCACGCCCGCCGGGAGGTTGGTGGCCACCAGCCGGGTGGCCGCGGCGCTCTGGCCGATCCCGGCGATCACGCGCGGGGGCGCGGGAAAGGCCGGCGGCGGGAGCTCCTCCTGGTCGCGGTGCGTGACCTTGTCGTAGCCGCCCTCCGGCAGGCATGCCGTGAGGGCGAAGAGCAGCACCGGGGCCGCGCACACCACCGGGCCCACCAGTCTTGCCCGGGCCCGAAGTGCCTGTCGCATGCGTCTTCTCCTTTGGTGTCCACGTCGCCATCCGCACCCGCCGCCGCCGGGGCTGCCGGCGCGCCGATCCAGGATGCGGTCGGAAAGCGGTAAAAGAACCTGCGCGCCGCTCTCCCGCAAGGGGGAGGCCGGCCGCGTCAGCCCCCCGCCGCCTCGGCCTCGCGGGCGGCCCGCTTCAGGCGCTCCACCATGGCGTTCAGCCCCACCTCGCGCGTCCCCAGCCCGATCTTGCTCATCACCTGCCGCACGAAGTCGGGGGGGATCGCCAGGGTGGTCTGCGGAGGCTCGCCGTTGAGCGCGCCGAAGAGCATGGCGAGCAGGGCCCGGATGGTGGGCGCGCCCTGCGGCACGTCGGCGTAGTAGTACATCCTGCCGTCCCGCACCTCCGAGAAGAGCGCCACCGGGGTCAGGCACTCGTGGACCCGGTGCTGCTCCGGGTCCAGCTCGCGGAAGCGCTCGGGGAGCGGCGGGAGCTTGTGCGCGTACTGCACCAGCGCCTGCGTCGCCATCTCGCGGTTCAGCGTGGCGAAGCGGTTCAGCAGCTTCTGGATCCCAGGGGGCACCTGGGCGGGCGTGGGGTCGGTCATGGGTCTGTCGTCCCTGCAGGATGGCGTTTCCCCCAAAGATATCCTCCGGCGCGGTCCCGTGCAAAACGGGAGCGGGCGGTCCCGAGGGGGCCGCCCGCTCCCGCATTCCCCGCCGGGCGGCGAGCGTCAGCTCGTCGCCAGGCTGAGCCCGTGCTTCTGGTTGATGATCGTCGCCAGCGCGTTGGCGAGGATCCGGTGCGCCTCGGGGGAGGGGTGTACCGCGTCGAACGAGAACAGCGTGCCGAAGCCCACCGCCGGGCTGAAGCTGGGGCAGGTGTTCTGCACCGCCGTGGCGAACTGCGCCGGCGTGGCGGCGGTCGCCAGGCCCTGGCACCGGCGGATCCGGGCGGGATCGCCCGCGAACGGGGCCAGGATCGTGTTGGGGTCCACGTAGGTCCAGCTCCGCCCGCCGGCCGTGGCCGCGGCCTGGAGCGAGGCGTTGAAGGCCGCCACGCGCTGCGAGATCGCCTGGCCCTCCTCGGCGGTGAGGACGAAGGGGGCCGTGGGGCCGCAGCTGATCGCGGGGATCTGCGCGGCGGGCACGCTCAGGACCGCGAAGGAGACCCTGCGGCTCCCGCCCGGGGTCCCGGGGGCGCAGTCCGGGAGCACCGGCCGCCCGAAGGGGCTGGGCTGCCCGGCGGCCACCGCGTTCGCGTACGCCAGGTAGAAGAACGCGCCGGGCTGCAGGAGCGGGACGACGTTGGGATCGACCACGCCGATCAGCAGGACGTCCCTGGGGTTCTCGGCGGCGATCCGGGCGGTGACGCTGTCCACGCGCGCGGCGAAGAGCGCCTGGGGCGTCAGCGCCGCCGGGTTCGCCGTCACCGCGGCGTTGAGGGCGTCGTTGTTGCCGATCCACACCGAGACGAAGGTGGGGTCCGCCTCCTCCATCGCCTGCAGCTGCGTGCGGTCGCCGATGAGCAGCCGGTGCAGCTGCCGCACCGAGGGGCTCGCCGTCAGGTTGAGCAGGTCGCCGATGGTCTCGCCGGGGACGGCCAGGTTGTTGACGATGCGCGGCGTGGTGGCCCGGTAGCAGGGCGCGCCGGCCGGCGGAGCGGGGGCGGCGGTCAGCGGCGCCACGTAGGGCCGCGGGCAGCCGGGCCCGAAGATCAGCGGCGCGTCGAAGCGCGCCCCGGCCCGGGCCGCCAGGAGCACCGGGTAGGCGTCGTTCTGCAGGGTGGAATCGATGCCGCCGGCCTGGTACCCCGCGGTGATCGAGTTGCCGATGGAGACGTAGCGGGCGAAGAGCTCGCCGCCGGCACCGGGGCCGAGCGGCTGGTCGTCGTCCGCGGCGCAGGCGGCCAGCACGGGCGCCCCCGCCAGGGCGAGCGCCAGCAGGCGCAGACTGAATGGCTTCATGTCGAGGATCTCGCTCTGGGTCTCTGGAGTGTCGGAGCGGCGCTCAGCGCTGCCCGCCGAAGCGGTACGAAAGGGTGACGTTCAGCAGGTGCGCGTCCGCGTCGTACACGCCCACGTTCAGGGCTTCCAGCTGCTGCTGCGTCAGCCCGGGAGCGCGCCCGCGGACCCGGCCGCGGCGGTCGGACTGGTCGATGTGCTGGTAGCCCGCGTCGATCCCCAGGCCGTTGCCGAGGCGGTAGCCCAGCCCCGCCGAGTAGTAGTTGCGCTCCGCCTCCGGGAGGAGCGGCGAGACGGAAAACTCCCTCTCCGCGGCGGTGTTGTAGATGAAGCCGCCGCGCAGCGCCAGCGCCGGGGTCGCCATCAGCTCGGCGCCGAACCGGTAGGTGTCCGCGTCCTGGTAGTCCAGGACCAGCGTCTGGTCGGTCCCCCCGCCCTGGAAGTCGATGGGCGCCTCGTCGAAGCTGGACCAGCCCGTCCACTGGTAGTCGGCCAGGATGCGCAGGGCCGGGATGGGGCGCACAGCCACGCCCACCACCAGCTGCTGCGGGAGCGTCAGGTTGGTCGCGAGCGCCTGGCTCGCCAGCGGCCCGCCCGCCGCGAACTGCTGGGCGAGGACCGGGTCCAGGGGGAGCCCGGTGGGCAGCGCGTAGTTGGTGGGGACCTGCGTGAACTCGGCGTCGCCCTCGTAGTCGATGGACACTTCGCTCAGGTAGCGCACGCCCATGGAGAGGCGCTCCGTGAACCTGGCCTGCGCCCCCAGGTGGAAGCCCACCCCGGTGCCGGTGCCGGAAAGGCCGGCGTCGGCGAAGTCGGTGCCCAGGGGTACGCCCACGTTGCCGAAGGTCGCGCCCGCGAACGGGGCCAGGCCGGCGGGGAGCGGCGTGGTGGCAAGGTCCACCCGCTGGTTGATGTCGATGCTCGCCGCCACCACGTCCACCCCGGCGCCGAAGGAGAGCCAGGAGCCGGCCCGGAAGGCGACGGTGGGCTGGATGTAGATGTTGCGGAGCTGCGTCTCGTAGCTGACGTAGCGCCCCTCGAACCCTTCCGGCTCGCCCCAGTCGATGGTCAGGCCGTACGGGTTGAAGACGCCGATCCCCGCCGCGAGCCGGTCGGTGAAGCGGTGGGAGGCGAACAGGAACGGGACCGACGCCGTGGAGGCCTCCCGCTCGATCCGCTCGCCCGTGAAGTCGTAGGTGAACCCGCCGCCCGTGGTGATCCCCGTCCACCCCACCCCCACGACGCTGCCCTGGGTGGCGATGGCCGCGGGGTTGAACAGGATCGCCGACCCGTCGTCGCACGGCTCCGCCACCCCCGCCGCCCCCATGGCGGTGGCGCACGACGAGTGCGTCATGACCGCCGATCCCTGCGCGTGCGCGGACGCGGCGGTCAGGGCGAGGACGGCACCCGCGACAACAAGACTTCGTCTCATACGACTCTCCTGCTCGGAAAGGAGGTGTGGAGCGGCCCCGCGGACGGGCCGCGGGACGGGGATCGCCGGAAGAAAAGGACGCGGAAAGTCTCCCCGCCAGGAGGAGCACGATACTGCCCCGCCGGGGCAGGGTCAAGCCGAGCCGCCCCGCCCGAAACCCCGCGGCGCGCCTGGAAAAATCGCGCCCGCGGACTGAGCCCGGCTCAGTGGGACGCCGCCACCACCAGCGTCCCCGCCGCGTTCACCAGCGCCACCGCGTTCGCCGCCACGAAGATGCGGTTCTTGAGGCGGACGCTGTACACCAGGAAGAGCAGGCTGGCCAGCGTCTGCATCCCGAAGAAGAGCGGGTCCACCTGGTCGGGGCCCTCCGTGAGGGCGCGCACGAAGGTGTAGGTGAGCGACCCCGCGAGCGCGAGGCAGGCGATCCATCCGATCACCTGCACCGATTTCCGGTCCGAGGCGCGGCGCTGCGGGGGCATGGCACTCCAGTGCTGGGTCGTGGGCGTCCCGGGGCGATCCGTCCGGTCCGCGGGGCCGGGGCGTGGAACCGTTTCTGCATCGGGCCCGGGGCGTTCTTCAGGGTTCGTGCCACGGACGTTTCTTCGCGGGGGCGGGGAATGGGACCGGAAGAGGTGGAGGCGACCTTCGTCGCGGCGGGAAAGGCGCTCAGCCTGGTGTGGCTCACCGAGCCGTCCGGGCGCTACCGGATCGTGGAGCCGCACATGGTGTTCGTGTCCACCACCGGGAAGCGGCTGCTGCACTGCTTCCAGATCGGCGGGTACAGCGCGGGGGGGATCCTGCGCGGGTGGAAGAACATGGAGCCGGGGGCGTTCGACGGGGCGCAGATCGTGGACCAGCAGTTTTCTCCCCGGGCGGACTACAATCCGTTCAACGAGGAGATGTTCCCGGACGTCGTCTTCGCGGTTCCCACCTCGGACGGGCGGCAGCGGATTCCCAACGTCGATTAGATCTACTTTCTGGGTGGGTTCGTCGCGGGGGGCCGCTCCGGAGCCCGGACGGTACGGCTGTCCGGTCTCCTCCGCGGGCTACGGGAACCCCGCACAGCGCCTTTGAACTGCGGCGCCGGCGGGTTTCCCTCCGCCGGAGCGAGCCAGCCGAAACTGCCCGGCTGTCTCCCTCCGTGACAGAATGTGGGAACTGTGGGGAACTGCGCCCGATCCTCGCTCTCCGCCCGCCCCTCCCCTTTTACCGCGTCGACAGGATCCTCGCCCAGCGCGGGGGCACCTCCACGCGGAGGCGGCCGCCGCTGACGACCGTCGTGTCCCCGGGGCTCAGCAGGTCCGTCAGCATGGCGCCGTCGGCGAGCGGGGCGGGGAGGTCCAGCTTCGCGGGCTCTGCCGCCGCGTTCACGGCCACCACCACCGTCTCGCCCTCCGTCTGCCGCGCGAAGGCGAGCTGCTCGGGCGCCACGTGGAGCTGGCGGTAGCCGCCGCGGCGCAGGGCGCGGCTGCCGTGGCGGATGCGGGCGAAGCGCGCGATGGCGGCGGCCAGGTCCGGGTGGGGGGCGGTCCGGCGCGCCTCGGCCAGCTGGAGGCGGGGGCGCAGGGGGCGGTCGTCGCCGCCGCGCTTCGCGCCGGCGATCCCCCACTCGCTCCCGTAGTACAGGGAGGGCGCCCCGGGCACGGTGAAGAGCAGGGCGTGCAGCGGGTACAGGTGGGCCGGCTCGCGCAGCGTGCCGGCGACGCGGCTCACGTCGTGGTTGTCGGCGAAGTTGTAGAGCGGCAGCCCCTGGTAGATGCCGCCCTCGCCGAACTGGCGGTTCAGCGAGAAGGCCAGCTCGAAGTAGTTGCGGTCGTTGTGGCTGGAGTACAGCCCCTTGTACAGCTCGTAGTTGGTGGCCGAGTCCAGCATCGCGCCCCCGGCCAGGCGGCGGTAGTCGCCGTGGATGGCCTCGCCCAGCAGCCAGAAGTCCGCGCGCAGCCCCCGGCAGAAGCGGGCCAGCTCGTGCAGGAACTCCCGGTCGATGTCCTCCGCCACGTCCACCCGCAGCCCGTCGATCCCCCACGCCTCCACCCAGCTCCGCACCACCCCGAACAGGTGCTCGCGCACCGCGGGGTTGCGCAGGTTCAGCTTCACCAGGTCGTGGTGGCCGCACCACCCCTCGTAGGCGAACGGGTCGCCCGCGGGGCTCCGCCGCCCGAAGTCCACGCCCGCGAACCAGTCGCGGTACGCGGAGCGCTCCCCCTTCTCCCGCAGGTCGCGGAACGCCCGGAAGTCGCGCCCCACGTGGTGGAACACGCCGTCCAGCACCACGCGGATCCCCGCCGCGTGCAGCGCCGCGGCTAGCTCCGCCAGGGTCCCGCCGTCGCCCAGCCGCCGGTCTACTTGGTAGTAGTCGGCCGTGTCGTAGCCGTGCGTGGTGGACTCGAAGACGGGGCCCAGGTAGACGGCGTTGACCCCCAGCTCCCGCAGGTGCGGGATCCAGTCGTGGAGCTGCGCCAGGCGCGGCACGGGCGCGGCGGTGAAGTCGTTGCGCTCCGGGGCGCCGCACATCCCCAGCGGGTACACGTGGTAGAAGACCGCGTCGTCGGCCCAGGTGGACATCCCTGCTCTCCTGCTCTTGTGTACCGGTCGGTATAGAGGCCGGGCAAAAAAAGCCGCCTCAGGAATAGATCCCGTGCGAGAACTGGTGGACGGCCCGCTGAACCAGCTTCGCGTCCAGCTCCAGCTCGCCGTTCAGCCCCAGCGCCACGTAGGTGTAGACCGTCCCCAGCAGGGTCAGCGCGTAGGTCTGCTCGCGCCCCCGCATGTTGCCGTGGTCGCGCGCGGCCCGGGCGAACATCTCCTCCAGCGTCCGCCGCTGCGCCTCGCTCGCCGGGGCGACCACCTGCACCGCCTCGCCCCCCGGGGACGCCAGCCACAGGGCGAGCACCAGCCGGGTGAGCGCCGGCTCGTCGGCGGCGAAGCGGAAGCACGCGTCCACCACCCGCTCCAGCGTCCGCGGCAGGTCGCCCGCGTACTCCGCGGCCTCCGCGAGCCGCGCCACGAACGGGGCGTAGCGCTCCTTCACCAGCGTCTCCAGCACCCCGCGCTTGCTGCCGAAGTAGTGGTAGAGCGTGGGCTTGGTGACGCCCGCCGCCTCGCAGATCTCCTGCACCCCCACGGCGTCGTAGCCGCGCTCCGCGAACAGCGCGAGCGCGCGCTCCAGCAGGACCTCGCGGTTGCTCAACGGCGTCTCGGCGGCGGGGGGAAGAGGATGCGGGAACGACCGGAATATACCGATCGGTATAGGTGCTGTCCAGCCCGTCGCGCCGGCAGTGGAGCGTTAGGATTCAGGTGGGGCGGAGCGCGGCCAGCGGGTCGCGGCCGCGGAGGGTGCCGTAGCTGCGCAGGAAGCGGAAGCGCGCGAACAGCTCCTCGGCGTACCAGCCCTCCTCGCGGGTGCGGCGGACGGTCTCGGCGTGGGCGGGGGTGCGGTAGGCCCAGGCTTCCATGGCGGCGCGGGTCCGCCACACGCTCAGCGTCCCCTGCCGCAGCCAGGGCACCTCGCCAAAGCCGAAGGTGGCGAGCAGGTCGCGCTCCTCACGGAGGGTGTGGTCCACCGGGGCCACGCGCGACCAGAAGCGCAGGGCGCGCGCGGGGCGGATGCTGGCGCGGGTGAGCACGCCCACCGGCTCGTCGTCGGCGATGCGGGCGCCCGCGTCCGGCGCGCCGAAGGGCTCGGCGCCGCTCCAGCGGCCGTGGTGGTCCACGGGGGCGAGCAGCAGGGAGTAGACCTCCTCCCGCCCGTCGTGGCGGAGCGCCAGCGGCGATTCCGCGCGGAACCGCTCCCAGGCGTCCTCCGAGTCCCACGCGGCGAACAGCGCCCAGGCGCGCAGGTCCGGCTTCGCGCTGAAGCCGATGCCGCTCCCGGTCCCCATGGTCTTGAAGAAGCGCAGCCCCGGCGTGCGGGCCAGGGCGGGGACGTCGGTCGCCACCCGCGCCGCCCCCAGCACCGCCCGCGCGGCGGAGTAGCGCGCGACGGTGAGGGTGGCGACGCCGCTCACAGGGAGAGCAGCGCGCGCACGTCGTCCCGCACGGCCTCGTCCTTCGCCTCCGGCGGGATCACGACCACCAGGCGGCCGCGCCGGTCGATGCCGTACACCACGGAGCTGTGCGTCATGCCGTGGTGCCCGCCCTCCATGCTGTAGACGCCGTACCCCTTGTAGGCCTGCGCCAGCGAGGCGCTGTCGCCGGTGAGCCCGGCGGCGCGTGGGGTGAAGCGCTTCACGTACTCGCCCAGCACGGCGGGGGTGTCGCGCGCCGGGTCCACCGTGGCCAGCAGGATCTGCACGTCGTCCGCGCGGCGGCCCAGCCCCTCCGTCACCCGCGCCAGCTTGCCCAGCGTCAGCGGGCACACGTCCGGGCAGTGCGTGAAGCCGAAGAACAGCAGCACGGCCTTGCCGCGGTAGTCGTCCAGCGTCACCCGGCGGCCGGTGTGGTCCACCAGCGAGAACGGGGGCGCCGGCGTCACCTCGTCGTAGGTGGTGCCGTGGAAGGTGGGCGGGCGCTTCGCCAGCAGGTACCCCGCGCCGCCCAGCCCCAGGGCGCCGGCGAGGAGGAAGAGGGCGAGCAGGGCTCGTCTGGAAGACATCACAGGTTACAGGGAACAGGTTACAGGGGACAGCCCGCAACGACTCTTGCCGGCAGGGTTCGTCCAGGGTCGAATGTAATGCCGGGGGCGCGGATCCTGCCACGGCCGGGCGGCTCGCTTGTCGCTTCCGGGGGCGGGGGTTACGTTGGCGGCCCCTCGCCGACGAGGGAGGGCGAGGTGCGGGCCGGGACCTGAAACGGAGGGCGACGATGGAGCGGGTGGAGCTGGAGCGGGTGGTCTCCGCGGCGTACGCGGACCGGGAGCGGCTGAAGGAGCGGGAGACCGCGCAGGCGGTGTTTGAGACCATCGACCTGCTGGACCGCGGGCAGGTGCGCGTGGCCGAGAAGACGGGCGGCGAGTGGCGGGTGAACGCGTGGGTCAAGGAGGCCATCCTCCTGTACTTCGCCCTGCGGCCGCTGGAGCCCATGGACTCGGGGGTGCTCCACTTCTACGACAAGATCCCGGTCAAGGGCGACCTCCAGGCGCAGGGGATCCGCGTGGTGCCGCCGGGGGTGGCGCGCTACGGGTCGTTCCTGGAGCCGGGGTGCGTGGTGATGCCCGGCTACGTCAACATCGGCGCGTACGTGGGCGCCGGGACCATGGTGGACACCTGGGCCACGGTGGGCTCCTGCGCGCAGATCGGCACGGGCGTCCACCTGTCCGGCGGGGTGGGGATCGGCGGGGTGCTGGAGCCGCCGCAGGCCGCGCCGGTGATCGTCGAGGACGGCGCCTTCATCGGCTCGCGCTGCATCGTGGTGGAGGGCGTGGTGGTGGAGGAGGAGGCGGTGCTGGGGGCCGGGGTGGTGCTCACGGCGTCCACGCAGATCGTGGACGTCACCGGCCCGGAGCCGGTGGTCAGCAAGGGGCGGATCCCCGCGCGCTCGGTGGTCATCCCCGGCTCGCGCCCCAAGGAGTTCCCGGCGGGCACCTTCCACGTGCCCTGCGCGCTGATCGTGGGGCAGCGGCAGGAGTCCACCGACCGGAAGACGTCGCTCAACGACGTCCTCCGTGTGTTCGACGTCCAGGTCTGACGGGGCGATGACCGGCGCGGGGATGGCGGACGAGCTGGCGCGGCTCACCCTGGAGCTGTGCCGCATGCCCAGCGAGACGGGGCGCGAGGCCCGCATCGCCGACTGGGTGGAGGCGCGCTGCCGCTCGCGCGTGGGCCCCGCGAAGACCCACCGCATCGGCCACTCGGTGGTGTGCGACCCCTTCGCGGGCGACCCCTCGGCGCCGGCGGTCACGGTGGCGCTGGTGGGCCACCTGGACACGGTGAAGTGCGCCGAGGACCAGGACTACGCCATCCGCGACGGGCGGGTCTACGGCTGCGGCGCCAGCGACATGAAGGCCGGCGTGGCGGTGATGCTGGCGCTGCTGGACCGCTGGCGCGAGCTGCGCGGGCCGCGCCCGGTGTGGATCTTCTACGACGCCGAGGAGGGCCCGTTCGAGGGGAACGGCCTGGAGCCGGTGCTCACCAGCGGGGTCCTCCCCGACATCGACTTCGCCTTCATCCTGGAGCCCACCGACCGCTCCCTACAGCTCGGCTGCATGGGCGTGCTCAACGCCACCGTGTCGGTGCTGGGCAGGCGCGCCCACAGCGCGCGCCCCTGGCAGGGCGAGAACGCGCTGTACCGCGCGCTGCCGCTGCTGGAGCGCTTCGCCGCGCTGGAGCGGCGTCCCGTCCGCTTCGGCGAGCTGACGTTCTACGAGGTGATGGGCGTGACGCAGGCCGGCACCGCGAACTCCAAGAACGTCGTGCCGGACGTGCTGACGCTCAACGTCAACGTCCGCTTCGCCCCGGGCCGCACCATGGAGCAGGCCGAGGAGGAGCTGCGCGCGCTGGTGGGCGACGACGGCGTGGTGGACGTGCGCGACCGCGCCCCCGCCGGCGACGTGTACCTGGACCACCCGCTGCTCGTGCCCTGGTGCGAGGCGGAGGGGCTCCCGCTGCAGCCCAAGCAGGCCTGGACCGACGTGGCCCGCTTCACCTCGCGCGGCATCCCCGCGGTCAACTTCGGCCCCGGCGAGACCTCGCAGGCGCACCAGGCCAACGAGTGGTGCCCCGTGGACTCGCTGGACTTCGTCTACTCCGCCCTGCGGCGCTTCTTCGCCTGAGGCGCCGCAGACCGGCCGGTGACCCCATGTTTCGGCCCTTTTTTCAGACAGTTCGGCACTTCCGCGAGCTCCAGGAAGGGGCCCTCGCGATCACCACGGCGGCCATCGCGCGGACGGGGGCCATCGCGGCACCTGTCGAGCTGAGCTTCTACGACCGCGCTGCGGAGTCCGCGTGGAGGCTGACCTGGCAGGGAGTCGAGCACCCCAGCGGGAGTGGGGGGTGGCACTGGCCGGACCTGGTCACGAACCGCTGGCGCCGTCCCGAGGCCTTCCGGCTCGCCATCTGGAGCGGCTCCACGCTCTGCGGCCTCGCCATCGGCCATCCGTCCAGGACGCGGCCCGTCGGCCGGCGGCACACGATCTCGGTCAACTTCATGGAGGGTGCCCCGTTTCCGCATCCGCTCCGGGGCTCCATCGCCCTGCTGACGGTGACCTTCGCGATCACCTACGGCCGCCTTCTCGGCACCAGCCGCATCCGCCTGGTCGAACCCCTGCCAGGGGTGATCGAGACGTACCGAACTATGGGCTTCGAGGTTGTGTACAAAGGTGGGCGGCCTCTATATTGCGAGAGGAGAATCTGATCATGAAGAAACAAATCGCCTCCGAAACGACGCCCCAGCGGCGCGACCAAAGCACCTCCGGAAAGGGGCCGGAACGCGTGTTGCGCCTCGCCGTTCGCCGTACTGGCTCCGAGTCAGTGGAGCAGGCGATTGCCCGCGTCCGATCCATGCCCAGCCTGCTGGACGAACTGGGCCCCGAGGCGGTTGCGTCGATCCAGCGCACTGCGGCCGATCATCCCGAAGTCCTGGGGCGGACCTCCTCAGCGAAGCGCCGCGCCGCGCGCTGAAGCTACAGCGTACAAGCAGACGGGGGCATGTCCGACCAGGACGTGCCCCTTCTGCATTCCTGCCTCTCAGCGATTTGCATGCTCGTGTCGTTGAGGCGTCCGTTCCGCACGTCCTCCGAGACGCTGCACGTGCACCGAGCCGTGCAGGCTGTCCCCTGTAACCTGTCACCTGTCCCCTGCCGTCCATGAACCCGGTAATCGCCGAGATCCCGCCCTCCATCATCCGGGCGATCAACGCCCGCAAGAGGCCGGGCGACATCGACCTGTGCATGGGCGAGCCCACGCTGCGCCCGGACCCGGCTCCGTTCGAGGCGGCGACGGAGTGGGTGCGCCGGAACGGCTGCCCCTACACCCCGAACGCGGGGTGGGACGAGCTGCGCGAGCGGATCGCCGCCTACTACGCCCTCCCCGGCGAGCCGGGGAAGGCGGGGGTGTGCGTCACCATCGGCTCGGAGGAGGCGCTGTACCTGGCGATCAAGACCGTGGTGGACCCGGCGCGCGACGAGGTGCTGGTGGTGGAGCCGGCGTACCTGGCGTACGCCAAGCTCTGCATGCTGGAGGGGATCCGCCACCGCAGCGTCGCACTGCGCCCGGAGGACGGCTTCGCGCCCCGCGCGGACGTCGTGCTGGAGGCCCTGGGCCCGGACACGCGCCTGGTGGTGATCTCCTCCCCCGTGAACCCCACGGGGCGCGTCTGGCCGGAGGCGGAGCTGCGCGCGCTGGCGGAGGGGCTCGCCGCGCGCCCCGGCCCGCCCGTGTACGTGCTGAGCGACGAGGTGTACCGCGAGCTGTACTTCACCCCGGAGCCGCCGCTCTCCGTGGCGGAGGTGTACCCGCACACGCTGGTGGCCGGCTCGCTCTCCAAGAGCAACGCCCTCACCGGGCTGCGGCTGGGGTGGCTGGTGGGCCCGCCGGAGGTGGTCGCCGCGGCGATCAAGGTGCACCAGTTCGTGAACACCGCCGCGAGCACCTTCTCGCAGGCCGTGGCGCTGGAGCTGTTCCGCGACCCCGCCGCCCTCGCCGCGCACCGCCCGCACTACCGGCACATGCGCTCCGCGCTGCTCGCCGCCGCCCAGCGCCACGGCGTCCCCCACCTCCCGCCGGAGGGCACCTTCTACTGCCTGCTGAAGCTGCCGGAGCGCCTGGCGCACGATTCGCTTGGCGCGGTTGAGCGGCTGCTGGAGGAGCAGCGGGTGGTCGCGGTGCCCGGCACGGCCTTCGGGGAGAGCGGGGAGGGGTGGCTGCGCCTGTCGTGGGTGGTGGGCGAGGAGCAGCTGGACGAGGCGATGCGGAGGATCGCGGCGTTCTTCGGCTGACGGCGCACCCTCCCGGACTGCGAGACGACGAAGCCCCTCCACACGCGCGGTGGAGGGGCTTTTCTCGGAGACCGGTCGGGCAGGGACGCCCGCCGACGGCGGTGGTCGGCTACAGGTCGCCGCCGCGGAGGATCCCCTCTGCGACGCGGCCGGCGACCTCGGCGGCGTCGTAGGCGCCCTCCAGGATGCGGCGC
Source organism: Gemmatimonadota bacterium (assembly GCA_040752145.1). GTDB lineage: Bacteria > Gemmatimonadota > Gemmatimonadetes > Longimicrobiales > Longimicrobiaceae > JAFAYN01. The sequence goes on from JBFMFL010000032.1 coordinate 21,160, forward strand.
CGCACCTCGGCGATGCGCTCGGGGGCGAGCCCGGGGCCGTCCCCGTCGCGGGCGGCCGGCTCGCGCCCGGGGGCGGAGACCTGCACACGCGCACGGGCCGGACCGGCGCCGCCGTCGTGGATGCTCATGGGTCGGTTCCTCCTGTTACCGAAGGTATCGGCGCCGCACCGTGCGCACTTGAGCGGGACGGGGCCCGCTCAGCGGAGCAGGTCCAGCCGTGCGCGGGCGTACGTGGCCGCGGCCCCGGCGTGGTCCAGGCGGCCCAGCTCCCGCGCCACCCCGGCGCGGATCGCTGCCAGGCGGTCCGTGAGGCGCGCGTCGGCCTCCTGCACGGCGAGCGCGGCGGCCACCACCCCCGCCGTTTCGGCCTCCGGGAGCCGCGGGCCCCCGGCGGAGGCGCGGGCGCGGCCCAGGTCGCGCACCAGCGGCGCCAGCCGCTCGGCGACGCGGTCGCGCTCGTCCAGCACCCGGCGCAGCGCCACCTCGTCGCCGGCCTCGGCGGCGGCCAGGGCGTCGCCGGCCAGCGCGCACATGCAGTCGAAGAGGACGCGCGCCTCCTCGGCGGTCTCGCGCAGCAGGGGGAGGGGGAGCGCCGTGCTCATCGCGCCGCCTCCCGGCGGTCCGTCTCCGCCGCGGCCTGGCTGGTATAGCTCATGTGTGGCGTTCGGGTTCACTGTGGTACCACTCGGGGGTGCCGATGCGGTGTGCAGTTCGAGGCGCTTCCGGAGCGAGTCCGCCGCCGCGTGCCGGAGAGCGTGGTCGGCTCCGCTCCGGTCCCGCTGAGAGTATCGGCGCCCCCGCCGTCGGAGTACACTCCGGAGCGGCCGCTCTCCCACCCGCGTGGCCGGCGACAAAGGAAAACCCCTCTTCCCGGACGGGAGAGGGGTTTCCGCGCGGGTTCACGTGGCGCCCGGTCCGGCCCGCCCGCGGCGGCCTACGCCGCGGCCGGCCGCGAGGCGAGGTAGGCGGCGGACAGGGAAAAGACGTGTCCCCCGTGGGGCGGCGAGGCGAGGGGGGCGAGGAAGCACCCCGCGTCGTCCTCGCGGACGCGGAAGTGCTGGAAGCCCAGGCCGGACAGGCTCTCCAGGACGGCGCGGTCCGCCTCCGCGGGGCCGCCGTCCGGGGCGGGGCGGCAGCGCCAGGCGAGGCAGGCCAGGCGGCCGGACGCGACCAGCCCGGCGGAGCCGGCCAGCACGTCCGGGAGCGCGCGGGCGTCGGACACGCGCAGGAAGACGTTGCCGCGGCGGGGCGCGGGGTCGGCCAGGAGCAGGTCGGGCGGGGTCCGGCCGGGCGCGTCGGTCGCCAGCGCCTCCAGGCTCCCGGTGATCGCCGCGGCGGCCAGCCCGGAGCGGAGCACCGCCTGCTCGGCCGCGCCGCCCACCAGCGCCAGCACCCGCACGGCGCGCCCCGGCACCGTCGCGGCGGCCAGCGCGGCGAAGCCCCAGCCCGCGCCCACGTCCAGGAACGCGTCGCCGTCCCGCAGCTCCTCCTCCAGGAAGAGCCGGAGGTCGCGGTCCACGCCGCCGCCGGCGAGCTCCAGCGAGTAGGCCTCGAAGCCGTCCCCGGCCAGCGTGGCGAGGGGCACCTGCAGCGTGAAGCGCGCGGCGCCGTTGGGCAGCCGCACCACCGAGGGGAGCGGCGTCGTCCGCCCGCCCGGCGCCGGGGCGTGCGGCGCGGCCGGGCCGCCGCGGGCGGCCGCGTGCTCCGGCCCCGCCGCGGCCGCCGCCGCGCGGAAGCACTCCAGCGCGCCGGCCAGGTCGCCCCGCTCTCCCAGCGCGAGCCCCAGGTTGCCCAGCGCCTCCGGGTAGTCCGGCCGCAGCTCCGCGGCGCGGCGGAAGGCGGCGAGCCCCGCGTCCCGCTCCCCACGGGCGCGCAGCAGCACGCCCAGGTGGTTGTGCGTCTCGGCGATCCCGCCGTCCAGCGCCAGCGACTCCCGGTACGCGGCCTCCGCCAGCCCCGTCTCCCCCACGGCCTGGAAGTGTACGCCGGCGGCGAGGCACGCCCGCGCCGCGTCGGTGGCCGGGCACGCGGAGAACGCGCGCGGCGCCGGCACGAGGCCGCCGACCGGCTGCCCGGCGTGCTCCGGGGCGTGTGCGGCGGCCCGTGCGCGGGAGGACCGCGGGCGGGAGTGGGAGGGGCGGAGGCGGGAGCGGTTGGGCATGGGATCCCCGAGTTAGGATTCCGGGACGTACTCTTCCGGAGGCGGATGGAGGCACCCCGTGTGCCGCGAGCCAAGGTGTTGGCGTGGCGCGTTTTGGCGGATTCGCGCGGCGGGGAAGAATCGGCCGGGCGGGAAGACTTGGCCGGGTCCCCCCCGGGGGAATGCGGCAGGATCTGCCGCATGTCGTTGCCAGCGGGCGAGGGGCGCACGTATGTTGGGAGGCGTCGGGCGCGCCTTTCCGGGAAGTTTGTAGTGCCCGCGACCTCCCTCCCCGCTCCATGGCCACCATCCTCCACGTCGACGACGAGCCCGCGGTCGGGCTGATCCTCCAGGACACCCTGGAGCGGGCCGGCCACGTGCCGGTGGGCGCGCGGAGCGTCCCCGAAGCGCTGCAGGTGCTCGCCCGCGGCGGGGTGGACCTGGTGATCTCCGACTACCGCATGCCGGGGCTCACCGGGCTGGAGTTCCTGGCGCTCCTGCAGCGCGAGGGGTTCGACGTCCCGCTCATCATGCTCACCGGGTACGCCAGCATCGAGCACGCGGTGGCGGCCATCAAGGCCGGGGCGGTGGACTACATCACCAAGCCCGTGCGCCCCGAGCAGCTGCGGCTGGCGGTGGACCAGGCGCTGGAGTTCGTGCGGCTGCGCCGCGAGAACGAGGCGCTGCGCCGCGAGGTGATGGAGTTCCGCAACGAGCGGCAGATCATCGGCGACAGCGCGGCGCTGCGCCGCATCCTCCAGACGGTGGCCATGGCGGCGCCCACCCGCGCCACGGTGCTCCTCCAGGGGGAGAGCGGCACGGGCAAGGAGCTGTTCGCGCGGGCGATCCACGACCAGAGCGACCGCCGCGACCGCCCCTTCATCAAGCTCAACTGCGCGGCGCTCCCGGAGGGGCTGGTGGAGAGCGCGCTCTTCGGCCACGAGCGAGGGGCGTTCACCGGCGCGGTGAAGCGGGTGGAGGGCGCCTTCGAGCGGGCGCACCGCGGCACCCTGCTGCTGGACGAGATCTCGGAGATGCGGCTGGACCTGCAGGCCAAGCTGCTGCGCGTGCTCCAGGAGCAGGAGTTCGAGCGGGTGGGCGGCACGGTCCCCATCCGGGTGGACGTGCGCGTGGTCGCCACCACCAACCGCGACCTGGCGGCCGAGGCCGCGGCGGGGACCTTCCGGCAGGACCTGTACTTCCGCCTGAGCACCATCCCCGTCCAGATCCCCCCGCTGCGCGCCCGCCCGGAGGACATCCCCTCGCTGGCCTCCCGCTTCGCCATGCGCACCGCGGCCGAGATCGGCAAGGAGGTCAAGGGGATCTCCCCCGCGGCGCTGGATGCCCTGCAGCGCCACCCCTGGCCGGGGAACGTGCGCGAGCTGCAGCACGCCGTGGAGCGGGCGGTGATCCTGTCGCCGGAGCCGGTGCTCCAGCCGTACGCGTTCGAGGGGCACCGCTTCGGGCTGGCGCAGTCGCTCGCCGAGGTGCCGCTCCCGGCCTACGCCGCCCCGGGCGCCTTTTCCCCCGCGGCGTACGCGGCGGCCTCCGAGGGGGCCGCCGCTCCGGCAGCCAACGGCGCCGTGGTCCTACACTCCCTCAACGTGGACGAGGCGGAGCGGGTGCTCATCGGGCGCGCGCTGGAGGTGTCCGGCGGCAACCGCACCCGCGCGGCGGAGCTGCTGGGGATCAGCGTGCGCACCCTCCGCAACAAGCTCAACAACCCCGGGCAGGGCGGCGACGACGAGTAGCCCCGCCCCCGGCGGGAAACCCCCGCCGCCTCCCGCCCGTACGGTGTCCGCGCGGCGGATGCCGCGCGACCCACCACCCGCCACGCCAGGAGACACGGATGAGCAACCCGTACGTCGGACAGGACGCCGCCTCGCCGCAGGTGGCCTCCGCCAGGGGGCTGGCCACCGCGGTCTACGCCCTGCAGGCCGCGTCCTTCGTCCTGGGCGTCACCCCCATCGTGGGCGTGATCATCAACTACGTGAAGATGGACGAGGCGCGCGGCACCTGGGTGGAGTCGCACTTCCGCTGGCAGATCCGCACCTTCTGGCTCGCGCTCCTCTTCGGGGTGGTGCTCTTCGCCGCGGTGATGCTGCTGGGGCTGGGCACGGTGGGCGCCGCCCTGGCCGGGAGCGACGCCGGCACGGCGGGCGGGGCGATCTCGGTCTGGCTGATCGCCGTGGCCGGCGGGCTGGGGATCACCGTCTGGTACGTGTACCGCATCGTCAAGGGCTGGCTGCGGCTCAGCCAGAACCAGCCCATCTGATCCGGGCTTCAGGCGGAGCAGGGAAGGGGGCCGCCGTCGCAGGCTGTCCCCTGTAACCTGTCCCCTGTCCCCTATTCCTCCAGCTCGAACTCCTCGGTCGCGTACCCCTCGCCCAGCCCCACCCGGGCGATGCGGAAGGCGCGGCCGCCGCGGTCCGTCTCGTCCTCCCACGACAGGTCGCTCCCTGCGTCCTCGCGCGCCCGCGCCTCGGCGCGCTCCCGCGACGCGAACACGCCCAGCGTGTCGCTCGCCATGTCGGTCTGCCAGCTCACCAGAACCCAGACGCGCATCGGTGTATACCTCGTGTGGAGGGTTGCACGGGGTGCCCGCGTCCGGCCTGCAAGACGGCGACCGCGGCGCCCTGGCCGCCAACCTGCGTCCGGGCCGGGGCGTCCGGAGCACGCGACCGAGGAAACGGGGAGATGCGCAGATGAGCGAGCGAAGGGAAGTCGCCACCCTCGCGGGGGGGTGCTTCTGGTGCCTGGAGGCGGTCTACGACGAGCTGCGCGGGGTGACGGACGTGGTCTCCGGGTACGCCGGTGGCTCCGTGCCCGACCCGGGCTACGAGGCGGTGTGCTCCGGGACCACCGGGCACGCCGAGGTGGTGCAGGTCACGTTCGACCCGGAGGAGGTGTCGTTCCGGGAGATCCTGCAGGTGTTCTTCACCATCCACGACCCCACCACCCTGAACCGCCAGGGGGCCGACGTGGGGACGCAGTACCGGTCGGCCGTGTTCACCCACTCGCCGGAGCAGGAGGCGGTCGTGCGCGAGGTGATCGCGGAGCTGGAGCGCGAGGGGGTGTGGGACGATCCCGTCGTCACGCAGGTGGAGCCGCTCCAGCGGTTCTGGCCGGCGGAGGCGTACCACCAGGAGTACTTCCGGCGCAATCCTTTTCAGCCGTACTGTCAGGTGGTCGTGAAGCCCAAGGTGTCCAAGTTCCGCAAGCAGTACCTTGAAAAGCTGAAAGCCTGAACGGCGGGTTCGGGCGTGCCCCCGGCTGGCGCCGAGGTCGGGCTGGCGTCCTCGGGGCCCCCACCCGGCTCGCTTGAGGCTCGCCACCCTCCCCCGTTCCGGGGGAGGGCTTCCCGGAGGTCGGGTCGGTTGCCGTTCCTGCGACGGCGTCACTTGCCCGACGGCCCGCGGCAGGGCAGTTTTCCTGCTCCGCCGCAGGCGCTCCCGCCCGTCCCTCCCACCCGCACCCGACGATCCCCCGGATGATGTCCGCCCGAGCCCTGTTTCCTGCGCTTGTCCTGGTGACGCTCGCGTCCGCCTGTGATCCGTTCGCGCCGCGGGGCGCGGTCAAGGAGAGGATGGCGGCGCGGACGGCCGAGGCGCCCGTGACGCTCGTGCGCGCGGACAGCGTGCGCGTGTACGACGACGAGCCGGGCGACGTGACCGGCGACCTGCTGCACGACGTGTGGTACACCTTCCCGGTGAACGGGGAGGCGCGCGCGGACTCGCTCAAGCGGACGCTGTACGTGCAGGGCGAGGAGTACAAGGTGTGCTACGACCCCACGGACCCGGACAACAGCAGCATCCAGCTGGCCGACCTCGCCTGCGGCAAGGCGTACTGACCGGGCCCCCGCCTCGCTCCCGAGGGGGCGCTCCGCTCCCCCAGGAGGAGACGCGAAGGTGAAGCTCCCGAACCCCTGGCGCGGCCTGCACGGCCTCCCGGCCGACGTGTGGGCGGTCGCCGTGACCACGCTGGTGAACCGGATGGGGATGATGGTCCTCCCCTTCCTGGTGCTCTACCTCACCCAGCACCTGGGCTACCCGGCCGGCAGGGCGGGGCTGGTGCTGACGGTGTTCGGGGTGGGCGGGCTGGTGAGCGCGCCGCTCGCCGGGCGGCTCTGCGACCGGGTGGGCGCGCTGCGGGTGATGCAGGGCTCGCTGCTGCTCTCGGGCGGGGTGCTGCTGCTCTTTCCGCTGGCGCGCGGGCTGGAGGCGGTGCTGGGGCTCACCCTGGTGTGGTCGCTGCTGTCGGAGGCGGTGAGGCCGGCCAGCCTGGCCGCGCTCACCGGCAGCCTGCCGCCGGAGAAGCGCACGGCGGCCATCGCGCTCAACCGGCTGGCGATCAACCTGGGGATGAGCGTGGGGCCGGCGGTGGGCGGGTTCCTGGCGCTGGTGTCGTTCCCGCTCATCTTCGTGGTGGACGGCATCACCTCCGTCCTGGCGGGGATCGGCCTCACCCTCGCCGTGTGGAAGCTGGGGCTGCGCCGGCACGAGGACCGCGCCGCCGAGCACGCGGCGCTGGCGGGCGCCGCCGTCCCGCACGGGGTGCTGCGCGACGGGCGGATGCTCTTCTTCCTGTCCGGGCTCTTCCTGCTGGGCGTGGTGTTCCTCCAGCACGAGGGGGCGCTCCCGGTGTTCCTGGTGGGCGAGCTGGGGCTCTCCCCCTCGTTCTACGGGATGATCTTCGCCGTCAACACGGTGATGATCGTGCTGCTGGAGGTGCCGCTCAACCTGGCCATGGCGCACTGGCCGCACCGCCGCGCGCTGGTGCTGGGCGCGGCGCTGTGCGCGGCCGGGTTCGGGGCGCTGGTGCTGGCCGCGGGGCCGGTGGGCGTGATCCTCACCGTGGTGGTGTGGACCTTCGGGGAGATGATCTTTTTCCCGGTGTCGGCCACCTACGCGTCGGAGCTGGCGCCGCCGGGGCGGCAGGGCGCGTACATGGGCGCCTACAGCATGGCGTGGGGGCTGGCCTTCACCGTGGGCCCGGCGATGGGGACCGCCGTGATGGACCGCTTCGGCGCCGCGGCGCTGTGGACCTCCATGCTGTTCGTGGGCCTGGCGTCGGCGGGGATCATGGCCGCGCTCACCCGGCCGGAGCCGGCGCCCGCGGCCCTGCCGGCCACCTGAACTCCACCTCCTCCACCGGAACCATGAAGCGCATCGTCCGCCTCCCGCTCGCCGCGATCCTCCTCGCCCTCCTCGGCCTGGCGCTGCCGGCCCCGGCCGCCGCGCAGGAGCCCACCGTGGTGGTGCTGGTCCGCCACGCCGAGAAGGCCGCCGCCGGCGGCCAGGACCCCGAGCTGAGCGAAGCCGGCACGGCACGCGCCCGGGCGCTGGCCGCCACCCTGGAGGACGCCGGGGTGGACGCCGTGGTCGTCACCGACCTCCGCCGCACCCGGCTCACCGCAGCCCCGCTGACGGCCGAGCTGAAGCTCGATCCGGAGGTGGTCCCGGCCGGCGCCCCGAACCACGCCGGGGCCGTCGCCGACGCCGTCCGCCGCCACGCCGGCAAGACCGTGCTCGTGGTGGGGCATTCCAACACCCTCCCGGCCATCGTCGCCGCCCTGGGCGCCCCGCCCGTCGGCGAGCTGTGCGACCACGAGTACTCCAACCTGTTCGTGGTGGTGCTGCGGCCCGACCGCGGGCCCACGCTGATCCGGTCCCGCTACGGCGCCGCCGATCCCGCCCCCACCGCCCCCTGCGGGCGCGCGATGCGGCAGTAGCGCGGCCGCCGTCCCCAACGCGTCACGGTGCGCATTGCGCGCCGCAGGCGCGGGATGTATCCCTTCAGGACCCGTCCGCGGCGGCAGCACGGCGGCCCCCGGCCGCGCCGCCGCGGTCCGCGCCCTCCATCCCGTTCCACCCGACCCACATGGCCTCCACCGCTCCCGGGACGCGCGCCCGCGTGTCGCACCGCGCCAGCCTCTTCACCGAGTCCGTCATCCGCGAGATGACGCGCGAGGCCATGAAGTACGGGGCCGTCAACCTGTCGCAGGGGTTCCCCGACTTCCCGGCGCCGGAGGACGTGAAGCAGGCGGCGGCGCGTGCCATCGCGGACGACGTCAACCAGTACGCCATCACCTGGGGCGCGCGCGACTTCCGCGAGGCCATCGCCCGCAAGACGAAGTGGTACCTGGGGCTGGACGTGGACCCGGAGACCGAGCTGACGGTGACCTGCGGCTCCACCGAGGCGATGATCGCCACCATGATGGCGACCGTGGACCCGGGGGACGAGGTGGTGGTGTTCGAGCCGTTCTACGAGAACTACGGGCCGGACGCCATCCTGTCGCAGGCCACGCCGCGCTACGTGCCGCTGCACGCGCCGGACTGGAGCTTCGACCGCGGCGAGCTGGCGGCGGCGTTCGGCGCGCGGACCCGCGCCATCATCCTGTGCAACCCCAACAACCCGTGCGGCAAGGTGTTCACGCGCGAGGAGATGGAGTTCATCGCGGGGCTCTGTGTCGAGCACGACGCGCTCTGCTTCACCGACGAGATCTACGAGCACATCCTCTTCGCCGAGGGCGGCGAGCCCGCGCCGGAGCACGTGTGCATGGCGCAGCTGGAGGGGATGCGCGAGCGGACGGTGGTGGTCAACTCGCTCTCCAAGACGTATTCTGTCACCGGGTGGCGCGTGGGCTACTGCATCGCCCCGCCGGACATCACGAACGCCATCCGCAAGGTGCACGACTTCCTCACGGTGGGCGCCGCGGCGCCGCTGCAGGCGGCCGGCGCCTACGCGCTCTCGCTCCCGCCGGAGTACTACGCGCACCTGGCCGCCGATTACCGCGCGCGGCGCGACCTGCTCCTCCCCGCGCTGGAGGAGGTGGGCTTCCGGACCTTCCGGCCGCGGGGGGCCTACTACGTCATGGCCGACATCGGCGGCTTCGGCTTTGCATCGGACGTGGATTTCACGCGCCACCTGATCCGCGAGGTGGGCGTCGCCTGCGTCCCCGGGTCCAGCTTCTACTCGGAGCCGGAGCGGGGGGCACGGCTGGTGCGCTTCTGCTTCTGCAAGCGCGACGAGACGCTGCACGCCGCGGTGGAGCGCCTGCGGAAGCTGGCCGCCTGACGCCGCGCGGAGCGCCGCTCACAAACCGAGCCCAGGGACCCGAGCCCATGCGCCGTACCACACGCCTTCTCCCCGTCCTCCTCCTCGCGGCCCTGCTGCCGTGCAGGCCCGCCGCCGCGCAGCAGCCGCAGCGCGAGGTGGAGGCGGTGCTGGTGGGGGCGCGCATCCGCTTCATGGCGCCGGAATTGACCCGGGCGTGGATCGGCGGGCGCATCGTGCACGCCGACTCCTCCACGGTCATCATCGACCCCACCACCCGGCGCTGGGGCTCGCCGCTGGCGCTGGACCAGGCCGCCATCAGCCGCATGCAGCTGTTCCGCGGGCGCATCGGCTCGCAGCGCAACCTGGGGGCGGTGCTCGGCGGGCTGGCGGGGACCGCGGCCGGGGTGTACTCCGCCTGGCTGATCAAGGACCGGGAGGGGAGCACCAGCGGCTGGGTGCTGGTGCCGCTCTTCTCCTTCGGAGGGGTCGGGATCGGGGCGGGGGTGGGGGCGGTGGTCCCCCGCGAGGGGTGGGACCGCGTGGCCCTCCCCGTCCGCGTCCTGTACGAGCCCGGGGGCGAGCCCGGGCCCCCGTCCGACGCCGTGGCCCGCTGACCGCTCCCCGCCTCCCGCCCGTCCCCTCCCCGCCGCACGTTCCCTCCCGCATGGCCCCGCGGCACCGCCCGGTGTAGATTGCCGCGTTCCCCCACCAGGCCACCACGCGGAGGATTCACCCGATGACCCGTTCCCGGCCGGCTCTCTCCTTCCGGCTCGCTCCCGCCGCGCTCGCCCTCGCGCTGTGCGCCGCGTCCGCCGCCGCGCAGACCGCGCGCGCCCCCGAGGCGCCGCAGCGGCCGCGGCCGTACCCCGTCTTCGAGACGCCCGAGTTCGCCCGCGCCGTGGAGCGCGGCACCCGCACCCGCACCGGGCGGCCGGGGCCGCGCTACTGGACGCAGTACGCCCAGTACCGGCTGAGCGCCGAGCTGGACCCCGCCACCCGCCGGCTGGCGGGGCAGGGGACCATCCGCTACCAGAACCGCTCGCCGGACGTGCTCACCGACGTGTACGTGTTCCTGAACCCCAACCTCAACGCGCCCGGGGTGGTCCGGAACCGCGCGGTGCCGGAGACGGGCGGGGTGGAGCTGTCGCGGGTGATCGCGCAGGGGAGGACGCTGCAGGGCGTGGCGGCGCTGGACACGCTGGGGACGCCGGCGTACACGGTGGCCGGCACCGTGGCGCGGCTGCGCCTGCCGCAGCCGCTGGCCCCCGGTCAGACCGCGGACCTGGGCTTCACCTGGAGCTACACGGTGCCGCCGGACGGCACCCCGCGCACCGGCACCGACGGCGAGGTGTTCTACGTCGCCTACTGGTACCCGCAGCTGGCGGTGTACGACGACGTCTCGGGGTGGCACACGGACCCCTACATGGGGAACGCGGAGTTCTACATGGGCTACGCGGACTACGACGTGTCGCTGACCGTGCCGGAGGGGTGGCTGGTTGCCGCCACGGGGACGCTCCGGAACCCGCAGGAGGTGCTCACCCCGCAGACGCTGTCGCGGCTGGAGCAGGCGCGCACCTCGCCCGGCGTGGTGAACGTGGTCACCGCCGACGACCGGGCGGCGGGGCGGGCGACGCGCACCACGCGCGGCGGCCGGCTCACCTGGCGCTTCAGCGCGCCCAACGTGCGCGACTTCGCCTGGGGGACCTCGCCGCGCTACCTGTGGGACGCCACCCACGCCCTGGTGGGCGACGCGGACGGCGACGGCGGCGTGGACACCACGGCCATCCACGCCTTCTACCGCCCGGAGCGGGTGAGGTGGGCGTGGGACCAGTCGGCGCGCTACTCGCGGCACTCGGTGGAGTTCCTGTCGCGCTTCCTGTGGCCGTACCCGTACCCGCACATGACCGCGGTGGACGGTATCGTGTCGTGCTCGGGGATGGAGTACCCCATGATGACCTGCATCGGCGGGCAGCGCGACACCCTCTCGCTGTACTCGGTGACGGTGCACGAGATCGCCCACATGTGGTTCCCCATGCTGGTGGGCTCGGACGAGCGGCGCTACTCGTGGCAGGACGAAGGGCTGACGCGCTTCAACCAGGCGCAGGCCATGCGCGACTTCTTCGACGGCTACGACCTGGAGGCCATCGCCCGCAACCAGTACCTGGAGCTGGCGCGCCGCGGAGGCGAGAGCGTGGGCGGCGAGGTGGAGCTGATGCGCCACGGCGACCGCTATCCCGTGACCGGGAGCGCGTTCGGCATCGCCAGCTACGCCAAGATGGCCACCAACACGGCGATGCTGCGGGCGCTGCTGGGCGAGGAGACGTTCATGCGCGCCTACCGCGAGTACGGCCGGCGCTGGATCGGGAAGCACCCGCAGCCGTACGACCTGTGGAACACCTTCGAGGACGTGTCCGGCCGCGACCTGGACTGGTTCTGGCGCACCTGGTGGTACGAGACCTGGACGCTGGACCAGGCCATCGGCGAGGTGAGGATCACCGGCGACCGCATGGAGGTGGAGGTGCTGGACCGCGGCCTCGCCCCCATGCCGGCGCGCCTGGTGGTGACGCGCTCGGACGGGCGCACCGAGCGCATCGAGGTGCCGGTGGACGTGTGGCTGGCGGGGGCGCGCCGCCACACGGTGCCGGTGAGGGACGCCGCCACGGTGACGCGGGTGGAGATCGACCCGGAGAACGCCTTCGCGGACATCGACCGCAGCAACCAGACGTGGACGAGGACGCGGTGAGCGGGGCGGCGGCCGCGGGGTGGTGGTTCGTCTTCCGCGGCCGCGACCTGCTGGTGGGAACCGAGGGGGAGGCGCTGCGCCTCCCCCTTCTCGCGGACGCGATGGAGCTGGGCGCGGAGCCGCTGCGGGTGCTGGAGCTGGAGGCGGTGGAGGGGACGGCGGCGTGGGCCGCGGAGGTGCCGGCGGAGTGGGAGCCGCCCGCGGGGATGGAGCTGCGCGGGCTGCGCTCCACCTGGGGGCTGCTGGACGAGCCGCTGTTCCGCATGGCGGGGCGCGCCGTGCAGCTGGTGGACTGGGACCGCACGCACCGCTTCTGCGGCTCGTGCGCTACGCCCACGCACGTGCGCGAAGGAGAGCGCGCCCGCGAGTGCCCGGCGTGCGGGCTCGTCGTCTACCCGCGCCTGGCGCCCGCGGTGATCATGCTGGTGAGGGACGGCGACCGGCTGCTGCTGGGGCGCCACGCGGGGCTGGCGCCGGGGATGTACAGCACGCTGGCGGGGTTCGTGGAGCCGGGGGAGAGCCTGGAGGAGGCGGTCGCGCGGGAGGTGCGCGAGGAGACGGGCGTGGAGGTCCGGAACGTCCGCTACTTCGGGAGCCAGCCCTGGCCCTTTCCGCACTCGCTGATGATCGGGTTCACGGCGGAGTACGCGGGCGGCGAGCTGGTGGTGGACCGCGCGGAGCTGGAGGACGCGGCGTGGTTCGAGCCGGACGCCCTCCCCACGGTGCCGCCCAGGCTGAGCATCGCGCGGCACCTGATCGACGCGTTCCTCGCGGAGCTGGAGGCACGGCGCCGCGCGGGGTAGGGCGCGTCGCTACGCGTACTCCGGGTGGCGGGCGATGAACTTCTCCAGCATCCGCATCGCCAGCCCGCGCCGCGCGCCGGGGACGATCCACGACATCACCCCCTTCACGGGTCCCAGCGCCTGCACGCCCCAGCGCAGGGCGCTGCACGAGTCCAGCTGCTGGATGACCAGGCCGTCCATGAAGCGGATGTCGGAGCGGATGACGTTGTGGACGCGCCGGCCGGTGGGCCCGAAGGTGTAGTCGGCCACCAGCTCCACGACGGCGGCGCGGCCGTCGATCCGCCGGATGGTGTAGGAGGCGCGCAGGTCCGACTCGGAGATCATGTGCCACATGGCGTGGATCTGCTTCCTGCCGCGCAGCGTGAAGGCGATGTCCCGGAAGACGGCGTCGGGGTGGTAGCACGCCGCCATGCCCTCGTGGTCCCCGCGGTCCAGGGAGGTGAAGAGCTTTTCCAGCACCAGCGCCTGCTTGGAGGGGGCTCCCTTCTGGTGCAGCTTCGACATGGTGCCTCCACGGGGAGGAGGGGATTCGGGCCTCACCCCATAGAGTAGCGTCGGCCGCGCGGGGAGCAAGGATTCCGTGCGCGCGCCGGCAGGGAACGCGAGGGGGAGGAGCCGCCGCGGCTCCTCCCCCTCTCCCTTATCCTTCGCCCTCCCCGTCCTCCGCCGTCGGCGCGCCGGCCTCGTCGCCGCCCGGCGGCTTCAGCTCCTCGCCGCTCTCGCGCAGCAGCTGCCTGCTCCGCTCGATGGCCTCCCGCATCCGGCGGATGGCTTCATGGGCGGCCTCGCGGCGCGCGGCGATCTCGTCGATGGTCTGCTGGAAGCGGTCCGTCATGCGGGGGAATGCAGTCTGCGTCCGCGGCGGCGCCCCCGGAGGGGAGCGCGGGCGCGGTGGGTAAGGGGTCCAGTCCGGCGGTCCGGTGGGCGGGTCGCGGCCAAGATACACTGTCGTTCCGCGGCACGCAAGAGCATCGGGAGCAACGGCTTCGGCGCAAGGTCCGGAACGAATGACGGCGCCTGTCGAGGCGCGTGCGGGGCGGGTAGACGGAGCTGTTGGAGTGGGGAAACGGGTCGCTTACAATACGACATTACGGCCCCGCACGACGACCGCCCGTTCCCGGAGGATGGATGAAGCGACGCGAGGGAGGGGCGCGGCCCCGCATCCCGCCCCTGCCGCCCGGGCTGGTGCTGGGCGGCGGGGACGCGGCGTGGGGAGCGGTGCTGCGCGAGCTGCCCGACCCGGCGGCCCTGCCCGCGTGGGAAACGCTGCGCTGCCTGCGGATGTGGTTGGCCGCGGAGCCGGCGCGGCGGGCCGGCCTCTTCCGCGGGGGCTCGCAGGCGCGGCGCGAGCTGGAGCTGACTCGTGGGACCCTGGACCTGGACCTCGCCGGGCCGCTGGCGGTGCTGTCCGCGCTGCTCGCGGAGGGGAGCGCGGAGCCCGGGGAGGCGGTGTGGGCGTGCCTGTGCGTGGCGGACTGGGCGCTCCTGCGCGGCGCGCGCGAGACCGGCGGGCTCTTCGCCGAGACGGCTGCCCTCGCCGCGCCGGAGAACCCCGGGCTCGCGTTCATGGCGGGGCGGATGGCGCGGTCCCGCGGCGACGCCTTCGCGGCGGAGCGGTGGCTGAAGCGCGCCGCGGCGGTCGCGTGGCGGGTGGGCGAGTGGGAGGTGTACGCGCGGAGCGTGAACAGCCTGGGCAACCTGCGTACGGAGCAGGGGAGGCTCGCCGAGGCGAAGCACATTCTCGCGAGAGCGCTGCGGGCTTCTCGACGGCATGGTCTCCAGACGCTGCAGGGAGAGATCCTGCACGACCTGTTCGCGATCGCAGCCCACGTCGGCGACCGCAACGCCGAAGATCTCGCCCGCCAGGCGTTCGAGCTTTACAAGGCGGGTGGCCATCCGAGGCTCCCCGCGCTTGCCCATGACGTCGCCTACTCGTGGATGAGCGCGGGGTACTTTGCGCGCGCTCTGTCGGTCCTTCGCGTCCTGCCGCCACACTTACCGAAGCCGGACGAAAGACTCCGGGTGCTGGCGAATACAGCCCGGGCCGCCGGAAGCTGCGGGCAGCGGCAGATCTACGAGCAGTTGTGGGTCGAGATCTGGGCGCTCGCGAACGAGCGCGACTTCAAGACCGCCCTCGCACCGGCCCTCACGGAACTCGGACTCGGCGCTTCCAGCCTCGAAGAGTGGAGCCACGCGGCGGAGGCGCTGGAAGCGGCTGTAGAAGCGGCGGGGGTTGTCGGAGACAGGACAGCGGCTCAGCGCGCGGAGGAAGCGCTCAGCGCGGTACGGCGGTGCCAGGGTGCCGACACACGGGCGCGTCCCTCACCTCCTTCCCGAGCCCTGGGCGGAGCGTCCGATTCGTTGATGGCAGCGCTGCTCGACGCTCTCGCAGGCTTGCAGGACGTGCCAGCCTGAAACGGTCAGTTCCCGGATCCCAGCGTGCTTATCCCTTGTGCCGTGGTGGCCGTATCGGCCGGAGCCTCCGCGTCCGGCATGGTCGAGCTGTTGCCCGAACCGAACGTATTCGGCCCCCGCGCCCCCGCGATCGTGCTGTCTCCCGGAGTCACCGACCTGGACGGCCGCTCCGGTGCGGAACCGGTCGGAGCAACCGCCACGCAGGAAGCGCCGAGCAGACCGAGCCCGAGGATGAGAACGATTCGCGCGCGCTTCATGGAATGCTCCTGAAAATTGAATCGGGCTGGATCCGCTGCTGCCGTAAGATGCCGCACCCGGAATCGGTGTCAACAGTCCCACCGTCCGAACTACCCGCTCCGCAGAGGCCACGTGCGAGGGTACGCCACACGTCCGCTGTACGTGCAGAAGTCGCTGCCGCTCCGCGATGCCCTGCTGGCGGAGCTGCGCGACCGCTTCCACCTCCGCGCGCTGGACGGCTGGGACGACGTGCTCCGGGCCGTGCCCGCGGCGCCCGCGTCGGCGGTGTTCGTGGTGGACCCCTTCGACGGCACGGGCGGCACCCCCGCGCCGGGGCTGCGGACGCTGCTCGCCGCGCACCCGTCGGCGACCGTGGTCGCGGTGCTGGACGTGGGTCCGGGCTCCGGCGGTGCGGTGCGGACCCTGCTCGGGTGGGGGGTCGCCGACGTGGTGGCGCTGGGGGTGGAGGACACCGCGGGCGCCGTGCGGGAGCGGCTGCTGGGCGCCCACGCGCGGCGGCTCAAGGGGAAGACGGAGGCGGCGCTGGCGCCCCACCTGTCCGCGGGCGGGCACACGCTCCTGCTCGCGGCGGTGGAGGCGGCGGCGGACGGCGGGGGGTCGGGCGAGCTGGCGCGCGTGCTCCGCGCCAGCCCCCGCACGGTGGCGGCGTGGTGCCGCAGGGAACGGCTCCCCAACCCGCGGCGCCTCCTCGCCTGGGCGCGCCTGCTGCTGGCGGCCGCGCTGCTGGACGAGGGCGGGCGCACGGTCGCGCAGGTGGCACGGGCCTGCGGCTACACCACCGACGGCGCCCTGCGGCGGGCGCTGCGCACCTTTCCGGGCCGCGGCGCGGCGGCCCTGCGCCGGGAGGGCGCCTTCGCCGCGGCGGCCCGCGCGCTGGCGGCGGAGCTGCGCGCCGCAGGGGAGCGGTAGCCGGCCCGCGTCTACCGCGGAGCGTTCGTCCGCCGGGAGATCTCGTCCGGCTCCGCGCGTTCGAGCGTCACGACGGTGACCTCCGGGAGCGCGCCGATGCGGAAGGGGATCCCCCAGAAGTTGGTCCCCGGGTTGACGTAGAGCGTGGACCCTCCCGCGCGGTAGGTGCCCATGGCGTGCTCCAGGAACACCGAGGCCACGCTCCAGCGCAGCGCCGGCACCGAGAGCTGCCCGTGGTGCGTGTGCCCGCTCAGCGTCAGCGGCACCCCGCGCTCCGCCAGCGCCGGCCAGAGCGCCGGGTTGTGCGCCAGGGCGAGCGTGAACTCGCCCGGCGGGATGCCCGCCAGCGTGCGCGCGACGTCCGGCGCGGCCGGGCCGCCCGCGGGGTCGCCCGTCCCCGCCACCCAGAACCGCGCGCCGTTCCGCTCCCGCGGCACGGCCCGGTTCACCAGCACCGTCCACCCCATCGCCTCCAGCCCGCGGCGCACCGCCGGCCACCCCGCGTACACGTCGTGGTTGCCGGGGACGGCGAACACGCCCAGCGGCGCCTCCAGCCCGCCGAAGGCGGTCGCGAACGGCTCCACGTCGCGGGCGTAGTCGTCCACCTGGTCGCCGGTGACGGCGACCAGGTCCGGCCGCGCCTCCCGCACCGCCGCGGCGATGCGCGCCAGGTGCCGCCGCGAGGTGTGGGGCCCCACGTGCAGGTCGGAGAGCTGCACCACGCGCATCCCCTCCAGCCCCGCGGGGAGGCCGGCGAGCGCCACGTCCATGCGCCGCACCACCAGCCGCCGGGTCCCCGCGTATCCCCACACCGCCAGCGCCGCCAGCACCCCCGCGGCCGCCGCCATGGCCCAGCGGCCGGCGCGCC
>JBFMFL010000320.1:0-7830 GCA_040752145.1 Gemmatimonadota bacterium
CCCGACCCCTCCCCCGCAAGCAGGGGAGGGGAGAACCGCTTGCCATTCCAGCCGTTGCCCCCTCTCCCAGGATTGGGAGAGGGTGGCGAGCCTCAAGCGAGCCGGGTGAGGGCCGCCGTTGCAGGCTGTTCCCTGTCCCCTATTCCCTGTTCCCTGCCGTCCTCCACCTCCCCGTCCGCGGCGGCTGCACGGGCTGGGGCTGCGCCTTCAGGTACTCCACCAGCGCGTCCAGGTCCACCATCCCCGTGCGGGTCATGCGGCCTTCCGTGAAGACGGTGTAGTTGTCGCCGCCGGTGGCGACGAACTCGGTGGTGGCGACCGTCACCGTGTCGGTGTCGCGGAGCGTGCGGCCGTCGGCCAGGCGGACCTCGCGGACGCGGGAGCTGGCGGCGGCGGTGGGCGAGTAGGTGACGGTCATCCCGGAGACGTGCGCGTCCAGGAGGCCCTGGTCCTTGACCGCGTTCTCCAGGGCGCGGCGGAGCTGCGCGCCGCTGAGGGCCACCGTCACCACCTCGTTCTGGAAGGGCTGCAGCTCGTAGAGCATCCCGTAGGTGACGGGGCCGGCGGGCATGGCGCGGCGGACGGAGCCGCTGTTGATCAGCGACACCTGCGCGCCGGAGCGGGCGCGGTACGCGTCGGCCAGCAGGTTGCCCACGGCGTACTCGGCGTCGTCGCACTCCAGCGAGCGGGGGTTGCAGGGGAGGGGCGCGGCGAAGGCCGCCACCGCCTGCTCGGAGATGGGCCGGACCCGCGCCTCCCACTCCGCCACCACCCGCGCGACCGCGGTGTCCGGCGTCACCTCGTCGGCGTACGGCGTGCGCACCTCGCGGCGCGTCGCCACGGTCCGGCCGCCGCGGCGCTCCAGGTCGGTGAGGCTGTACGCCAGGCTGAAGTACATCGCCTCGGCCACGGGGGTGCCGCCGGCCACCAGGAGCACGCGGTGGTGGCTGTGCCCGCCCAGGACCAGGTCCACCGGCTCGGTGAGCTGGCGGGCCGCCTCCAGCAGCTCGCCCTCGCACCCGGTGGACTCCTCCGCGGGCGGGCTCCCGGGGGCGGGGCCGGTGCAGCGGGCCCCCACGTGCATGGTCACCACCACGAAGTCCGCCCCGGCGGCGCGGGCCTCCCGCACGCTCCGGTCCACGGCCGGCCCCACCGGCCCGAAGTCCAGCCCCGCCACGCGGCCCGCCATGACCATCTGCGGGGTGTAGGGGAGCGCGGCGCCCACCACGGCCAGGCGCACGCCGCCGCGCTCCAGCATGGTCCAGGGGCGCAGCCACTCCGGCTGCCGCTGCGTGCCCGCCGTGTACACGTTGGCGGCCAGCCAGGGGAAGCGGCTCTCCCCGATGCGGGCGCGCAGCGTGTCCAGCCCCCAGTCGAACTCGTGGTTCCCGGGGGCCGCGGCGTCGTAGCCGGCGGCGTTGTGCGCGGCGATGGTGGCGCGGCCCCAGCTCAGGTTGGAGATCGCCGTCCCCTGCATGTCGTCGCCGGCGGACAGCACGAAGGTGGGGCCGTCGAAGCGCGCGGCCGCGCTGTCGAAGTGCGCCGCCAGCACGGCCGAGCCGCCCACCGCGCGGCCGCCGGCCCAGCCGGGGCGCTGCGGCAGGAGCCGTCCGTGGAAGTCGTTGGTGTGCACGATCCTCACGCGCTTCGCAGGCTCCGGCGCGGGGACGGGTGCCGGCGGGGGCGGCGCGCACGCGGCCAGCGCCAGCAGGAGGGCGGCGGCGGGGCCGCCGCTGCGGGGTCTCGGCAGGGTCATGGCTTCACTGCTTCCGGGTTTCCAGCTCGCGGCGGGCCGCGGGGCGGCGCTGCGCCGACAACATACCGGCGGGGGCGCCGGGCGCAATGCGAAACGTCGTGCTTGCCATTTTAAGCCGGCTCATGCACTATGGTCGCTGCTGTCCGCTCTGTTCACTCCTCTTTTTATCTCTCCCTCTCCCGGAGCACGCATGACGCCTCCCCCGAAGCACAAGAAGGTGGACAAGGACGGGTACGAGCTGACCTTCTATCCCGGCTTCCTCAGCAAGGCGACCGTGCAGGTGGACGGCAAGGACGACGTGCTGTACAGGCAGGAGAAGCCGCACGGCGTCAAGGACCAGCCGGACGAGCCGCTCCACCGCTACGAGCTGCGCCTGCAGGGCGGCCCCAACGACCGCGACGTCACCCTCCACGTGGACGATCCCAAGCACGCCGTCGCCGAGATCGTCGTCAAGTTCTATCCCAAGGGCTACAGGCCCGAGGCCGGCGCTGCCCCGGAGCCCGACGAGATCCTGAGCGCGGTCAACGACGCGATCCTCTGTCCCCCCATGTGCTGAGGCGCCGCCCGGCGCACGCCGTCCCCGGCCGCCACTCCCCTCCTCCCGTCCCATGACCACCGCCATACTCCAGTTCTCCGTCCAGGTGCTGATCCTCGCGCTCGGCGTCCTCGCCGCGCGGGTCGCGCGGGAGCGGGGCGGCATGCCCGCCATCCACCGGATGGCCTGGACGCTGGCGGCGGTGTTCTACCTGTGGAGGGGCGTGCCGGGGGTGGCGCAGAGCCTCGCGGCGTTCTGGGCGCTCGCCGGGGGAGAGGGGTCGGAGGCCTGGACGTGGTTCGTGGAGTGGGGGCCGGCCATGAACCACACCCGCACCCTGGTGTCGGTGGCCATGGGGTGGACGCTGGCCGCCCTCCCCCTGCTGCGCGGGCAGTCCGTGCCGCGCCTGTGGGCGGGGGCCAGCCTCGCCTGCCTGCTGCTCGCCGCCACCGGCGCCTACATCGGCTGGCAGGAGGGCGCCACCGGGCCGCTCCACCTGGCGTCGCTCAGCATCCTGGGCGCCGTGGAGATCGTGGGGCTGCTGCTGGCCCTGCTGGTGGGGATGTTCGCCGACACACTCGACCGCTACCTGTGGCTGGTGCTGGGCATCTGCGCGGTGCACGTCGCGCTGAACGTGGTGTGGTACTCGGCGTCGGTCGGGTTCTTCTACCCCGGCTCGTGGTATCCGCCGCTCCAGGTGCGGCACCTGTACTCGGCGGTGTCGTACCTGGCGGGCTGCTTCCTGGCCTGGCAGCGGCTCTCGCTGCTGCGGCGGGGGGTGCGGGTGGGCGGGCTGATGGAGATCGCGGGCCCGGAGATGGTGCAGGCGCAGCGGTCCCGGGGGGCTTGAACGGGAGAGCTGCCGGGTCCGGGCGTGCCCCGGCCCCCTCCCCCGGCCCCTCCCCCGCAAGCAGGGGAGGGGAGAACGACGAACGGCGCTCCCTCCTCGATGCCGAGGCAGGAGCGCCGTTTCGCACTCTCGCACTCTCGCACTGCTGTCCACGTACTCCGTACTCCGTACTGCCGTTCGAATCAGCCCGCCACGGCGGCGGGGCTCGCATCGTCCGCGGGGGAGAGGCCGCGGCGGGTGTAGCGGTCGTGGAACTCGCGAGCGGCCTCCAGGTCGGCGGGGGCGAGGAAGCCGGCGCCCAGCGCGGCGGCGCCCTCCAGCCCCACGGCGAACAGGTCGGCGGCCGTGCGGGCGATCCGCGGGTCGCCCATCCCCGTGCGGCCGGCGCGGCGCAGCAGGCCCGGCTCCGGGCCGCCCAGCAATGCCGCGGCGGCGCGGCGGGCCGCCGGGTCGTAGGCGATCCCGGCGAGCAGGGCGAGCGGGGCGGCCCACCACTCCGCGTCCACCACGTCGATGGAGCGCACCTCGGCGTAGCCCTTGGGGCGCACCTCGGGGAAGAGCGTGGTGAGGTGCGCCCGCCACGCCTCCTCCCCCATCTCCCCGCGGGCCATCCACTCGCCGGCCGGGCGCGCCTCGCCCCCGGGCCAGGGGAGGAGGATCGCCGGCGCGCGCAGCGCGAAGCCCAGGTACTCGTCCACGGGGTCGCCCGCGCAGGGGAAGGCGCCGGTGCGCGCCGGGTCCAGCTCGCGCCAGGCGTGCGCGCGCGCGCTGCGGTGCCCCGCGGGGGCGCCGGCGTACACGGGCGAGTTGGCGAACAGCGCCGTCAGGTACGGCGCGGCGGCGTTGAGCAGGCGCCAGGCCTCCAGCGGGTCGCCGCTCCAGTCCAGGTTCACCTGCATGGACGCCGTCTGCCGCATCATCCGGGCGCCGTGCGGCCCGATCCCGGCGAAGTACTCGGCCATGCGGCCGTAGCGCGGGCCGCAGAGCTGGAGCGGGGCCGCCTCCGCCGGGTTGTGCGGGTCGATCCCCACCGTGAGCAGCTCGATCCCCTCGTCGCGCGCGGCCTCCACCAGCGGGAGCACGGCGCCGCGCAGCGAGGCGAGCAGCGCGCTGGCCGACGCGAAGGGGGCCGCGCTCAGCTCCACCTGCCCGCCCGGCTCGTACGAGACCACGCCGCCGTCGGGGAGCACGAAGCAGGGCGGCCCGTAGGCCGAGAACTTCTCCGTCCACCCGTGCCGGGCCGCGTGCCGCCGCAGCAGGGGGAGGGTGGCCGGGCCCTCCGGCGCCACCACCGGCGCCGGTGCGCGCGTGTCGGCCAGGAGCGCCAGCAGCTCCACCTCCGCGCCGACGAGCCGCGGACGCGCCGGCGCCCCGACGCCGAAGGCCCGGGAGCGGAGGTCGTCGCGCAGCGCGGCGAGGACGGGGGAAGGGGGGTGCGTCACGGGTCGAAGGGGCCGATCTTCACTCCGCCGGGGCGCCGAGGACCAGGGCGTACAGCCCCTCGCCGTCGGTCTGCCAGCGCTCCACGGCGAGGCCCGCGGAGGCGAACAGGGCGGCCACGCTGCCGCGGTCGTGCTTGCAGCTGATCTCCGTGCGGATGGACTCGCCGGCCGCCAGGCGGACCGTCCCCACGCCGGGGACGTGGACCGTCTGCGGGGCGGGGGCCACCAGGTGCATCTCGATGCGGTGCTCCACGCGGTCGTAGAAGGCGCGGTGCTCGAAGGCTTCCGCGTCGAAGTCGGCGCCGGCCTCGCGGTTCAGCACCCGCAGCATGTTGCGGTTGAACTCGGCGGTCACGCCCTGCGCGTCGTTGTACGCGGCCTCGATCCGCGCCGGGTCTTTGCGCAGGTCCACCCCCATCAGGAAGCGGTCGCCCTCCGCCATCGCCCGGCGCACCCGCCGCAGCAGCGCCGCGGCGTCCAGCGGCGCGAAGTTGCCGATGGTGCTCCCCAGGAAGGCGAAGAGGGTGGGCCGCGGGAGCCCGCCCGGCAGCTCCAGCTCCTCCGAGATGTCGGCGACGGCGGGGACCACCGAGAGCGCCGGGTACTCCGCGCGCAGGCGGGCCGCGGTGTCCGCCAGGAACTGGGCGCTCACGTCCACGGGGACGTACGTCTGCGCCGTCCCGGCGGCGGCCATGGCGTCCAGCACGATGCGCGTCTTCGCCGCGCTCCCCGCGCCCAGCTCCACCAGGGCGCGCGGCGCCAGCTCCGCCATCCACCCCGGCATCCGGCGCTCCAGCAGGGCACGCTCCGTCCGCGTCAGGTAGTACTCGGGGAGGGCGGTGATCTCCTCGAACAGCTCGGAGCCGCGCTGGTCGTAGAAGTACTTGGGCGGCAGCTCCTTCTGCGGGCGCGCAAGGCCGTCGCGCAGGTCGGCCAGCATCGCCGCGGGGGCGGCGGCCACGGCCAGCAGCGGCTCACTCATCGGCGGCGCACCGGAAGCCGGCAAAGATCTGGCGGCGGATGGGGTAGTCCCAGTTGCGGAAGGTGCTGCGCGCCGCCCCCGGCCGCGTGGCCCACGAGCCGCCGCGCAGCACCCGGTACTCCGGGCCGAAGAACACCTCGGAGTACTCGGGATAGGGGAAGGTCTCGTAGCCCGGGTAGCCGCCGAAGTCGCTGGCCGTCCACTCCCACACGTCGCCGATCATCCCGTAGCAGCCGAGGGGCGAGACGTTGCGCGGATAGGCGCCCACCGGCGCGGTCTCGAACGACAGCTGGTCCAGGTTGGCGTGCTCGCGGGTGGGCGGCTCGTCGCCCCAGGGGTAGGCGCGCGCCGCGCCGGCGGCGGGGTCCCAGGTGGCCGCCGCCTCCCACTCCTGCTCGGTGGGGAGCCGCTTGCCGGCCCAGCGCGCGAACGCCTCGGCCTCGTGGCAGCAGACGTGGCACACCGGGCGGCGCGGGTCCAACGCGGCCACGCGGTCCATGCTTCGGGTCTTCCACTCGCCATCCTCCTTCACCCAGAACTGCGGCGACAGGGCGCCCGCCTCCTCCCTCCAGGCCCACCCGGCGTCCGTCCAGAAGCGGCGCTCGCCGTAGCCGCCCGCCTCCATGAACTCCAGGTAGGCGCCGTTGGTGACCGGCGTCGCGTCGATGCGGAAGGGGCGCAGCTCCACCCGGTGCCGCGGGCGCTCGTTGTCGTACGCGGCCGTCCGGTCCCCCGTGCCGATCTCCACCTCGCCGCCGGGGAAGCTCACCATCTCCGCCTGCGCGGTCCAGCGCGGCTCCGGCACCTCCCAGCCGCGCGGCGCGCGGTAGGGGTCCTCCTCCTTGAGCTGGAGCGCCTGGAGGATGGTCTCGCCGTGCTGGTACTCGTGCTGCGCCACCATGCGGAACACGTAGCCGCCCCGCAGCAGCGGGTCGGAGCCGTGAAGGTCCAGCGAGGGGATGCGGGCGAGCACGCGCCCGCGGGTCTCCGCCATGACGGAGAGCGTCTGCGGCAGCGTGGGCATCTCCAGGGCGCCCCGCACGGCGCGCGGGTTCTCGAACGGGTTGAACATCCCCGGCATCTCCCCGAACTGCACCGGCCCCTCCAGGTTGCGCAGCAGCCACAGCTCCTCGAAGTGGGAGATGTGGCCCAGGTCCCAGAGGATGGGGCCCATCAGCCGGCTGTGCTGGGCGCGCAGCTCCGCCTCGGAGAGCGGGGCGATGAGCAGCAGGGTGCGCGCGCGGGCTTCCTCGAGGAGCGCGGCGAGCTGCTCCGCCAGCGGGGCGACGACGCTGTCCTGGATCATGTGCCTCGGCCTGGGGTTTTTTTGCGGGAGCGGTGGGGTGAAGTTAAGCTAGGGCGGCGCCGCGGCGCGCGCCACACTCCCGGGTTTTCCCCGGAACGGGCGCAAGAAGCAGGCCGATCGTCCACACTTTGTAGAATCCCACCCGACTGCTCCCATGCCCGGAACGGACGAAGCGGCGCTCCTCGCGGAGGGCGTGGTGAAGCGGTACGGCGCCGTGGCGGCGCTGGACGGCGTGTCCCTGCGCGTGGCGCCAGGGGAGTGCGTGGCGCTGGTGGGGGAGAGCGGGTCGGGGAAGTCCACGCTGCTGCGCTGCTTCAACCGCACGGTGGAGCCGGACGGCGGAACGGTGAGCGTGGAGGGGGTGGACGCGCGCTCGCTGGACCCCGTGGAGCTGCGGCGGCGGGTGGGCTACGTCCCCCAGGACGGCGGGCTGCTCCCCCACTGGACGGCGCTCCGCAACGCGGGGATGGTTCCCTGGCTGCGCGGCGACCGCGAGGCCCCGGCGCGCGCCGCGGAGGCGCTGGCCCTGGTGGGCCTTCCGGCGGAGCGCTTCGGCGCCCGCTACCCGCGCGAGCTCTCCGGCGGGCAGCGGCAGCGGGTGGCGATCGCGCGCGCGCTGGCCGCGCGTCCCGCGCTGGTGCTGCTGGACGAGCCCTTCGGCGCGCTGGACGCCATCACCCGCGCCGAACTCCAGGATGCGTACCTGGGGCTCCGCCGCGAGCTGGGGATCGCCACGGTGCTGGTGACGCACGACCTGCACGAGGCCGTGCTGCTGGCGGACCGCATCGCCGTGCTGCGCGCGGGCCGCATCGAGCAGGCGGCGCCGCCCGACGCGCTCCTGGCCGCTCCCGCCACCGACTACGTGCGCGAGCTGCTGCGCCGCTCGCGGGTGGGTGCCGCGTGAGGCGCCCGCTCGCGCTCGTCGCCCTCGCGCTGGCGGCGGCGCTCGCCCTCGCCAT
>JBFMFL010000321.1:0-7728 GCA_040752145.1 Gemmatimonadota bacterium
CCCTCCGTCTCGCGCCGGTTGCGCCCCGCGATGGGCGTGCCCACCACCACGTCGTCCTGCCCGGAGTACCGGGAGAGCAGCGCCTGCCAGCCGGCCAGCAGCGTCATGAACAGCGTCGCCCCCTCCCTGCGCGCGAGCTCCCGCAGCCGCCGCGACAGCTCGGGCGGCAGGGTGAAGTCGTGCATCGCCGCGAGGGGGCTCTGCCCCGCCCGGCGCGGCCGGTCCGTGGGGATCTCCAGCAGCGGCGGCGCGCCCTCCAGGCGCTCCCGCCAGAAGCCGATCTGCGCTTCCAGGACCTCCCCGCTGAGCCACTCGCGCTGCCACACCGCGAAGTCGGCGTACTGCACCGGCAGCTCCGGCAGGTCTGCCGGCTCACCCCGGGCGAAGGCGGCGTAGAAGACCGAGACCTCGCGCACCAGCACCTGCATGCTCCAGCCGTCGCTGACGATGTGGTGCAGGTTGAAGAGGAGCACGTGGTCCTCCTCGTCCAGCCGCACCAGCGTGCCGCGCAGCAGCGGCCCCGCCGCCAGGTCGAACGGCCGCACGGCCTCCGCGCCGGAGAGCCGCTTCGCCTCCGCCTGCCGCGCCTCCCCGGGCAGGCCCCGCAGGTCCACCATCGGCAGCGGGACCGGACGGGGAGGACGGACCACCTGCACGGGCCTGCCGCCCTCCTCCGGGAACACCGTCCGCAGCGGCTCGTGCCGCCGCACCAGCGCGTCCAGGCTCGCCCGCAGCACGCGCAGGTCCAGCCCCCCCCGCAGGCGCAACGGGAACGGCATGTTGTAGGCGGCGCTGTCCGGCTCGATGCGGTCCACCAGCCACAGCCGCTGCTGCGCGAACGACAGCGGCAGCGGGCCCGTCCGCTCCACGGGCACGATCGGCGGCGCCGGCGTGGCGCCCGTGCTGCGCAGCGCCTCGATGCGCCCGGCCAGCCCCGCCACGGTGGGCGCCTCGAACAGCGCCTTCAGCGGCACCTCCACCCCGAAGGCATCCCGCAGCCGCGAGATAACCTGCGTGGCAAGCAGCGAGTGCCCGCCCAGCTCGAAGAAGTTGTCGAGCGCGCCCACCCGCTCGGTCTTCAGCACCTCCGCCCAGATCTCCGCCAGGACCTCCTCGGCGGGGGTGCGCGGCGCGGTGTACGCGTCCAGCGCGGTCCCGTGCTCCGGCGCCGGCAGGGCGCGCCGGTCCAGCTTGCCGTTCCGGTTCAG
The DNA here is from genome assembly GCA_040752145.1 of Gemmatimonadota bacterium. GTDB lineage: Bacteria > Gemmatimonadota > Gemmatimonadetes > Longimicrobiales > Longimicrobiaceae > JAFAYN01. Next base: position 1,209 of record JBFMFL010000321.1, read on the forward strand.
CGGAAGCCGCTCCAGCACCACGTACGCCGCCGGCACCATGTACTCCGGCAGGTGGGACGACAGGTGCTCCCGGAGCACCGGCGTCGCAACCTCCGCACCCTCCGCCGCGACCACGTAGGCCACCAGCCGCTGCCGCCCGGGTGAGTCTTCCCGCGCCACCACGGCCGCCTCGCGCACCAGGCCGGACTCCAGCAGCGCCGCCTCGATCTCCCCGGGCTCGATTCGGAACCCGCGCAGCTTCAGCTGCTGGTCCATCCGCCCCAGGTACTCGAGCTCGCCGTTCGCCAGCCACCTCACCCGGTCGCCGGTCCGGTACAACCGCCCGCCCGCCTCGCTCCCGAAGGAGTCCGGGACGAACTTCTCCGCCGTCAGCGCCGGCTGCCCCAGGTAGCCCCGGGCCACACCCTCGCCCCCGACGAACAGCTCGCCCGGCACCCCGTACGGCGTGGGCCGGCCGGCGGGGTCGAGCACGTAGAGCCGCGCGTTGGCCACCGGCCGCCCGATCGTCGGCCGCTCGCCGCGGGCCTGGCCGAGCGCCGCGTCCACCGTGCACTCGGTGGGCCCGTACAGGTTCCACGCGCGCCGCCCCTCCGCGGCCGCCAGCGTCGCCCACAGGTCTCGCTCCAGCGCCTCTCCGGCCACCAGCAGGTCCGTGAGGCGGGCGCCGTCCTCCAGCAGCCCCTCGGAGAGCAGCACCCGCAGCTGCGAGGGCGTGCAGTCCAGCACCTCCACGTCGTGCCGCCGCAGGTAGGCGACGAGTGCCCGGGCGTCGGCGCGCGTCTCCTCGGGGACCACGCAAAGGGCGGCCCCGCCGAGCAGCTGCACCCACTGCTTGACGGAGGTGTCGAAGAAGACCGGCCCGTTCATGGTCACCCGCGGCGGCGCGGCCGCTCCGCGCCGGGAGTAGACCGCCTCCTGCAGCGCCGCGAACAGGTTCAGCACGGAGCGGTGCTCCACGAGCACGCCCTTGGGGGCGCCGGTGGAGCCCGAGGTGTAGAGGACGTACGCCAGGTTCCGTGGGTGGACGCCGGCGGCGGGAGCATCGTCGGGCTCGCGCGCGACGATGTCGTGGTCCTCGTCCAGGCGCACCACGGCGCCCGGGTAGCCCTCCAGCCGCGCGGCGAGGTTCGCCTGCGTCAGGAGCACGGGCGCGCCCGCGTCGGCGAGCAGGGCGCGCTGCCGCTCGGGCGGCGCGACGGGGTCCAGGGGGATGTAGGCGCCGCCGGCCTTGAGCACCCCCAGCAGGGCGACGAGCAGGTCGGTGGAGCGCTCCACCAGCAGCCCCACGCGCACCTCGGGCCCGACGCCGAGGCGGCGGAGGTGGTGCGCCAGCCGGTTGGCCCCGCGCTCAAGCTCCACGTAGGTGAGCGCCTGGTCCCCCAGGACCACCGCGGGGGCATCGGGCGTGCGCGCCGCCTGCTCCGCGAACAGCTCGTGGATGCAGCGCTCGCGGGGATACGCGGCGGCGGTGTCGTTCCAGGCCTCCAGCACCTGTGCCCGCTCCTCCCCGCGCAGCAGCGACAGCTCCGAGAGGTGCCGCGCCGGGTCGGCCGCCAGGGCCTCCAGCACGGTCTGCAGGTGCCCGGCCATGCGCGCGATCGTCGCGGCCTCGAAGAGCGCGCGCCGGTAGAGGAGCCCTGCGCCCAGCGTCTCTCCACCGTCGCTGAAGACCAGGTCCAGGTCGAACTTGGCGACGCCTCCCCCTCCGCCGAACCGCTCCGGGCCCAGCTCGCCCAGCTCCAGCTTCTCGCCGCTCCCGCCGCCGAAGAGGTTGAGGGTGAACATGGTCTGGAAGACGGGGGTGTGGGTGAGGCTGCGCTCCACCCCCAGCTCCTCCACCAGGCGCTCGAAGGGGAGGTCCTGGTGGTCGTACGCCCCCAGCGTCTCCTCCCGCACCTGCTCCAGCAGCCCGCTCCAGGTGGGGTCCGCCGCCAGGCGGGCACGCAGGGCCAGCGTGTTGACGAAGAAGCCGATCAGCCCCTCCGTCTCGCGCCGGTTGCGCCCCGCGATGGGGGTGCCCACCACCACGTCGTCCTGCCCGGAGTACCGGGAGAGCAGCGCCTGCCAGCCGGCCAGCAGCGTCATGAACAGCGTCGCCCCCTCCCTACGCGCGAGCTCCCGCAGCCGCTGCGACAGCTCGGACGACAGCGCGAAGGGATGACTCGCCGCGAGAGGGCTCTGCCCCGCCCGGCGCGGCCGGTCCGTGGGGACCTCCAGCAGCGGCGGCGCGCCCTCCAGGCGCTCCCGCCAGAAGCCGATCTGCGCCTGCAGGACCTCCCCGCTGAGCCATTCGCGCTGCCACACGGCGAAGTCGGCGTACTGCACCGGCAGCTCGGGCAGGTCTGCCGGCTCTCCCCGGGCGAAGGCGGCGTAGAAGGTGGAGACCTCGCGCACCAGCACCTGCATGCTCCAGCCGTCGCTGACGATGTGGTGCAGGTTGAAGAGGAGCACGTGGTCCTCCTCGTCCAGCCGCACCAGCGTGCTCCGCAGCAGCGGGCCGCGCGCCAGGTCGAACGGCCGCATGGCCTCCGCGCCCGAGAGCCGCTTCGCCTCCGCCTGCCGCGCCTCCTCGGGCAGGCCCCGCAGGTCCACCATCGGCAGCGGGACCCGGCCGGCGGGACGGACCACCTGCGCGGGCCTGCCTCCCTCCTCCGGGAAGACCGTCCGCAGCGACTCGTGGCGCCGCACCAGCGCGTCCAGGCTCGCCCGCAGCACGCGCAGCTCCAGCGCGCCCCGCAGGCGCAGCGGGGACGGCATGTTGTAGGCGGCGCTGTCCGGCTCGATCCGGTCCACCAGCCACAGCCGCTGCTGCGCGAACGACAGCGGCAGCGGCGAGCCGTCGCGCGGCACCGGGACGATGGGCGGCGCCAGCAGGGTGCCGTCGCCGCGCAGCGCCTCGATGCGTCCGGCCAGCCCCGCCACGGTGGGCGCCTCGAAGAGCGCCTTCAGCGGCACCTCCACCCCGAAGGCATCCCGCAGCCGCGAGACCACCTGCGTGGCCAGCAGGCTGTGCCCGCCCAGCTCGAAGAAGTTGTCGAGCGCGCCCACCCGCTCGGTCTTCAGCACCTCCGCCCAGATCCCCGCCAGCACCTCCTCGGCGGGCGTCCTCGGCGCGGTGTACGCGTCCAGGACGGTCCCGCGGCCCGGCGCCGGCAGCGCGCGCCGGTCCACCTTGCCGTTGGGAGTCAGGGGAAGCCGATCCAGCACCACGAAGGCGGACGGCACCATGTACTCCGGCAGACGCTCCGCCAGGCGCGCCCGCAGCTCGGCCGTGGAGAGCTGCGCGCCCTCCCGCGGCACCACGTAGGCCGCCAGCCGCCTGTCCCCCGGCACGTCCTCCCGCACCGCCACGGTCGCCTCGCCCACGCCCGGGTGCTCCAGCAGCACGGCCTCGATCTCCCCCGGCTCGATGCGGAAGCCGCGGATCTTCACCTGCTGGTCCACACGCCCCAGGAACTCCAGCTCCCCGTCCATCCGCCAGCGTGCCCGGTCCCCCGTCCGGTACAGGCGCGCCCCCGCCCGGCCTCCGGCCGCGTCCGGGACGAACTTCTCCGCCGTCAGCCCCGGCCGCCCCAGGTAGCCCCGCGCCACACCCGCGCCGCCCACGTACAGCTCCCCGGGCATCCCCGCCGGCACCAGCTGCATCTCTCCTCCCAGCACGTACAGCTGGGTTCCCGCGATCGGCCTGCCGATCGGCACGCTCCCCCGGACGCCCGGGTCCGGCACCCGGTAGACGCTGCACCCCACCACGGTCTCGGTGGGCCCGTACTCGTTGACCAGCGCGGTCTCCGGCGCCACCCGCCTCCAGTACGCCGCCACCTCCGCCGGCAGCGCCTCGCCCCCGACCACCAGCGTCCGCGCCGCCGCCGCCGCCTCGGCCTCCGTCAGCTGCTCCGCCAGCAGCCCCAGGTGCGCCGGCGTGAGCTTGACCAGGGTGAAGCCGGGCTCCTCCCGCAGCGCTCTCGCCAGCCCCTCCACTCCCTCGGCCTCGTCGGTCAGCACCACCTTCTCTCCGCGCGCCAGCGGCACCAGCAGCGAGGTCACCGTGAGGTCGAAGGTGAGGGAGGAGTGCACCGGCGCCCCGTGTCCTTGCCCGGCGTACGCCGCGGCCGCCCACCCCAGGTAGTTGCTCACGCCCCCGTGGACCACCTCCACGCCCTTGGGACGCCCGGTGGAGCCGGAGGTGTAGATGACGTACGCCAGGTTCTCCGGCTGGAGGCCGCTCTCCGGCGCCGCCCCGCTCTGCCGCGCGATCTCCGCGGCGTCCCGGTCCAGGCACACCGCGCGCGCGCCGTGCGGCGGCAGGGAGCCCAGCAGCCCCTCGCGCGTCAGCAGCACGGAGAGGGCGGCGTCCTTCATCACGTAGGCCAGGCGCTCGGCGGGATGGGAGGGATCCAGCGGCACGTATGCACCGCCGGCCTTGAGCACGCCCAGCACGCCGACCACCATCCGCGGCGAACGCTCCAGGCAGATGCCCACGCGGGCCTCCGGACCCACCCCGTGGAGGCGGAGGTGGTGCGCCAGCCGGTTGGCGGCGCTCTCCAGCTCGCCGTACGTGAGCGCCTCGCCGCCGAAGACGACCGCCGGCGCGCCGGGAGCACGCACCGCCTGCGCCGAGATCATCTCCTGCACGTACGTCGGCGGGAGCTCCAGGGGCGCAGTCCCGGATGCCTCCAGGAGCTGCACGCGCTCGGCGGCGTTCAGCAGCGACAGCTCCGAGAGGCGCTGCCTCGGATCGGCCGCCATGCCCTCCAGCACGGCTTCCAGGTGCCCGACCATGCGCGCGACCGTGGCGGCATCGAAGAGCGTCCGCCGGTAGAGGAGTCCTGCGCCCAGACCCTCTCCGCCGTCGCTGAAGACCAGGTCCAGGTCGAACTTGGCGACGCCTCCCCCTCCGCCGAAGCGCTCCGGGCCCAGCTCTCCCAGCTCCAGCTTCTCGCCGCCCCCGCCGTCGAAGAGGTCGAGGGTGAACATGGCCTGGAAGACGGGCGTGTGGGTGAGGCTGCGCTCCACGCCCAGCTCCTCCACCAGGCGCTCGAAGGGGAGGTCCTGGTGGTCGTACGCCCCCAGCGTCTCCTCCCGCACCTGTTCCAGCAGCCCGCTCCAGGTGGGGTCCGCCGCCAGGCGGGCGCGCAGGGCCAGCGTGTTGACGAAGAAGCCGATCAGCCCCTCCGTCTCGCGCCGGTTGCGCCCCGCGATGGGCGTGCCCACCACCACGTCGTCCTGCCCGGAGTACCGGGAGAGCAGCGCCTGCCAGCCGGCCAGCAGCGTCATGAACAGCGTCGCCCCCTCCCTGCGCGCGAGCTCCCGCAGCCGCCGCGACAGCTCGGGCGACAGCGCGAAGGGATGACTCGCCGCGAGAGGGCTCTGCCCCGCCCGGCGCGGCCGGTCCGTGGGGATCTCCAGCAGCGGCGGCGCGCCACCCAGCCGTTCCTTCCAGAAGCCGATCTGCGCCTCCAGGACCTCCCCGCTGAGCCACTCGCGCTGCCACACCGCGAAGTCGGCGTACTGCACCGGCAGCTCGGGCAGGTCTGCCGGCTCTCCGCGGGCGAAGGCGGCGTAGAAGACCGAGACCTCGCGCACCAGCACCTGCATGCTCCACCCGTCGCTGACGATGTGGTGCAGGTTGAAGAGGAGCACGTGGTCCTCCTCGTCCAGCCGCACCAGCGTGCCGCGCAGCAGCGGGCCGCGCGCCAGGTCGAACGGCCGCACGGCCTCCGCGCCCGAGAGCCGCTTCGCCTCCACCTGCCGCGCCGGGTCGGGCAGGCCCCGCAGGTCCACCATCGGCAGCGGGACCGGACGGGGAGGATGGACCACCTGCACGGGCCTGCCGCCCTCCTCGGAGAAGGTGGTGCGCAGCGACTCGTGGCGCCGCACCAGCGCGTCCAGGCTCGCCCGCAGCACGGGCAGCTCCAGCGCGCCGCGCAGGCGCAGCGGGGACGGCATGTTGTAGGCGGCGCTGTCCGGCTCGATCCGGTCCACCAGCCACAGCCGCTGCTGCGCGAACGACAGCGGCAGCGGCGAGCCGTCGCGCGGCACCGGGACCATGGGCGGTGCCAGCAGCGCGCCGTCGCCGCGCAGCGCCTCGATGCGCCCGGCCAGCCCGGCCACGGTGGGCGCCTCGAAGAGCGCCTTCAGCGGCACCTCCACCCCGAAGGCCGCCCGCACCCGCGAGATCACCTGCGTGGCCAGCAGCGAATGACCGCCCAGCTCGAAGAAGTTGTCGAGCGCGCCCACCCGCTCGCTCTTCAGCACCTCCGCCCAGATCCCCGCCAGCACCTCCTCCGCCGGCGTCCTCGGTGCGGTGTACGCGTCCAGGGCGGTGCTCTGCGGCTGGGGCAGCGCGCGCCGGTCCACCTTGCCGTTGGCGTTCAGCGGCAGCCGCTCCAGCGTCACGAACGCCGCCGGCACCATGTACTCCGGCAGACGCTCCGCCAGGCGCGCGCGCAGCTCGGCCGTCTGGAGCTGCGCGCCCTCCTGCGGCACCACATAGGCCGCCAGCCGCTTCTGGCCGGGCTCG
>JBFMFL010000322.1:0-7678 GCA_040752145.1 Gemmatimonadota bacterium
GGTTGGCGTAGGCCGTGGCGTTCTCGTTGTCCTCCCGGCTACCCGGCGTGTAGCTGAGCGGGTTCTCCCGGGCCGCCCGCGGGTCGCCGTCCACGTCGACGGGGTTGCGGTCGTGGTGGTCGGGCTGCTGCATGTCGCCTCCTCCTGCAAGTCGTTTCGCGGATGCGCGTTGGGGCGGGACGGCCCCGCAAGCCCCATTCCGCCCCTGCCGGAATCGGCGTGCAGACGCTCCTTGTTTCCACCCGGCCCGTCGCCTAACCTGAGGGTCGGGCCGCCCGACCGGCCGCGGCTCCCACCGCACCACTCACGAACACGACCCTGATGTCCACCATCCAGCCGGACCTCGCAGCGGGCTTCGGCGCGGCGGGCCCCGCCGCGCCCGCGCAGGAGGGCGACGACTCCCGCGTCGCCGCGACGATCCAGAACTGGAAGCGCAAGCTCCTGGACGTCAGCAAGCGCAACCGCGCCCTGAACTTCAAGCCAAACAAGGTCACCACCCTCGCCATCGTGGACGAGCAGCCGGCCGAGGCGTTCCGGCAGCTCTACCTGCGCGAAAAGGCCATGAAGTTCCGGCCGGCGCCGCCGAAGCCCGATGCGCCGGCGGAATCGGACGCGGCGGGGGGAGCCGGCGCGGCCCCGGCGCCCTGGCCGGCGGACGCCGCCACGCCGCCGCCGCTCCCCGCGGCCGGGGGCGACGCGCTGGAGGAGACCGAGGAGACCGGGCCGTCGCTGGACTTCGTCCCGTACGAGGCGGGCGGGCTGGACGCCCGCCACACCGACGACGTGCTCCAGACCACGGCCGACCCGGAGGCGCTGGACAGGTCGCTGCGGCGCATCGACGAGCAGGCGCGCGTCAGCCTGGAGGAGCAGGGCGTCAACACGCTCTTCCTGGCGCTGGGGATGCTCCACTACCGCGAGGAGCCCGGCGCGGGGGACAAACCCCTGCTGCGGGCGCCGCTGGTGCTCCTCCCCGTGGCGCTGGCCCGCGGCAGCGCGCGCGCCGGCTACACCCTGCGCGCCACCGAGGACGACCCCATCGTCAACCCGGCGCTGGCCGAGTACCTCCAGCGCACCCACGGCGTCACCCTGCCGGCGCTCCCGGACCTCACCGACCTCCCGGAGACGTACGACCTCCAGGACTTCTTCCGCGCCGTGCTGGACGCGGTCGCGGAGCAGGACGGGTGGCAGGTGAAGACGGACGTGTACCTGTCCTTTTTCTCCTTCCAGAAGTTCGTGATGTACAAGGACCTGGAGGCCAACGCCGCGGCCCTGGGCGGCCACCGGCTGGTGCGCCAGGTGGTGCTGCGCAGCGGCGGCGAGATCCGCGGCCTCCCCGAGGAGGTGCGCGCCGCCGAGCTGGACCGCGAGTTCCCGCCGGAGGCCACGGCCCAGGTGGTGGACGCCGACTCCACGCAGCTGCGCGCCATCCTGGCGGTGAGCCGCGGGCACGACCTGGTGCTGGAGGGGCCCCCGGGGACGGGGAAGTCGCAGACCATCACCAACCTGATCGCCCAGGCGCTGGCCGAGGACAAGTCGGTGCTGTTCGTGGCCGAGAAGATGGCCGCGCTGGAGGTGGTGCACTCGCGGCTGGTGCAGGCCGGGCTGGGCGAGTTCTGCCTGGAGCTGCACTCCACCAAGGCCAACAAGCGCGCGGTGATGAAGGAGATCGCCGCCGCACTGGACGCCTCGCTCCAGCGCGCCGGGACGGGCGACTCGTCCGCGCCGCGCCTGGCGACCGTGCGCGCGGAGCTGACGGCGTACGCCGAGGCCGTGCACGCGCCGCACGGCGCGCTCGCGATCTCCCCGTACCGCGCCTACGGCGAGCTGGAGCAGGTGCTCGGCGCGCCCAAGGTCAGGTTCACCCGGCCCATCGACGGGGTGACGCGGGAGGCGCTGGAGGCCGCCGCGCGCGACCTGGGCGACCTTGCCGCCGCCGTGCGCGGCGTGGGGAATCCCGCCGAGCACCCGTGGCGCGACACCACGCGCGCCCTGTACACCGAGCACGACCTGGACACCGCGCGCGAGCTGCTGGGCGGCCTGCGCGCACGGCTCGCGCGCGTCCAGGAGTTGGCGGCGCGGGTGGAGGCGGAGCTGAGCCTGCCGCCCGTGCGCACCGCCGCCGACGTGAGGACGGCCGTCGCCGTGGGCGAGGTGCTGGCCCGCTCGCCGGGGGCGCCGCTCGCCGTGCTGCGCAGCGACGCCTGGAACTCCCCGCCGCCGCGCGCCCTGGAGACGGTGGAGCGCGGGCGGAAGCTCCGGGAACTGCGCGAGCGCGTGGAGGCGCGCTTCAACGCCGACGCGCTGGAGCAGGACCACGCCGGGGACGCCGCCTTCATGGAGGCGAAGGAGACCAGCCCCTTCCGCTTCCTCAACTTCCTCAGCGGCCGCCACCGCGCCCTGAAGCGCCGCTGGCTGGGCTACCGCCTCCCCGGCTTCGCCGGCTCGCTGCTGGACCAGGCCGACGAGATGCGCAGGGTGGACGCGCTGCGGCGCGAGCGCGCCGCGCTCGCCGCGGACGACGCGCAGGCGCGCGAGCTGTTCGGCGGGCTGTGGCAGGGCGAGCGCTCCGACTGGGAGGCGCTGGACGGCTACGTGCGCTGGGTGGTGGAGTTCCGCGGGCTGTGCGTGGCGCACGGGCTGCGCGAGCAGGCCATCTCCGCGGCGGCGCAGCCCCGGCCGGACGTGTCCGCCGTGCAGCAGCTGCGCGACGAGTCCACGGCGCTGGAGGCGGAGATGGCGCAGCTGCGGGAGCACGTCGGCTGGCCCGCGGACCACCTGGGCGCCGCGCCGCTGGCCGACGTGGCCTCGCGGATCGAGGCGATGCACGAGGGCGCGGCGCTGGCGCCGCGCTGGGCCGCGTTCGAGTCCGTGCGGGCGCGCGTCGCCGCGGGGCTGGCGGCGGAGCTGGTGGAGCCGGCCATGCGCGGGGAGATCGCCTTCGACCAGCTGGCGCCCGCGCTGCGCCGCGCCTTTTTGCAGCGCTGGCTGGGCGACGTGGTGCGGGAGCGCGAGGCCCTGCGCGCCTTCCACACCCTCACCCACGAGGAGCGCGTCGCCGAGTTCCGCCGGCTCGACCGCCGCGTGCTGGAGGAGAACCGGGCCCGGCTGGTGGCCGGCGTGCGCGACCGGGTGCAGGCGCGCCTGCGCGAGCCCGCCGCCGCCGAGGGTCTCCCCTTCCTGCGCCGGCAGCTCACCCTCCAGCGAGGGCTGAGCCCGCTGCGCACCACGCTGGGGCGCTCGTACGCCACCATCCGGGCCATCAAGCCGGTGTTCATGATGAGCCCGCTCACCGTGGCGCAGCTGCTGGACGGGAAGACCGGGGCCTTCGACCTGGTGGTGTTCGACGAGGCCAGCCAGCTCCCCGCCGAGGACGCGGTGGGCGCCATCGGGCGGGGGCGGCAGCTGGTGGTGGTGGGCGACCCCAAGCAGCTCCCCCCCACCAACTTCTTCTCGGTGATGAGCGGCGCGGTCGCCGCCCCCACGGACGAGGACGGGGTCCCGCTCTTCGAGGACAGCGAGAGCATCCTGGAGGAGTTCATGGGCTCCGGCTCGCCCCGCACCCGGCTGCGCTGGCACTACCGCAGCGCGCACGAGTCGCTGATCTCCTTCTCCAACGTCAGCTTCTACGACGCCGAGCTGTTCACCTTCCCCAGCGTGGAGACGGCCGGCCACGCGGCGGGCCTCAGCTTCGAGCACGTGGCCGACGGCGTGTACGAGGGCAGGGGGCTCAACGGGGTGGAGGCGCGCCGGGTGGCGGACGCGGTGGTGGCGCACGCCAGGGAGCACCCGGAGGTGTCGCTGGGCGTGGGCACCTTCAACTTGCGCCAGCAGGTCGCCATCCAGGACGAGCTGGAGGCCCGCCGCCGCGCCGATCCCGCGCTGGAGCCGTTCTTCGCGCGGGACCGCCCGGAGCCGTTCTTCGTCAAGAACCTGGAGAACATCCAGGGCGACGAGCGCGACGTGATCTTTCTGAGCGTCACCTACGCACGGGATGCGGGCGGGGTGCTGCGCTACAACTTCGGGCCGCTCAACGGCGAGAACGGCTGGCGGCGCCTCAACGTGCTCACCACCCGGGCGCGGCGGGGGATGCGGGTGTTCTCGTCCATGCGCGGCGAGGAGATCAACCCCACGCACGCCGCCTCGCAGGGGCCGCGGCTGCTGCGCGAGTTCCTGGTGTACGCCGAGCACGGCCGGCTGGAGGCCGCCGCCGCGCCCACGGGCGACCCGGAGGGCTCGCCCTTCGAGCGCGAGGTGCGGGCGGAGCTGGCGCGGCGCGGGGTCGCGCTGCACCCGCAGGTGGGGGTGGCCGGGTACCGCATCGATTTCGGCGTGGTGGACGAGGAGGTGCCGGGGCGCTACGTCTGCGGCATCGAGTGCGACGGGGTGGCGTACCACGCCTCGGAGTCCGCCCGCGACCGCGACCGCCTGCGGCAGCAGGTGCTGGAGGCGCGCGGCTGGACCCTTCACCGCCTCTGGTCCACCGACTGGTTCAAGGACCGCGAGGGACAGGTCGCCCGCCTGCTGGAGCTGATCGACGAGTCCCGCGAGGCGGCGCGGCGGCGGGCCCTCGCGGAGGCGGAGGCCGCGTCCGCGGCGGAGACGGCGCCCGCGGCCCCGGTCTCCCCGGCCGATCCCTTCGCCGCGTTCGAGAGCGGGGTGGAGCCGGAGGACGGGGAGGGGGAGCCCGGGACGGAGCCGGTGCCGGCCGCCGCGCAGGGGGAGCCGTACGCCTTCGCGCCGGACGGCGCGGTGCACGAGGGGGACTTCAACGCCGCGCCGGCGCCGCTGGTGGGACGGGCGGTGGAGGAGGTGGTGGCCGTGGAGGCGCCGCTCCACCTTGCCGACCTTGCCGCGCGCGTGGCGGCGCGCTGGGGGTGCGAGCGCGTGGGCCCGCGCATGATGCAGCGGGTGCGCGACGTGGCGGCGGCGCTGGCCGGGCGCGGCCGCATCGCCGTGCGCGGCGAGTTCGTGTACGCGGCGAGCGGCGGCGAGGCGCCGGTCCGCACCCGCGCGGGCACCCGCATCCCCGCCGAGCGCATCGCCCCGGAGGAGTACCGCGCCGCGGTGCTGCGGGTGCTCCGCGCCGGCGACGGCGTGGACCGCAGGGCGCTCACGGCGGGGGTGCGCCGGCTGTTCGGCTTCGGCCGCACCGGCGCCGCGCTGGACGCGGCCGTCGGCGCCGCCGTGGACGCCCTGCTCGCCGAGGAGGTGCTGGGCGAGGGGAGCACCGGCATCCGCCTGCGCGAGTAGCCGGGGGGAGGCCCGGCTTCACGATTTTCCTTGCGCGCCGGGCCTCCCGCTCCACATTGCATCCTGCCCGCCGTCCCCGGCCGAGGCCGCGGCGGCATCCACCCGCACCCCGTCCCGCCATGCGCGCCACGCCCGCCGTCCTCGCCGCGCTGCTGCTCGCCGCGCTCCCGGCCGCCGCGCAGGTCTCCGGGACGCCCACGATCACCGTGGAAGGGAGCGTGGTGGACAGCCGCTCGGGCGCGCCGATCGTGGGCGCCCGGGTGGGGGTTCCCGCGCTGCGGACCGCCGCCGCGTCCGACTCCGCGGGGCGGTTCACCATCCGCCTGCCGGCGGGGGCGCACACCTTTATCTTCGAGCGGCTGGGCTACGCGCGCCTCAGCGAGGAGGTGGAGCTGGTGGAGGGCGACCGGCTGGACGTGGCGCTCCTGCCGCGCACCGTGATGCTGGAGGCGATCACCGTCAGCGCCAACCGTCTCACCGAGCGCCGCCACCGCGTTCCCGCCGCGTCGCTCGCCACCACGCACGAGGAGATCGCGGTGGGCGGCTACTCCAACGCCGCGCAGGCCGCGATGCTCCGCTTCAACTTCGAGGGCTGCCCGGGGGCGCTGCGGGACAACTGCGTGCTCGTGCGCGGGCGCCGCCAGCCGCTCATCGTCTACATCAACGAGGTGCGGGCGTACGGCGGGATCGAGCAGGTCCGGGGGATCCCCCCGGCCGACGTGTACATGCTGGAGTGGTACCCGTCCAACACCATGCTGCGGGTCTACACCGTGGCCTACGTGGAGGCCCTCGCGGTGGGCAAGCGGAGGCTGCGCGAGATCGAGATGACCGAGTGGTGACGGAGATCGACGATGAAGGTCAGGATCCTGCGCACGGGTGAGTCACCATGCATCCCGATCCCCGAACAGCTGCTGGAAGAGATCGGTCCGGCAGACGAGATCGAGGTCGAGGTGCAGTCCGGAAGACTGGTGATCCGAACGTCCGGGGAGCCAAGGCTGGAGTGGGAGGAGGCTTTCCGTTCGATGGCGGAACGCGGGGACGACACCCTTCTCGACTGAGCCGCACGTGACGCCAGAGCACGGCAGGAAGCCGGGCCACGACGAGCCCGGCCTCCACGAAGACACCGCGGATGATCCGGCGGAAGTCGAGCGTGCATGGGAGGAGGAGATCCGGCGCCGCCTCGCCGAGCTCGACGCCGGCACCGCCGAGCTGATTCCCGCCGATCGGGTCTTCGCCGAGCTGCGCTCCCGTCGTCGGGATCGAAACGACGGCTGAGCCGCGGGGCGTGCGCCCTACACCTCGTTGGCGCGCAACTCGTCCAGCGCGTAGTGCGTCCCCCGCCAGTCGATCCCGCCGCGGGCGATGGTCACGACGGTCGCCCGCCAGACGATGTACAGGAACGCCAGCGTGGCGACGGGAAAGAACACCCCGTACAGCGGGCTCACCTGCTGCCCCCGCGCCGCCCCCGCGTACATGACGAACGCCATCGCCACCGCCGCGCCGAAGAGGAGCTGCGCGGCGCCCCCCGTGAACCAGACGGCCACCCAGGGGAGCACGAACACCAGCAGCTGCGCCGCCGTGGCCGCCACCACGAACCAGACCCGGTAGTCCACCCCCGCGAAGCCGTTCTTCATCAGCCCGCGCACCAGCTCCCCGAAGGTACGGTACCACTCCACGCGAATCGACTCCGTGGCGAGCAGGAAGTCCTGCCGGAAGCCGCGCTTCTTCATCAGCTTCCCCAGCTTGAGGTCGTCGTCCGGGCGCATGCGGATGGGCTCGTGCCCGCCGGCCGCGCGGTACGCGTCCGCCCGCACCAGGTTGAAGGCGCCCACGCCGATGTGCGCCGCGCTGCGCGGGTCGCGCACCTTCCACGGGCGGAAGGCGATGGCGAAGAACAGGGTGAACAGCACCACGAAGACGCGCAAAGCCAGCGAGGGGAGCTCCACCCGCGGCCCCGCCGCCGCGTGGTCCAGCCGCTCCGCGCGCATGTGGCCCACCGCGCGGGCGAGCGTGTCCGGCTCCATCACCACGTCCGCGTCGGTGAAGAGCAGGTACTCGCCGCGGGCCTCCGCGGCGCCCACGTGCAGGGCGTGGTTCTTCCCCAGCCAGCCCGCGGGCAGCTCGGTCACGTGCACCACGCGCAGGCGCGGGTTCGCGGCGGCCATGCGGTCCAGGATGGCGCCGGTGGAGTCCGTGGAGCGGTCGTCCACCACCACCACCTCCAGCGGGCCGTAGCGCTGCGCCAGCACCGAGGCCAGCGCGTGCTCGACGTTGCGCTCCTCGTTGCGCGCGGCGACCACCACGGAGACGGGCGGCGCCTCGGCGTCGGGCACCGGGGGCACGTCGTGCAGGCGGCGCAGGGAGCGCGCGCCGCGCAGCCCGTCCACGAACAGCACCGCCATGGAGAAGGCGGCGAAGAGGGCCGGCC
>JBFMFL010000323.1:0-7675 GCA_040752145.1 Gemmatimonadota bacterium
AGGACACCACCCACAAGCACGGCCTCAAGGCCCGGCGGCTCAATGCCGCCTGGGACCCCGACTACCTCCTCAAGCTCCTTCGCTTCGCCGCCGTCGAGCCGCCGACCGATTAGATGCGTTCGCCCTGCGTCCACGAACGACTTCCGGCGCCCCCGGGGTACGGGCCTTGCCGGCTCCCGGGGCGTCCACCCGCCCACCCCCCGGAGCGCCGCCCCATGCCCAACCGACTCGCCCACGAGACCAGCCCCTACCTGCTCCAGCACCGGAACAACCCGGTGGACTGGTACCCCTGGGGGCCCGAGGCGCTGGAGCGCGCGCGCGCCGAGGACCGCCCCATCCTCCTCTCGGTGGGGTACTCGGCCTGCCACTGGTGCCACGTGATGGAGCACGAGTCGTTCGAGGACGAGGCCACCGCCGCGCTGATGAACGAGCTGTACGTCAACGTCAAGGTGGACCGCGAGGAGCGGCCGGACATCGACTCCATCTACATGACGGCGGTGCAGCAGATGACCGGCCACGGCGGCTGGCCGATGACCGTGTTCCTCACCCCGGAGGGCGTCCCCTTCTACGGCGGGACCTACTTCCCCCCCGAGCCGCGCCACGGCATGCCCTCCTTCCGGCAGGTGCTGCTGGCGGTGATGGAGGCGTACCGGGAGCGCCGCGCCGAGGTGGACCGCAGCGCCGCCGAGCTGCACGCCGTGCTCCGCGAGGGGATGGCGGCGCGGGCGCCCGCGGGCGCGCTGGACACGGCCGTGCTGGACCGCGCCTTCCACCAGCTCGCCGCCCGCTTCGACGCGCGCCACGGCGGCTTCGGCGGCGCGCCCAAGTTCCCGCAGCCCATGATGCTGGAGTTCGTGCTGCGCCACTGGCGGCGCACCGGGAGCCCCGAGGCGCTGCGCATGGCCGGGCACACGCTGCGGCGCATGGCCGCGGGGGGGATGTACGACCAGGCGGGCGGCGGCTTCCACCGCTACAGCGTGGACGCGCGCTGGCTGGTCCCCCACTTCGAGAAGATGCTGTACGACAACGCCCTGCTGGGGCGCGTCTACCTCCAGGCCTGGCAGGCCACCGGCGACGCCGACTTCCGCCGCGTGGTGGAGGAGGTGCTCCGCTACGTGCAGCGCGAGATGAGGTCCCCCGAGGGCGGCTTCTACTCCGCGCAGGACGCCGACAGCGAGGGCGAGGAGGGCAGGTTCTACGTGTGGACGCCGGACGAGGTGGACGCGCTGCTGGGGCCCGAGGACGGCCCGCTCTTCCGGGCGTACTACGACGTGGCGGAGGGCGGCAACTTCGAGGGGCGGAGCATCCTCCACGTGGACCGGGGCGCCGAGGAGGTGGCGACCGAGGCCGGCGTGTCCGTGGAGCGGCTGGAGCGGGCGCTGGCGCGCGGCCGCGACGTGCTGTACGAGGCGCGGGCCGGGCGCGTGTGGCCGGGGCGCGACGACAAGGTGCTCACCGCCTGGAACGCCATGATGCTGCGCACCTTCGCCGAGGCCGGCCGGGTCCTGGGCAGCGGCGGGTACCTGGAGGTGGCCGACGCGAGCGCCGACTTCCTGCTCCGCGAGCTGCGCCCGGGCGGCCGGCTGCTGCGCACCTGGAAGGAGGGGCGCGCCAAGATCGACGCCTTCCTGGAGGACCACGCCCTGCTCGCCGACGCGCTGGTCTCGCTCTACGAGGCCACCGGCGACGTGGCGCGCGTGGCGGCGGCGCGCGAGCTGGCGGACGCCATGCTGGAGCGCTTCTGGGACGAGGAGGAGGGCGTGTTCTACGACACCGCCGTGGACGCGGAGGCGCTGGTGGTGCGGCCGCGGGACACCTTCGACAACGCGACGCCCTCCGGCAACTCGGCCGCGGTCATGGCGCTCCTCCGCCTGTCCGTCCTCACCGGCGAGCCGCGCTACGGGCGGGTCGCGGCGCGCGTGCTGGAGGCCATGGGCGAGATGATGGCGCGCGTCCCCCAGGGCTTCGGCCAGCTGCTCTCCGCCGCCGACTTCCACCTCGCCACGCCGCAGGAGGTGGTGGTGGTCGGGCGCGTGGGCGAGCCGGACACGGAGGCGCTGCTGGACGTGCTCCGTCTCCGCTTCCTCCCCAACACCGTGCTGGCGCCGGCCGATCCCGACGCGCCCGCGGAGGCCGGGGAGCGGGTCCCGCTGCTCCAGGGGAGGACGCTGGTGGACGGCCGCCCCGCCGCGTACGTGTGCGAGCGCTACGCCTGCCGCCGCCCGGTGACCGAGCCCGCCGAGCTGGCGGCGCTGCTGGACGGCACGGCCTGAAGGGACCATTGGAGGGCGGCCGCGGGCCGGGTACGCACTTGCCCCCGGCCCACGCGGTGACGAAACTTGGGGTACGCCGCCGTCCGCTCCCGCGAATCGACCATCCCGACGCCCCCATCTCCGTGACCCGCACGCGAGCCCTGCCGACGAGCGCCGCCGCGCTCCTGCTCGCGGTGCTGGCGGCCTGCGCGCCGCGGCTCGCCCCGGGGACCGCCGACCGCCTCCTGGACGGGCTCTTCGCCCCGCCCACCGCCGCCGAAGCCGCGGCGGTGGAGGCGGACTGGGCGGCGCGCGACACGGGGGTGCGCGGCCTGCGCGTGGAGCGGGACGACCGCGACGCCGACGGACGGCGGACGCTGGTCCTGTCGCACACGGTGGGCGGAGTGCGGCACTTCGGCCTGGTGCGGGTGCCGGCCGGCGCCGCGGGGAGGAAGCTGCCGGTGCTGGTGGTGGCGCACGGCGGCGAGCGCGGCGTCACCGCGCTTGAGTTCTTCCGCTCCGGACCGCTGGCGGAGGGGTGGGTGCAGGTGCTCCCCTCCTACCGCTCCGAGCGCCTGATCGCCTCGCCGCTGCGCTGGCATCGCTCGGAGGGGCCGCCGAGCCCCTGGGACCGCGACGTGGACGACGTCATGGCGCTCCTCGGCGCCGCGCTCCAGTCGGTGCCGGAGGCGGACGCCGGCCGCGTGGCGGTCCTCGGACGGAGCCGCGGCGCGGGGGTGGCGCTGCTGACGGGGATCCGCGACCCGCGGGTGAAGGGCGTGGTCGCCTTCTCCGGCCCCACCGACTTCTTCCTCCCGGAGGTCCGGCGCCTGGCCGAGCGGGCGGTCCGCAGCCGCGTCCCGCGGCTCCCCGGCGCCGGCTACCTGGCCGACAGCGTGCTCTTCGCCCTGCGCGACGGCCGCACCACGGTCCCCAGGGCGCGCCTGGAGCTGCTGCGCCGCTCCCCCGCCCGCTTCGCCCACCGCCTCCCGCCCGTGCAGCTGCACCACGGCAGCGAGGACGACGAGGTAGCCGTCGCCCACGCCGAGCGCCTCGCCGGGGCCCTCCGCGAGTCCGGCCGCCCCTCCGCGTCGTGGGAATACCACCGCTACGAGGGCGGCGGCCACCGCCCCCGCACCCTGGCCGGGAGCCGCGAGCGCGCCGAAGCCTTCCTCCAGCGCATCGCCGAGCCTCCTCCGACGAGCAGGTAATCTTTCCGCGCGGTTGCCGTTGCCGGCTGTTCCCTGTGGCGCTGCACGCTACGCGCGCACCGTAACAACCCTGTTCCCTGTTCCCTATCGTGTTCGACTACTTCGGCGGGATCGACTTCTCCGGGGCCAAGGAGCCCCTTGCCAACCTGTGGAGCGCGGTGGGGCGGGAGCAGGACGGCAAGCTCCACGTCCTGGCGCTCTGCCCGCACGCCTTCCGGCAGGACCTGGCCCACCACGTCGGCGGGGGGTGGCGGAAGCTGGTGAAGGCGGAGGACGACGCGCCCATCCTGTGGGGCGCCGACTTCCCCTTCGGCCTCCCCGCCGCCGCGACCGAGACGGTCGGCGAGACGCGCGCCGGGTGGGCGCAGCTGGTCGCCTGGGTGGCCGACCGCCCCGCCGACGAGGTGCGCGACGCCTTCCCCGAGCACCACAGGGCGCCGCGGCGCACCGACACCGGCGGGGCCATGGCGCCGCTGGACCTGCGCCTGTACAGGCAGACCACGGAGGGGCTGCGCTGGCTGCACGAGCTGCGCGAGTCGGGCGACGTGTCCATCGTGCCCCAGGCCCCCAGCCCGGGCGCGCCGACCACGCTGGTGGAGGTCTACCCCTCCGGCACCGTCACCGACCTGGGGCTCCGCTGCCGCCGGGTCCCCTCCCGCCCCGGCGAGGTGCGCGCCCGCCCCGCCGCGCTCCGGCCGTACCTGTCCTTCGCCGACCCCTGCACCGAGGCGATCGCCGTCACGCTGGAGGACGCCTGGGACGCCGTGATCGCCTGCCTGACCGCCTACCTGGCCCGCGGCGACCTGGAGCAGCCCTTCCGCCTGCACCCCGGCGAGCGCGAAGCGTTCGAGCGCGAGGGGTGGATCTACCGGGCTCCCGCCGCGCTCGCCTGAGGTTCGGAACGGCACTGTACTGCGGGTGTGGGCGTGCCCCTCGCTTACGCTCGGGTCGGGCTGCGCGCTGCGTAGGGAACGATACGACCGTTCCCAACGCAGCCGAGACCCCGCCAAACTGCCGGCGGGTCTCGGCCCTGCCTGGCGCGCATCCCTCACGCGGGGGCTCCCGCGAGAGTCGGCTCTGCCTGCCTTCCGCTCGTCGGGCCCCGGAATACGAGAGGGCACCCTGCCGCCGGCGGGGTGCCCTCTCTCGCGTTCCGTCGGTGCCGCCCCGGTGCTCACCCCGCGGCGGACCGCTCCCGCCGCCTCGTCACCAGGAACCGCCAGTAGACCGCGACGTTGACCAGGATCACGCCCAGCCCGAGCGCCACCTGGATCCCGCGCGTCAGCCCGGCCGGGTACAGCACCGACACCACGTAGTGCTCCACGAACCCGCCCCGGTACCCCGCCTCGCCGCCCAGCCCGCGCAGCCAGTTCTCCAGCGGCGTCAGCGGGCAGATCCAGCCGGTGAACATCACCGCCGCGCCCCACGCCGCCGCCGGCAGGTGCACCCACGCCGCGCGCCGCCAGCGCAGCACCAGCAGGCCCCCCAGCGCCACGAAGAGCACGAAGGCCAGGTGCAGGACGAGGACGGTGTCGGCGAGGAAGCGGTAGCCCATGCTCCGGAAGCGTAGCGGGCGGGGCGGCCGAGGCCGCCCCGCCCGATCATGCGGCGGAAGCCGCGGAACTCCGTCCGGCGGTCCGATCTCCAGGCTTACGCGGGGACCCGCGTGAGGGATGCGCGCCCGGAGGGCCGAGACCCGACAGCAGTATCGTCGGGGCTCGGCTGCGTTGGCGAGCGTTGTTTGCTCGCCTACGCAGCGCGCAGCCCGACCCGAGCGTCAGCGAGGGGCACGCCCAACCCCGCAGTTCACAGCCGTTCCGCCGGATCCGGAAACCAGGTCAGACCTTGGCGCCCTCCGGCACCGCGGCGGGACGCAGGTCCTTGCGCAGGATCTTGCCGATGGGCGTCTTGGGCAGCTCGGTGCGGAACTCGATCTGCTTGGGCACCTTGTACGGCGCGAGCGACTCGCGGCAGTGGGCCACCAGCGCCTCCTCGGTGAGCGCCGGGTCCTTCTTGACCACGAACGCCTTCACCGCCTCGCCGGTGCGGTCGTCGGGGACGCCGATCACCCCCACCTCCTGCACGCCGGGGTGGCGGGCCAGGCACTCCTCCACCTCGTTGGGATACACGTTGAAGCCGCTCACCAGCACCATGTCCTTCTTGCGGTCCACGATGCGGAAGTAGCCGTCCTCGTCCATCTCCGCCACGTCGCCGGTGTACAGCCAGCCGTCGCGGATCGTGCGGGCGGTCTCCTCCGGGCGCTGCCAGTAGCCCAGCATCACCTGCGGCCCCGCCGTGATCAGCTCGCCCGGCGTGCCCTGCGGCACCGGCGCGCCCGACTCGTCCACGCAGCGGATGTCGGTGGACGGCATGGGGATCCCGATGGTGCCGTCCTTGACCTTGCCGCCCATGGGGTTGAAGCTGACCACCGGCGACGCCTCCGTGAGGCCGTACCCCTCCACCACGGGCGTGCCGGTCACC
Organism: Gemmatimonadota bacterium; assembly: GCA_040752145.1. Lineage (GTDB taxonomy): Bacteria > Gemmatimonadota > Gemmatimonadetes > Longimicrobiales > Longimicrobiaceae > JAFAYN01. The sequence continues at coordinate 5,945 of JBFMFL010000323.1, forward strand.
TTGCCCCAGCGCTCCGCCACCGAGCTGTGCAGCGCCATGCCCCCGGCCACCGAGGCGTTCAGGGTACGCGGCGGGTTCTGCGCAAACCAGGGCTCGTTGAGCAGCGCGTTGAACAGCGTGTTCACGCCGGTGAACCAGGTGATGCGGTAGTTCTCCCAGGCCTTGCGCAGGTTGGCCGGCGGGCGGGGCGACGGCACCAGCACGTTGTGCCCGCCCATCTGGTAGAAGCCCAGCAGGTTCACGGTGAAGGCGAAGATGTGGTACAGCGGCAGCGCCGTGAGCACCGTCTCCGTCCCCGCCTTGAGGCGGGGGCCCGCCATCTCCAGCAGCTGCGAGGTGTTCGCCAGCAGGTTGCCGTGCGAGAGCATGGCGCCCTTGGAGACGCCGGTGGTCCCGCCCGTGTACTGGAGCGCCGCCAGCGTGCCGTGCTCCACCCCGGCCAGGTAGCCCTGCAGGTCCACGCCCGCCTTCAGCCGCTCCCGCCCGGCCGCGAGCGCCGCCTGGAAGGTGGTGTGCGGCACCGTGGTGGGCGGGATCTGCTTCTTGAGGTACTTGAGGACGGTGCGGATGATGGTGGCCTGGAGCGTCGGGAAGAACTCGGTGATCCTCACCGTCACCACCGTCTCCACCTGCGTCTTGGGGAGGACGGGGGGGAGCCGGTCGGCGAACATGTCGATGATCACCAGCACCCGCGCGCCCGAGTCCGAGAACTGGTGGACCATCTCCGGCGGCGTGTACAGCGGGTTGGTGTTCACCAGCACGCACCCCGCCTTGAGCACGCCGAACACCACGATGGGGTACGCCAGGCAGTTGGGCATCTGCACCGCCACCCGGTCGCCGGCGTCCAGCCCCAGCCGGCCGCGCAGGTACGCCGCGAACTCGTCCGAGAGGCGGTCCACCTGCGCGTAGGTCAGCGACGCGGCCATGCCGTTGGGCATGCACTGGGTGAACGCCGTGGAGGAGGCGTAGCGCCCGGCCGACTGGCGGGCCATGTCCGCCAGGCTGCGGAACGGGATCGGCGGGATCTCGGGACGGGTGCCCTCGGCGTAATGGGAGACCCACGGACGGTCGCTCATCCTGCCCTCCTCTGGCTGGGGCTGCCCCGCGGCGCGGCGCGGGGAGCGGTGGGACGTCTTCCACGGAGCGAGCGGTGCGCTCCGGAGGGAACCTGCTCCGGCGTCTGTGCAGCTGGAAGGAACGATCGTACACCACCAATCATAGACGCGCCCCCGGAATCCGGAAAGTGCCCCGTGGGGCGGCGGGCGAAAAAAGGGGAGGCGCCGCGCGGCGCCTCCCCCTGCTCCGTCTACTCTGCCGCGGCGGGCACGTCGGTGGCCCGCGCCGGCGCCCGCTCCCCCGCGGGCGCCGCCCGGTCGTCGGGCGAGGGCGGCGCGGGGCGCGAGGCCAGCGCCCGCGCCACCTCGTCGGGGGCGGCCGCACCGCCGGGCGCGGCCCCGTCCTCCACCAGCTTGCCGAACACCGAGGGGAGCTCCACCCCGCCGATCTCCTGGATCACCTGCATCATGGGCGGCAGGGAGCGGGCCATGTTGTTGAGGAAGCCGGCGGTCGCGCCGGCCCCGGGGGGGCGCCCCCCCCCCCCCCCCCCCCCCGCTCCGCGTTCAAACCATCGACGGACCGCGGGTGTCCCTCCTGTCGTGCCGCCGGCATCTTCCGCCGCCGTTCCCCGCAACCCCGGCCGACCGTGGACCTGTCTCGCCTCCTCCCGCTGCT
>JBFMFL010000324.1:0-7647 GCA_040752145.1 Gemmatimonadota bacterium
TGGTCTCAGGGGCCCCGCTTCGTTCCGTACCACGCCCCGCGTCGGGGCGGTGCCATTCTTGCCGGTGTGCGTATGGCTCCACTCTAACCGTAGAGCCCCACCGACAACGCACGGCGAACACCCAAGGAGAGCAGCGCATGGCGCAGCGCTACGTGTACTTCTTCGGCGCGGGGCAGGCCGAGGGCGGGAAGGAGATGAAGGCCCTGCTGGGCGGCAAGGGGGCGAACCTGGCGGAGATGACGCGCATCGGGGTGCCGGTGCCGCCGGGGTTCACCATCACCACGGACGCCTGCCGGCACTACCTGCGCCACCACGACGTCCCCGACGGGCTGCGCGACGAGGTCGCGGAGAACGTGCGGCGGCTGGAGGCGGCCACGGGCAAGAGCTTCGGCGGCGAGGGCGACCCGCTGCTGGTGTCGGTGAGGTCGGGCGCGGCGGTGTCCATGCCGGGGATGATGGACACCATCCTCAACCTGGGGCTCAACGACGGCACCGTGGCCGCGCTGGCGGAGATGGCGCAGGACCATCGCTTCGCCTGGGACTCGTACCGCCGCTTCGTGCAGATGTACTCGGACGTGGTGCTGGGGGTGCACGTGGACCGCTTCGAGCGGCTGCTGGAGGCCAGGAAGCACGCCCGCGGCGTCCAGGAGGACACCGAGCTGCCCGCGGACGACCTGCGCGAGCTGACCGCCGAGTACCACGCGCTGGTGCTGGAGGCCACCGGCCGCCCGTTCCCGGCGGACCCGCAGGAGCAGCTGTGGGGCGCCATCGGCGCGGTGTTCGAGTCGTGGAACACCCCGCGCGCGGTGGCCTACCGGCGCGTCAACGGCATCCCGGACGACATGGGAACCGCGGTGAGCGTCTGCTCCATGGTCTTCGGCAACATGGGCGAGACCTCGGGGACCGGCGTCGCCTTCACCCGCGACCCCTCCACCGGCGAGCGCACCTTCTTCGGCGAGTTCCTGGTCAACGCGCAGGGCGAGGACGTGGTCGCCGGGATCCGCACCCCGCTCGCCATCGCCGCCATGGCGGAGCGCCTGCCGGACGCGTACCGCGAGCTGGTGGAGGTGCAGGGGCGGCTGGAGCGCCACTACCGCGAGATGCAGGACCTGGAGTTCACGGTGGAGCGCGGGCGGCTCTACCTGCTCCAGACCCGCACCGGGAAGCGCTCGGCGGCCGCGGCGGTGAGGATCGCGGTGGAGATGGTGGACGAGGGGCTGATCACCCCCGAGGAGGCGGTGCTGCGGGTGGACCCCGCGCACGTGGAGCAGCTCCTCCACCCCACCATCGACCCGACTGCACACGTGCAGGTGCTCACCACGGGGCTCCCCGCCTCCCCCGGCGCGGCCTCCGGCGTGGTGGTGTTCAGCCCCGACGAGGCCGCGGAGCGCGGCGCCGCCGGCGAGGCGGTGATCCTGGTGCGCCGCGAGACCTCGCCCGAGGACTTCCACGGCATGGTCGCGGCGCGCGCCATCCTCACCTGCCGCGGCGGGATGACCTCGCACGCGGCGGTGGTGGCGCGCGGCATGGGCAAGTGCTGCATCGCCGGGGCGAGCGAGATACAGGTGGACGAGGCGTACCGCCGCTTCTCGGTGGGCGAGGTCACGGTGCGCGAGAACGAGTGGATCACTCTGGACGGGGGCACCGGGCGCGTGATCCTGGGCCAGGTGCCCACCTCCCGCCCGCAGCTGTCCGCCGAGTTCCGGCGGCTGATGGAGTGGGCGGACGGCTTCCGCACCCTGCGCGTGAGGACCAACGCCGACACCCCGCACGACTCGCGGGTGGCGCGCGAGTTCGGGGCGGAGGGGATCGGGCTCTGCCGCACCGAGCACATGTTCTTCGAGGGAGACCGCATCGACGCCGTCCGCGAGATGATCCTGGCCGAGACCGGGGCGAAGCGCGCCATCGCCCTGGCCAAGCTGCTCCCCATGCAGCGGCAGGACTTCGAGGGGATCTTCCTGGCCATGGACGGGCTCCCGGTCACCATCCGCCTGCTGGACCCGCCGCTGCACGAGTTCCTCCCCGCGGGCGCTGCCGAGATCAAGGACCTGGGCCGCAAGATGGGGGTGGACCCGGTGAAGCTGCGCGCCCGGGTGGAGCAGCACCACGAGGCCAACCCCATGCTGGGGCACCGCGGCTGCCGCCTGGGGATCAGCCACCCGGACATCACCTGGATGCAGGCGCAGGCCATCTTCGAGGCGGCGGTGGCCGTGCAGCGCGAGGGCGTCACGGTGTGCCCGGAGATCATGGTGCCGCTGGTGGGGACCGCCGAGGAACTGAAGCGCCAGCGCGCGATCATCGACGACTGCGCGCACGAGGTGTTCGAGTACGCCGACCAGAGCGTGGACTACATGGTGGGGACCATGATCGAGCTCCCCCGTGCCGCGCTCACCGCCGACCGGATCGCGGAGTCGGCGCAGTTCTTTTCCTTCGGCACCAACGACCTGACGCAGACCACGCTGGGGATGTCGCGCGACGACGCGGGGAGCTTCCTGCCGCTGTACGTGGAGCAGGGGATCCTCCCCGCCGACCCGTTCCAGACGCTGGACCAGGAGGGGGTGGGCAGGCTGGTGGAGACGGCGTGCCGGCTGGGGCGCGGGGTGCGGCCGGAGCTGAAGCTGGGGATCTGCGGCGAGCACGGGGGGGATCCGCAGTCCGTGGAGTTCTTTCACCGCACCGGGCTCAACTACGTGTCGTGCTCGCCGTTCCGCGTGCCCGTGGCGCGTCTGGCGGCGGCGCAGGCTGCGTTGAAGCACCGTCCATCAGAGGCTGTCGAGAAGAAGGAAGAGCAGGCTGCCTGAACGGCGGGTTCGGGCGTGCCCCCGCTGGCGCGGGGTCGGGCTGCGGCTCCGTAACGCACGATACAACCGTGCGTAACGGAGTCGAGACCCGGCGGAAACTGCCCCGCCGGGTCTCGCCCCTTCGGGCCGACATCCCTCACGCGGGGCTGGCGCTGGCGTCCGCGAGGGCCCCCTCCCCCGGCCCCTCCCCCGCAAGCAGGGGAGGGGAGAACTGCTTGCCTCGTTTGCAGTTGCCCCCTCTCCCAGAATTGGGAGAGGGTGGCGAGCCTCAAGCGAGCCGGGTGAGGGCCAGACGCCCCCGCCGGGATCTCCCGACGGGGGCGCTTTTTCGCACTTCCGCACTCACGCACTTTCGCACTTCTGTTTCGTACTTCGTACTTCCGTTCAGGGCAGCTTCACCGGGCAGCTCCACCCGTACCGTCCCGCCAGGCGCTCCACGCGGCCGCAGTTCAGGCAGATGCCGTCCTCGAACTCGTGACCGTTGGAGCTCTGGGAGCTGCCGCGCTCGCGCACGGTGGAGCGGCGCGGGGGCTCCGGGGTGTACGCGGGGGAGCCGCCGAGCCAGGTGGTGGAGCCGGGCGACGTGTACGAGGGCTCCGCGTGCGGGGCTCCGAGCACTTCGGAGGCGCCGTTCTGCTGGCGGGGGCCGCCGCCCAGCCAGGTGGCGGACTCCGAGGCGAGCGAGCTGCCGAGACATCCCGGGCTCCGGCACACGTAGCGCGGCGCCTCCCCGAGCAGGCCGGGGGAGCCGTCCGCGACGGACATCGGGTTCCGGCAGAGCGGGCAGGTAGGGTGCATGCGGGGTTCCGGTTCGCGCTCCAGGGTCGCGGGGCGGGTACTGCCAAGCCTGCAATCTAATGCGGGCCACGCGGTTCGTTCAACCTCCGCGGACGGGCGCACGAACAGAAGGGCCTCCCGGCGCCGTGCCGGGAGGCCCTCGTTCACTCGTCGCGGCGGAGGCGGGCCAGGAGCGCCGCCGCCTCGCTTCGCGCCGCGTCGGCCGCCTCGCGGTCGAGGGTCAGCTCCACCCGCGCGCCGTCGCCCTCCCCCTCCCCGCGCACCGCCACCACGTCGCCCTCGCGCAGGCCCGCCGGCAGGAGCCAGCGGGGGAGGTCGTGGAAGCGGCCGCCGTCGTCGCGCGCGACCACCAGGCCGCCCTCGAAGCGGTCCACCACCAGGCGGCGCTCCCCCGCCCCGCCCACGGGCTCAGGCCACCGCGGCCGCCACGCCGGCTCCCGCCAGGAAGCGCTCGGCCTGCTCCACGTACTCCGCCGTGCCGATGTAGAGCGGGGTGCGCTCGTGCAGCTGCTCGGGGACGATCTCCAGGATGCGCTGCGTGCCGTCCGAGGCGCGGCCGCCCGCGTGCTCGCAGATCATGGCCAGCGGGGCGGCCTCGTACAGCAGGCGCAGCTTGCCGCGGGGGCTCTTGGCGTCGGCCGGGTACATGAACAGCCCGCCGTACAGCAGGTTGCGGTGGAAGTCCGCCACCAGCGAGCCGATGTAGCGCGAGCTGAAGGGCTTGGCGTTCTCGCCGTCCAGCCCCTTGAGGTGGTCCACGAAGCGGCGCTGCTCCTCGGACCAGCTGGAGTAGTTCCCCTCGTTGCACGAGTAGATGCGCTGCCCCGGGTTGGGGATGCGCATGTGGGGGTGCGACAGGAGGAACTCGCCGATGGAGGGCTCCAGGGTGAAGCCGTGCACGCCGTTGCCGGTGGTGTACACCAGCATGGTGGACGACCCGTAAACCACGTACCCGGCCGCCACCTGCCGCGTCCCCGGCTGGAGGCAGTCCTCCACGCAGCCGCGCTCGTGGTCGGAGACCTTGCGGTGGATGGAGAAGATGGTGCCCACCGAGACGTTGGCTTCGATGTTGGACGAGCCGTCGAGCGGGTCGTACATGACGCAGTACTTGCCGGTGGGGAAGCGGTCGGGGATGGGGATGAAGTCCTCCTCCTCCTCCGACGCCATGCCGCACAGGTGGCCGGTGTGGTCGAGCGCCTTGAAGATCACGTCGTTGGCGTACTCGTCCAGCTTCTTGACCTCCTCGCCCTGCACGTTGACGTCGCCGGTGAGCCCCAGGATGTCGTTCAGCCCCGCGCGGCGCACCTCCTTGGCGATCATCTTGGCCGCGAAGGCGATGTCGTAGAGGATGCTGCTGAAGGCGCCCGTGGCTTCCGGGAACTGGCGCTCGGCCTCGATGATGTGCCGCTCGATGGTGACGACGGACTTGCTCACGGGGGTCCTTGGGGTCGGGTTGCGTTTGCGCCGGAGGCGTCCCGCTCCGCGTTGCGGGCTTCCAGCTCGTAGCGGTTGTTCCAGTAGCCGCGCCGCAGGCTCTCCAGCGCGTAGCGCAGGGGAAAGAGGCGGTCCTCCTCCCACTGGCGGACGTGGGTCAGCTCGTGCACCAGCAGGCGCCGCGAGAGCCGCACGCGGGGATGGACGACGATGGTGCGCCCCAGCGTCACGGCCGCCGCGGGCCTCCCCATCTTCCCCAGCACCCCGCCGATGGCGGGGACCAGCCTCCCCTCGCGGAAAACGACCCCGCCGGGGACCTCGCCGGCCACCTCCGGGGGCGGCGCGACGCGCCGGCCGAGCACGGGCCGCAGGACCATCTCCAGCAGGCTCACGGCTCCATCCGCTCCCACCCGCCGCCGCCGGCCGGCACCCGCACGGACACGGTGCCCTCGCGGTCGGTGCGGGCGACGGGGATGCCGCGCGCCTCCAGGCGGCGCAGGGTCTCGGGGGCCGGGTGGCCGTAGCGGTTGCGCCGTCCGGCGGAGACCACCACCAGGGCGGGCCGGACCGCGTCCAGCAGCGCCGCGGAGGTGGAGGTGCGGCTGCCGTGGTGGCCGGCCTTGAGGAGCTGCGCGCGCAGCTCCGGGTTCCGCGCCAGGATCGCCGCCTCCTCCTCGTCCCCCGCGTCCCCCGTCAGCAGGGCAGAGAAATCCCTGTAACGAACCCGTATCACGGCGCTAATTTTGTTCGCGTCTGCAACAAAGTCAAGCGAGCCCGGGCGCGGCCAGAGGAACTCCACCACCACCCCGTCCAGCGCGAGCGTGCGCCCCTCGCGCGCCTCGCTCCAGGGGACGCGCCGCGCCTCCGCGGCCCGCAGCGCGTCCAGGTACCACGGGGTGCCGGCCGGGAGCCCCGGGTCGATCACGCGCCCCACGGGGAGCGCGCCGAGCACCGCGGGGGCGCCCCCCACGTGGTCCGCGTGCGGGTGGGTGAGCACCAGCGCCTCCACCCGCTCCGCGCCGCGCGAGCGCAGGAAGGGGAGCACGCGGCGCTCGCCGGCGTCGAACCCCTCGTCGCGCGGCCCGGCGTCCACCAGGATCCAGCGGCCGGCGGGGGTGCGGATGGCGACGGCGTCCCCCTGCCCCACGTCGATGAAGTGGATCTCCAGCGCGCCCGCGTCCGTGGACGCGGCCACCGCCGGGAGACCCACGAACGCGGCGCACGCCGCACCCGTCGCGACCGTCCAGCGGACGGCGGAGCGCATCTTCGCGCCGGCATCGAGCGCCAGCAGCACCACCACCGCGACCGCCGCCCAGAGCCACCCCTGCGGCGGCTCCACCGCGCGGTGTCCGCCCGGCACCGCCGCGGCGTACCGGGCGACGGCGTCCAGCAGGTCGAGAGCAAGCCCGGTGCCATCCGCAAACATCCGTCCCAGCGGCGGCACCACCGGCTCCACCAGCGCGGAAACGACGACGCCCACGAGCGCCAGCGAGGTCAGCGGGACGGCGGGGAGGTTCGCCACGATGGAGACCGGCGCCACCTGGCCGAAGTGGTACGCCGTCACCGGCGCCGTGGCGACGAACGCCGCCACGCTGACAACCAGCGACTCCAGCGTCCAGCGGGCCGCCGGGTGCTTCTTCCAGCCGTCCGGCACGTGCCGCATCATGGGCCAGCGCAGCAGCATGATCCCGAGCACCCCTGCAAACGACAGCTGGAAGCCGGGATCGAGCACGGCAGTGGGCTGGAAAGCGAGGATCGCCAGCGCGGACGCCGCCACGACGGGGAGCATCGCCGAGGGCCGCTGGAGGAGGATGCCCACGAGCCCCAGCCCCACCATGATCCCCGAGCGGACCGCGGACGCCGGCGCGCCGATGACCGCCAGGTAGACGGCCACCAGCACCAGGGTGCTCCAGGTGACCTCCCTCCGCCCGCGGCGGAGCATGCTGCCCAGGAGCATGAGCGCGGTGGCGATGAGCGCCACGTGCCCGCCGGAGATGGCGAGCAGGTGCACCAGCCCGGACTGCGCGAAGCGGTCTGTGAGCTCGCGGTCCAGCCCCTCGCGCCGCCCCAGGAGCAGCGCGTCGGCGAGGGCGCCGTGCCGCGGGAACACGTGGTGGAGGTGGGCCTCACTGCGCCCCCGGAGTGTGAGCAGCGGGTGCGCGGCGAGATCCGGCGGCGCGCGGACGGCCACCTCGCGCGCCTCCACGATGCCGGCGTACGCGGGGTTGCGCGGCCAGCGCGTGGGCCCGTCCGGCGCCGGGTAGCGCGCCCAGGCGCCACGCACGACCACCTCCGTCCCCGCCCGCATGGGCGCGGCGTCGCGGGGCATGCGCACGGCGACCTCGCCGCCGCACCCGCGGACGAGGCGGCGGCCTTCGCGCAGCTCCAGGATCTCGACGGGGACGCGGGGCGAGCGGGGCCTGCCGTCGCGGAGGACGGGCCGGGCGTTCGCGCCGAGGACGCCGCGGATGGTGATGCGCGCGCCCTCGGGCAGACGGAGGCGGCAGTCCGCGTCCACGTCGCGGCGCCCGCCCGCGCCGAGCGCCGCCCCCGCGAGCGCGAACGCCACGAGCAGCGCCGCGGGAACGAACCGGTCGCGCGGACCGCGGCGTTC
>JBFMFL010000325.1:0-3288 GCA_040752145.1 Gemmatimonadota bacterium
GTGGCGCGGCGGGGCGCGGGCGGCGCGGCCGCGCCGCCGATCGTGCCGGTGCCCCGGACGGGGCCGCTGCCGCTCTCCTTCGCGCAGCAGCGGCTGTGGTTCATCGACCGGCTGGAGCCGGGGAGCCCCGCCTACAACATGCCCTTCCCGCTGCGGCTGCGCGGCCCGCTGGACGCGGCGGCGCTGCGGGCGGCCCTGGACGCCCTGGTGGCGCGGCACGAGACGCTGCGCACCACGTTCGCCGAGCGCGAAGCCGGCAGGCCGGTGCAGGTCGTCCACCCGCCCGCCCCGGTGGAGCTCGCCGGGACGGACCTACGGGAGCTGCCGGAGGCGGAGCGGGAGCCGGCCGCGGAGCGCCTGGCCGCGGACGACGCCATCCGGCCGTTCGACCTCGCCCGGGGGCCGCTGCTGCGCTGCACCCTGCTGCGCCTGGGGGAGGAGGACCACGTGCTGTGCCTCACCCTGCACCACGTGGTGAGCGACGGGTGGAGCATGCAGGTGCTGGAGCGGGAGGTCGGCGCGCTCTACGCCGCCTTTGCCCGGGGCGAGGAGCCGGGCCTGCCGGAGCTGCCGGTGCAGTACGCCGACTTCGCCGTCTGGCAGCGCGAGTGGATGAGCGGCGAGACGCTGCAGGCGCAGCTCGCCTACTGGCGCGAGCGCCTGGCCGGCGCCCCGCCGCTGCTGGAGGTGCCCACGGACCGGCCGCGCCGGGCGGGGCTCGGCGCGCGCGCGGGGCACACCCGCCTGGCGCTCCCGGCCGGGGTGTCGCAGGCGCTGCGGGGGCTCTCGCGGCGCGAAGGGGCCACGCTGTTCATGACGCTCCTGGCCGGCTTCCAGGCGCTGATGTCCAGGTACGCGGGGCAGGAGGACGTGGTGGTGGGCACCCCCATCGCGGGGCGGAACCGCCGCGAGACCGAGGGGCTGATCGGCTTCTTCGTCAACTCGCTCCCCCTGCGCGCAGACCTGTCGGGCGACCCGAGCTGGACGGAGCTGCTGGGGCGGGTGCGGGAGACGGCGCTGGGGGCGTACGAGCACCAGGAGCTCCCCTTCGAGCGGCTGGTGGAGGAGCTGGAGGTGGACCGCAGCCTGGCGCACACCCCGGTGTTCCAGGTGATGTTCACGCTGCACCGCCCCGGGGGGACGGACGAGCCCTCGCGGGTGGGAGAGCTGGCGCTGGAACCGTTCGGGGCGGGCGTGGGGCTCGCCAAGTACGACCTGGACCTGGGGTTCGCGGACGCCGGGGAGGCGCTGTCCGGCTCGATCGCGTACCACGCGGAGCTGTTCGAGCCGGGGACCGTCGAGCGGATGGCCGCCCACCTGGAGGCGACCCTGGAGGCGATGGCCGCCCGTCCGGACGCGCGCATCTCGGAGGCGTCGCTCCTCTCGGCGGCGGAGCGCGCCCGGGTGGTGGACGAGTGGAACCGGACCGCCCGGACCTTCCCGGACGCCTGCATCCACGAGCTGTTCGAGGCGCAGGCGGCGCGCTCACCCGACGCCCCGGCGCTGGCGTGGGGCGGCCGGGAGCTGAGCTACCGCGAGCTCGACGCAGCCGCCAACCGGCTGGCGCACCGCCTGGCCGCCCTGGGCGTCGGCCCGGAGGAGCGCGTGGGCGTGCTGCTGGAGCGCGGCCTGGAGATGGTGGTCGCGACCCTGGCGGTGATGAAAGCCGGGGGCTGCTGCGTCCCCGTGGACGCCTCCTACCCGCCGGAGCGGATGCGGCTGATGCTGGCCGACTCCGCCGTGCGCGTGCTGGTGAGCCAGGAAGGGCTGTGGGACGCCCTCTCCGACGCGGGGCTCCAGGTGGTGAGCCTGGAGCGCGAAGCCGAGGCGCTGGCCGCCGCGCCCGCCGACGCGCCGCGCGGCGGGGCACGGGCCGGGAACCTGGCCTACGTGTTCTACACCAGCGGGAGCACCGGCCGCCCCAAGGGCGTGATGATGGGGCACCGCGAGGTGGTGCAGTACGCGGCGTGCCTGCCGCTCACCATGCCGCTGGGCCCCGGCGACCGGGTGGGGCAGGCGTCGAACGCCAGCTTCGACGCGGCGGTCTTCGAGATCTGGGGCGCGCTGCTGCACGGGGCCACGCTGGTGGGGATCGAGCGCGACGTGCTCCTTTCCGCTCCCCTGCTCGCGCGGGCGCTGCGGGAGGGGGGGATCACCCACCTGTACCAGACCGCGGCGCTGTTCCACCAGCACGTGCGCGAGCGGGTGGACGTGTACGCCTGCCTGCGCCAGCTGGTCTTCGGGGCCGAGGCGGTGGGGACGCAGAGCGTGCGCCGCATGCTGCGCGAGGGCAGGCCCGGGCGCGTGCTGCACGAGTACGGCCCCACCGAGGCCACGGTGTGGTGCACGCTTGAGGTGGTGGAGGAGGTGCCCGAGGGCGCGGCCACGGTGTCCATCGGGCGGCCCATCCCCAACGCGCGCGCCTACGTGCTGGGGCGGGGGATGAGCCCGCTGCCGGCGGGGATAGCGGGGGAGCTGTTCGTGGGCGGCGACGGGGTGGTGCGCGGCTACCTGGGGCGGCCGGAACTGACGGCGGAGAAGTTCGTCCCGGACCCGTTCGGCGGGGAGCCCGGGGCACGGCTGTACCGCACGGGAGACCGGGTCCGGTGGCTGGCGGACGGCAGGCTGGAGTTCATGGGCCGGCAGGACGACCAGGTCAAGCTGCGCGGCTTCCGCATCGAGCCCGGGGAGGTCGAGGCCGTCCTCCGGGAGGACCCGCGCGTGCGGGAGGCCGTCGTCGTCGTCCGGGAGGACGTGCCCGGGGAGAAGCGCCTGGTGGCCTACGTGGTCCCGGTGGAGGAGGGCGCGGTCGGCGCCGCCGAGCTGCGGAAGCAGGTGGGCGCGCGGCTGCCCGACTACATGATGCCGTCCGCGTTCGTGGTGCTGGAGTGGCTGCCGCTCAACCCCAGCGGCAAGGTGGACCGGCGCGCGCTGCCGGCGCCGCGGTCGGGGGGCGAGGTGGCGTACGAGGCGCCCCGGAACGAGATCGAGGAGCTGCTCTGCTCCATCTGGACGGACGTGCTGGGGGCGAGCGGGGAGGCGCAGCCCGAACCCGTGGGGATCCACGACAACTTCTTCGAGCGGGGCGGGCACTCGCTGCTGGCGACGCAGGTGGTCGCGCGGATCCGCGAAACCTTAGGGGTCGAGGTGCCGCTGCAGGCGATGTTCGCGTCCCCCACCGTGGCCGGGCTCTCCGAGCTGGTGGAGCAGCAGCTCATCACCGGGGCGGACGCTTCCGAGCTGGCCGAGGAGCTGAGCCGCCTGGAGCCGGCGGGCGGTCCGGACGCG
>JBFMFL010000325.1:3298-7619 GCA_040752145.1 Gemmatimonadota bacterium
GGGGGTCGGGGGCCGCCCCCCCCGCGCCCGGCAGCCCCGCACGAGAACGGGGCCGGAGATCACCTCTCCGGCCCCGTTCCGTTTTCCCGCCCCGCCGGGCGCCCTACCCGAGCGCCCGCTCCACCTCCCGCGCGAGCGTTTCCACGTTGGCCTCGTGCAGCATGCTGTAGTGGTTGCCGGGCACCGGGCGCACCTCCACCCCGCCCCGGGCGACCTGCTCCCAGCGGTTGGACTTCCTGCCGAGGAGCCGCTTGACCACCCCGCGCTCCTGCGCGCGCAGCAGGGTGATGCCGCCGCCGTATTCCCCCGGGCGGTACTCGTGCATCGCCTGCAGGTTGATCCGGAAGATGCCGTACAGGCGCTGCATGCGCGCCAGGTCCAGGCTGTCGGGGACCAGCCCCGCCGAGGCGGCCAGCCTCAGCACCTCGCGCAGGTACGCCACCTCGGCGCCGTCGCCGGGCTCCTCGTCCGGCACGGGAAGGCGGTGCGCCGGGACCCCCAGGTCCTCCGCGAACTTCATCACCACCTGGAGCTCGTCGCGCGGCATGGTCCCGTCCGGGTCCTCCAGGCGGGGGCTGCGCGAGTCGATGAGCACCAGCCTCTCCACCGTCTCGCCCGCGGCCTCCAGCTGCCGGGCCATCTCGAAGGCGACCACGCCGCCCAGCGACCACCCGCCCAGCCGGTACGGGCCGGACGGCTTCACCTCGCGCACCGCGGCCAGGTAGTCGCGGGCCATCTCCTCGATGGTCCAGTTGGGCTTCTCGTCGCGCTCGATGCCGCGCGAGCGCAGGCCGTACACCGGCTGCTCCGGGTCCAGCTTCCTCGCCAGCCTGACGTAGGCCATGAGGTTGCCGCCTCCCGGGTGCACCAGGAAGAGCGGCGCCCGGCTCCCCCCGGAGCGCATGGGCACCAGCAGCGAAGTCGCGCCTCCGCCGCGGCGCACCTCCTCCGCGAGCCCCTCCACGGTGGGCGCCTTGAACACCGACTCCATCGGGAGCCGCACCCCGGTGGCCTTTTCGACCAGGTAGATGAGCTGCACCGCCACGAGCGAGTGCCCGCCCAGGTCGAAGAAGCCGTCGCGCACCCCCACCTCGGGAACGTCCAGGACCTCGGCGAAGATCCCGGCGATCACCGTCTCCAGCTCGTCGCGCGGGACGACGGCCTCCCCGGCGCCGCCCGTCCAGGCGGGGGCGGGGAGGGCGCGGCGGTCCACCTTGCCGTTGGGCGTGAGCGGCAGGGCCTCCAGCGGCACCACGGCCGCGGGGACCATGTACTCCGGCAGGCGGGCGGCCAGGAGCTCCCGCAGCCCGGCGCCCGTGGCCTCCGCTCCATCCGCGGGGACCACGTAGGCCACCAGCCGCTTCTCCCCCGGCACGTCCTCCCGCACCATGGCGGTCGCCTCCCGCACCTCCGGCAGCCCCGACAGCACGGCCTCGACCTCCCCCAGCTCCACCCGGAAGCCGCGCACCTTGACCTGCTCGTCCAGGCGCCCCAGGAACTCCAGCTCCCCCCCGGCCAGCCACCTCACCCGGTCGCCAGTCCGGTACAGCCGCGCGCCGGGCTCGCCGGAGAACGCGTCGGGCACGAAGCGCTCGGCCGTCTGCGCCGCGCTCCCCTCGTACCCCCGCGCCACCCCGGGGCCGCCCACGTACAGCTCCCCCGGCACCCCCACCGGCTGCGGGCTCCCCGAGGCGTCCAGCACGTACACCCGCGCGTTCGGCAGCGGACGCCCGATCATCACCCCGCCCGCGCCCGCCTCCTCCGGGACCGGGTAGCTCGTCGACAGGACCGTCGTTTCCGTGGGCCCGTAGAGCACGCACGGCCGGGCGTCGGGGAAGACCTCGCGCATCCCGGCCCACAGCTCGCGCGGGACCGCCTCCCCGCCCGAGAAGACCCAGCGCACCCCGGCCAGCGCGCCCGGCTCCACCCGGCGCGCCGCCGCCACGATCTCACGCATGTGCGCCGGCACGGCGTTCATCAGCCCCGCCGTGCGCAGCTCCTCGACCACGGCCGCGCCGTCGCGCGCCCGCTCCAGCGGCAGCAGGCGCACCGTGGCCCCGCAGGCCAGCGGCAGCAGCGCCTCGAACACCCAGATGTCGAAGGCGAAGCTGACCATGGCCAGCGACACCTCGCCCGGGCGCGGCGCGAAGACCGCGCGCATGCTGGCGATGAAGTGCCCCAGGCTGGCGTGCTCGACCACCACGCCCTTGGGCGTGCCGGTGGAGCCGGAGGTGTAGAGCACGTAGGCGGCGCTGCGCGGCTCCACCTCGCCCGCCGGTGCATGGTCGGGCTGCGCGGCGATGCGCTCGCGCTCGGCGTCCAGGCACACCACCTCGCCGGAATACCCGGGGAGCGCCTCCGTCAGCTCCGTGCGGGTGACCACGACCGGGGCGGCCGAGCCGGCCAGCATGCGGGCCAGGCGCTCGGCGGGGTAGGCGGGGTCCAGCGGCACGTAGGCGCCGCCGGCCTTGAGCACGCCCAGCACCCCCACCAGCAGTTCGACGCCGCGCTCCAGGCAGAGGCCCACGCGCGTCTCCGGGCCCACGCCGCGCCGGCGCAGGTGGTGGGCCAGGCGGTTGGACTCGCGCTCCAGCTCGGCGTAGGTGAGCGCCGCCCCGGCGGAGGTGGCCGCCGTCAGCTCCGGCGTGCGCGCCGCCTGCTCGGCGAAGAGCTGGTGGAAGGCGGCGCGCGGGCAGGCGGCGGCCGTGTCGTTCCACGCCTCCAGCACCTGCGCGCGCTCGGCCCCGCGCAGCAGCGACAGCTCCGAGAGGCGCCGCGCCGGGTCGGCGGCCATGGACTCCAGCAGCGCGGTCAGGTGCTCCGCCATGCGCGCGCCGGTCGCTGCGTCGAACAGCTCCCGCCGGTAGACGAGCCTCGCGCCCAGGGTCTCGCCGCCGTCGGTGAAGACCAGGTCCAGGTCGAACTTGGAGACGGGGTCGGCGCCGCCGAACGGCTCGATTCCCAGGCTGCCGAGCTCCAGCCGGCCGCCGCTGCCGAAGGGGAGGTTGAGGGTGAAGTGGTTCTGGAAGACCGGCGCGTACGCCAGGCTGCGCTCCACGCCCAGCTCCTCCACCAGCCGGTCGAAGGGGAGGTCCTGGTGCTCGTAGGCCCGCAGCAGCTCCCCGCGCACCCGCTCCAGCAGCCCGGTCCAGGTGGGGTCGCCCGACAGGTCGGCGCGCAGCGCCAGCAGGTTGACGAAGAAGCCGATCAGCCGCTCCACCTCCGGCCGGGTGCGCCCCGCGATGGGGCTGCCCACCACCAGGTCCTCCTGCCCGGAGTACCGCCCCAGGAGCGCCTGCCAGCCGGCCAGCAGCGTCATGAACAGCGTCGCGCCCTCCTGCCGCGAGAGCGCCCGCAGCCGGCTGGACAGCTCCGGCGACAGGGCGAAGCGGTGGCTCGCCGCGAGCGGGCTCTGCCCCGCCGCGCGCGGGCGGTCCGTGGGGACCTCCAGGAGCGGCGGGGCCCCGGCGAGCCGCGTCTTCCAGTACTCGATCTGCCCGTCCAGCACGTCGCCGACCAGCCAGCCCCGCTGCCAGACGGCGTAGTCCGCGTACTGCACCGGGGGCTCGGGGAGGCGCGCCGCGCCGCCGCGCGAGAACTGCGCGTACAGGGCGGAGACCTCGTGGGTCAGCACGCTGCGGCTCCAGCCGTCGCTGACGATGTGGTGCATGGTGAAGCACAGGGCGTGGTGCGTGTCGCCCAGGCGCAGCAGCGTGCTGCGCAGCAGCGGCCCGCGCCCCAGGTCGAAGGGCCGCATCGCCTCCGCCTCCACCAGGGCCTCGGCGGTCCGCTCGGGGTCCGCCGCGCCGCGCAGGTCCACCACCGGGAGCGGCACGGGCGCGGGCTCGTGGACCACCTGCACCGGCGCGCCGTCCCGCTCGGCGAACGTGGTGCGCAGCACCTCGTGCCGGCGCACCAGCTCGGCCAGCGTGGCGCGCAGCGCCGCCACGTCCAGCGCCCCGCGCAGGTGCAGCGCGTACAGCATGTTGTAGGCGACGCTGCCCGGCTCCAGGCGGTCCACCAGCCACAGCCGCTGCTGCGCGTACGACAGCGGCAGCGGCCCCGACCGCGGCACCCGCTCGATCGGCGGCGCCGGCAGCGCGCCCGCGCTGCGCAGCGCCTCGATGCGCCGGGCCAGCCCCGCCACGGTGGGCTCCTCGAAGAGCGCCTTCAGCGGCACCTCCACCTCGAACACCTGCCGCGCGCGCGAGACCACCTGCGTCGCCAGCAGGCTGTGCCCGCCCAGCCCGAAGAAGTTCTCGTCCACGCCGACGCGCTCCACCCCCAGCGCTCTCGCCCAGATCTCCGCCAGCAGCTCCTC
>JBFMFL010000326.1:0-7609 GCA_040752145.1 Gemmatimonadota bacterium
CGACCCGGTGGCGCTCGGCGCCGCCGCCCTGGCGCTGCTCGCCTGCGCCGCGGTCGCGCTGCTGGTCCCCGTGCGCCGCGCCACCCGTGTGGACCCGGTGGCGGTGCTGCGGTAGCACGCCGGCACGTGCCCGCCGGTCGGTCGGACGAGGAGGGCCCCGCCGGAACGCCGGCGGGGACCTCGCGGCTTCCGTGCGGGGCGCTCCTGGGCGTGTCGTCCACTGGGGCATCGCGGAAGTCGTGCATCCGCGGCCTCCGCCCCGTACCTTGGGATCCACGCCCGGCGCTGCGGGTCTGGGGCAGCGCAGGGGGCGGGACACGGCCGAGAGGGCGCCATGCAGATGCTCGTGATGAAGCAGAGGTGCGGCAGCTGCGGCTCGGGCACGCCGGTGTGGTCGGACGTGTGCGCGGAGTGCGGCGTGGTCCTGCACCCGCCGCGCCGGCTCCGCCAGGCCGGGGTGCTGTACCTGTTCCTGGGGGTGCTGCTCACGGCGCCCGCGGTGTACATGATCCTCTGGGCCGCGGACGTCATGGCGCACTCGGACGATCCCGAGGCGACGACCCGGTTCACCGGCGGCCCGTGGGAGGCGGCGGTGGTGTTCGCCGTGCTGGGCTTCGTGCTGCTGCTGGGGATCACCGGCATCGCCATGGGCGCCTGGCAGGTGGTGCACGGCAGGCGCAACCCGCGGCTGGTGCGCGTGGTGATGGTGTTCTACGTGATCTTCTGGGCCGCCGCGGTGGTGGTGCCGTACTTCCTCTGAGCCGGCCGCCGGGCGTCCCCCTCTCCAGCGCATCGCCGCCCAACTCCCGCATCCCGCGTCTCCCCGTCCTCCCCCGTGTCGATTCCGCCCGGCGCCGTTCGTCGTACCCGTGGAGCCGCGGCCCGCGCCCGCCCGGGACCGGCCGGATGCACGGCTCGCAACCCCAACCGCGAGGAAGACACGACATGCGATTCATGATGCTGGTGAAGGCCACCCCGGAGTCCGAGGCGGGCCTCCCGCCCAACCCGGAGCTGATGGCGGCGATCGGCAGGCTCACGGAGGAGCAGCTGGTGTCGGGGAAGCTGGTCGCCATGCTGGACGGCGGCGGCCTGCTCCCCAGCTCGCGGTCCGCGCGCGTGAAGCTGGCCGGCGGACGCGTGTCCACGGTGGACGGGCCCTTCACCGAGGCCAAGGAGCTGGTGGGCGGCTACGCGATCATGGAGGTGCGCTCCATGGAGGACGCGCTGGAGCTGGGACGGGAGTTCATGCAGGTGCACGCGGAGGTGATGGGGCCCGGGTACGAGGGCGAGCTGGAAATCCGCCCGCTCTTCGGCCCCGCCGACCTCCCCGGCCAGGTCCCCGAGCACGACTGCGAGCCGGCGGCGGTGTAGCCTCGCCGTGCAGGCCGCAGCGGGCCGGCACGGCTCCGTGACGGCCGCGCACGACGTGAGGAGGGCCCCGCCGGACGCCCGGCGGGGCCCTTTCGCGGCTTCAGGCGGGCTGCTCGATCGGCTGGACTTGCGGCCCGGCGGGGCGGGGAGGAGATTGCGGCGGTCGGGCCCTGCGCCACCCTCCGGCTCTCCGCCGCCCATGCTCTACATGGTCATCGAGACGTTCCGCGGCGGCGACCCGCGCCCGGTCTACCGGCGCTTCGCGGAGCGGGGCGCCTGGCGCCGGCGGGGCTCGGCTACGTCGCCAGCTGGGTGACGGACGACCTGCGCCGCTGCTTCCAGGTGATGGAGTGCGACGACCCCGCGCTGCTGGAGGAGTGAATGGCGCAGTGGCGCGACATCGTGGACATCTAAGGGCTGCCTGTGGTCACCTCCGCGAATGCAGCGGCAGCGGTTGCTGCTGTGCCTGGGTGCGATGTCTCCGCATTGTCGTCCTGAGCTGTTGAAGGTATGATATGGTCACGGTGTTGCGGTTAGATCGGCCGTACGCGGCACTTGTCGGTTGTGAGTGGCTGACTCAGGGTGGACGCCGGAGGAGAACGGGATAACGGGATAAGGGCTACGCACTTCATTGTACTGATCCCCGAGCGTGGAGCGCAGAATGAAGCCTACCCCCAATGAACAGATACCAACCCCGACCGAGCAGGCTGAGCTGTTCGGCGTCACACTCGCGGCTGTTGTGGCAATTGTGGTCGGAGATGGTCCCTTTGGCCTGTGGGGCACTGTCACAGGAATTATTCTGATGTCATTTCTCATCGGTTATAGATTGCACAGTCAAGCAGCCTCTTGCCCATTAACTAGTTTTGCCTTTGGTGGAGTCTTCGCACTCTGCGGAATTCTGATTGCTGGTCCATTGTTGAATTACTTGCCAGGAGAAAATGAATCAGCGCAAGGATTTAACCCGCTTAATCGTCGGGACCTTATCGGGTTTGGTCTATGGCTCGGTTTGGCAATCATTGTTGCAGTGGTAGTTAAGCTGCGAGGCGTTGATAGCAACGTCGTCGAGGATTCGAAAGCCCGCGGCGCTGTGGCACAGTCCCACGAGGCCGCAGCAATCAACGTAGAGTCGGCTAGCCTTCCGCCGAAGGGCTGAATAGTCGGTCGGTTCCTTTTGCCTATCCTGGCAGGTGCGTTCTCTGGCCTCTGTGCTTGAGTGAAGTGCGTGACGCACCGCTTACCTTTCTTCCCAGACAAATCAATGAGCCAGGTTCGAGACAAGTATCGGGGTACAACTACCTACTTCCATGTGCTGGCCGAGCTCGTCCGGGCTGCGCAATACCGGGGGCTAACAACCTACCAAGATATTGCTGTCATCATGGGGCTTCCCACCAAAGGGGCTTACATGGGCGCGGAGACCGGGCAGATATTGGGTGAGATATCAGAGGATGAAGTGAGGGCTGGACGCCCAATGCTCAGTGCGCTGGCGGTTAGCGTCAACGGAAAGCCTGGTCCAGGATTCTACACTCTCGCGAAACAGCTCAACCTACTAAGCGAAAACAGGGACACAGCAGAGTTCTGGCAAGAGCAGCGGAAAGCTGCCTATGACGCATGGAAGCGCCCGATCCCCGATTAAAGTTGGAGCCAGTCCCGCTGAATAAGGCTTGTAGAGAGCGCCACGCTAGGAATCCATGGACTTACCCCCGGCAAGTTGCCGACACCCGCCCCGCCAGCACCGGGTCCAGCTCCCACACGTCCTGCTCCGGCCGGTACGAGGTCGCCGCCGCTCCCGCCGTCCTGTGCTTGCCCTCCCGCACGATCCCCGCGTGGTAGAGCGCCTGCCGCAGCTTGTGGGGCGTGGACGCGTTGAACGCCCCCGGCGGCGGTGAGCCGCCGGGAGCGAGATCCCGCCCGGGGTCGCTCAGGAACAGGATTCCCGCGAGCACCTCGTTGCGCTCCCGCGCGCGCCAGTACAGCTCCACGGTGCTGAGCCGGTGCCCCGGCGCCACCAGCAGCGTCTCGAACACGAGCTGCACCGCGTGCTGCCGCAGCAGCACCGAGCGGGCGACCGCCGCGATCCCCGGCTCCGCCGTGGCGAGCCGGCCACGCTTGTCGATCCTCCGCTCCGGCCGGAACCCCAGCTCCAGCAGGAGGTCCGCCGCCACCGCGCCCTCCACGGTCAGCGCGTAGCCCCCGTCCAGCAGCCCCAGCGACTGCGCGCCCTGCACCGCGTACGCCCGGCTGGCCTCCGCCGGCAGGTCCGGCCACGCCGCCGCCAGCGCCTCGAACGGGGACAGCTCGGGCCGGAGGACGCGCAGCACCGGCACCACCAGGTAGTTGAGCGGGTGGTTGAGCTGGAGGTGGCGGAGCGCCGGGATCCCGCGCAGCGCCGCGGCCGTGTTCTCCAGCTCCCAGGGGATGGGGCGCGGGTCGCGGGGGGCCATGCGCTCCAGCCATCCCCCGTCCTCCATGTAGAGGACCCCGAGCCCGCCCTCGCCCGCGTCCTCCTCCAGCGTGCGGCGGTGGTGCGCGGCCCCCTCGCCGGGGAGCGCCAGGTACGCGTGGTGGACGCCGGCGCGGTAGCTCCGCGCCTGCGTGATCCCCTTCTGCCAGAGGGTGAGGTCGGCCTTGACCTCGAAGGCCACCACCAGCGGCCCGCGCGACGTCTGCGCCATGCAGACCAGGTCCGGCCGGTACGCGCCGATCCGCACCGGCGCCATGGGCTCCAGCTCGCGCGCCAGCCGGGAGTTCCGGTACGAGCCGTCCGCGTCCACCACGATGTCGGAGACGGGCGAGCCGCGCAGCCCGTGCTCGCGCAGGTGGAGCTTCAGGGAATGGACGACCTCTACCTCGCGCAGCGCGACCATGGGCCCGGGAACGGGGGACGGACGAAGGGCGGAGCGTGACGAGCGGGCATCCCATCGGAAGCCCGCTCATCCCCAAGCTGATTCACCGTGCTGCACGTCTTCCAGGCGTGACGCGGGCGCATGCGTGGTGCGGAACGGATGCGCGCCCCCTACCGGATCGTGATGTCCACCCGCGCGCTCCCGTCCGCCTCCACCAGCGTGGCGAGCGCCGTCCGCGTGACGAACACCCCCACCGGGCGCAGGCTCTCCACGTGCCCGCTCAGCCGCACCGCCTTCCCCAGGTCGCGGTTCATGGCCGTATTCACCCGGTCGCGGATCTCCGCCACCCGGTCGCCCACGGCGAAGTGCGCCGCGGCACGGATGCGGTCGCGCAGCTCGTCGTGCAGCAGCCAGTCCGCGCTGCGGCCCAGGACGTTGCGGCTCTCCACCGAGAAGTCCAGATCCGGCACCACCACCGTCTGCGAGTTGGGATTGTAGAGCGGCGTGCCGACGAAGTAGAGGGTCCCGCGCGCGTCCCCGCCCACCTTCACCCGCAGCGCCAGCCGCTCCCCGCCGCCCGGGTACAGCTCCACCCCGCGCACCTGCACCCGGTGCCCGCGCAGCTCCACCACCCTGCCGACGAGCTCGTCCGCCAGCATCCGGTTGGCCGCCTCGTACGGCAGCTCCGCCACCAGGCTGACGCGGAACCCGCCCGCCCTGGGCGTGGTGCGCGAGTAGTCGGGGAGCGGCAGCGCCCGCGTCTCCGGGCGCTCGCCGAGCACCACCCGGGGCCGCACGGTCACCGACAGCGACGTGCGCATGCGCGTGCCCCGGGCCGTGGGCTCCGCCAGCGCCACCGCCTCCGGGCGGAAGAGCAGGAACACCCCCTCGCCCGCGGGGATCGGCTCCTGGAGCCGGTCCCACACGTCCTCCACCCGTGGGCGCAGCACCAGCGCCTCGCGCAGCTCCGCGTCCACCTGCGGCACCGCCCCGTCCAGCAGCCCCTGCACCGCGTTCCGCACCCGGTCGCTCACGTCCACGTTGGCGCGGGTGAGCCGGCAGGGCGCGCCGGCCTCCACCGGGCTGGCCGTGGTGGACGGCTCCACCGTCCAGTCCCGCCGCCAGCGGAGGTCCGTGCGCAGCCCCACGCGCAGCGAGGGCATGGGCCCCTCGTGCCCGCACCAGGCCAGCTGCACCCAGCGGCACCCCAGCCGGGGAAGGCACGTCTGCTCGGCGACGCGGGCGCGGTAGCGGACCAGGGTGCTCACCCTCACCCCGTCGCCGTCCAGCCCCACCTCCAGCGGGTCGCGCTCCCACATCTCCTTGACGTACAGCGTCCCCAGCACCGGCACCCTGCCCAGCGGGTGCCACTCGTCCTCGCGGCTCTGCGTGCGGGGGACCGCCGCCTCCAGCTTCTTCACCACCGCGCCCAGCTCCACCGAGACGGGGAGGTGGACGACGGAGGGCGGGGGCTCGGGGAAGGGGACGGCGGCGGCCGCGGTGTCCGGCGCCGGCACGTCCACGCGCGTCCCGCAGGCGGCCAGCGCCAGCGCGGCTGCGGCGGCCAGCGAGGCGGAGGAGAGGCGCGCGGCGGGCGGGGACGGGATCGTGGTGTCCCGCATGTGGACGCTCCCAGGAAGCGGATGATCCCGCAGAAACCTTCCCGTGGGGGGAAGATAGCCGCCCCGCGGCGCGCGCGCACGGATGTTCCCGCCGGGCCGCACCTGTCCGGATGCTTCCGCGCGCCGTATCTTTTCAGCGATCCCGCTCCTCCGTCCCACCGCCCGTCCGCCCGACCATGACCCGACGCCTCCTCGCCGCCGCCGCGCTCCTCGTCCTCGCCCTCCCCGCCCGCGCGCAGACGCTCCGCGACTCCGCGCAGCCGTACTCCTCCTGGGGCGAGGCCCAGCGCGAGACCGAGGCCGCCATCGCCGGCCGCACGCTGGCGCGCCCCGCCGACGGGCAGTACGCCGTGGGCGACGCCGTGATCTACGACGACGACGGCAAGAAGTACCGCGCCCACGTCGTGGGGATCGTGAACGGACGCTACGAGGTCCACTACGACGGCTTCGGGCCCGACTGGAAGCGGCGCGCCGACGCCGACGAGCTGCTGGGCTACCAGCCGGGCTACGCGCCCGCGGCCCGCGCCTCGGCCGCCGCCCGGGCCGTGCAGGTGGGCGACGAGATGGAGGCGCAGTCGCGCGGCAGGTGGCACGCGGCGCGTGTGGTGGGCGTGCGCGGCGCGGAGTACCGCGTCCACTTCGACGGCCAGCCCGCCTCGGCCGACGAGTGGGTGCCGCGCTCGCGCCTGCGCCACTTCGCCGGGGGGCCGGCGCGGACCGTGCTGCCGGCCCGGGGGAAGTACGGCTGCACCGTCTCGCGCTACGAGGCGGGCAGCGGCACCTACCGGTTCGATCCCAAGGGCTCCGTGGTGCTCCTGGCGGACGGGCGCTACCAGTACCTGGGCTTCGCGCAGCCCAGCCCCGGCCGCTACCGGGTGGACGCGGCGACCGGCGTGGCGCGGTTCACGGGCGGACACCTGGACGGCGGCGAGGCCACGCCCATGGTGCAGCGCCCCGGGCGCTTCTACCTGACCGCCCCGCGCATCGGCGAGCGCTGGACCTGCGGGATCGCCGGCCGGGGCTGAGCGGGGCGGCGCCGCCGCCTCAGGGCGGCGGCGCCAGCTCGAACACGCCCACGGGGCGCGGCGTGCCCTCCTCCCCCACGTTCCACTTGGCCCCCGCCACCGTCCACCCGTCGGCCTCCATCGCCTCCAGCAGCCGCAGGCCGGTGGCCCGGAAGGGGTCCGCCAGCAGCAGCCGGCCGCCGGGCGCCAGGTTGCCCTCGAAGATGGCGCGCAGCTCGGGGTGCAGCGCCTCGCCGTAGAGCACGTCCGAGCCCAGGATCCAGTCGTAGCGCGCCGGGTCCTCCCACGCGGTCCAGTCCGCCAGGCGGTGCTCGATCCCCCGGGCGCCGTTGCGCTCGCCGTTGAGCCGGCACACCTGCATCGCCACCTCCTGCCGGTCGGTCTGCACCACCCGCGCGCCCAGCGTCGCCGCGACGATCCCCGGCAGCCCCGTCCCCGCCCCCAGCTCCAGCACCGTCCTGCCGCGGAACGCCTCCCCGCGCGAGGCCACGTCGTGCGCCAGGGCGATGGCCGCGGGCCACAGGGCCACGCCGTAGGGGAGGTGCTCCCGCAGCTCGCGCAGGAAGTGCTGCTCGTCCGCGAAGCTGAGCACCGAGGCGGTGTGCAGCACGCTCCACTCGCGCCCCCCCAGCCCCAGGCGGTACTCGTTCAGCGGGAACTCCCCTCCCGGGGTCTTCAGCGTCGTGGGCTGCGTGGCGGACGTGCTCATGGGGTCCCTGCGGGGGCGGCGGCGGCCGGCCGCGCGGCC
>JBFMFL010000327.1:0-7591 GCA_040752145.1 Gemmatimonadota bacterium
CCCCTCTCCCACAAGGGGAGAGGGGGAGCACGACAGGGCGAAGGTGAGGATCGCAGCGTGGAGCGTCCCCTCCCCCGGAACGGGGGAGGGTGGCGGCGACAAAGCCGCCGGGAGGGGGCCCCCGAGGACGCCAGCGCGAGCCCCGCGTGAGGGATGCGAGCGCGAAGCGGCGAAACCCAACAGCAGTACCGTTGGGGTTCGCCTCCGTTGCAGACGGTCGTTTCGTCTGCTACGGAGCCGCAGCCCGACCCCGGCGCCAGCCGGGGGCACGCCCGAACCCGGCTCTTTTCGAATTACCGGACTGCACTCTGCGGGCACTTGCCGACGCGTTCCGGGCCGTCCACCTTGACCGGGACGCCCCCACCCCCGCACCAGCACGAAGCGACCTCGATGGAAGCGGACACCCCGGAGCTGCTGCGCGCCCTCGGCTGGCTGGACGGCCTGCTGGGGAGCGCCGTGGCCGCCATGCAGGCCGCGCACGGCCCGGAGCACGCCGCCGACCCGTACCGCGGGCTGTACGTGTCGCACCCGGAGGCCGGCGCCCTCGCCGCCCGCGACCCCGGCGCCCCGCCCGCCTTCGCCGCGGAGATCCCCGCCGGCGGACCCGACTCCGACAGCGACCACACCGACTCGCGGCTGGCCCGGCTGCGCCGCCTGGCGGGGCTCACGGACACGGACCTGGGGATCCTGCTGGTGGCGCTGGCCCCGGAGCTGGACCTCAAGTACGAGCGCGTCTTCGCCTACCTGCAGGACGACGTCACCCGCAAGCGCCCCACGGTGGACCTGGCGCTGGGGCTGCTGGCCCCGGCGTGGGAGCAGCGCCTGCGCGCCCGCGCCCGCCTGTCGCCCCAGGCGCCGCTGCTGCGGCACCGGCTGCTGCGCCTGACGGAGGACCCCGGCCACCGCGACCCGCCGCTGCTCAGCCGCTACCTGAAGCCCGAGGACCGGGTGGTGGACTTCCTGCTGGGCGCGGACGAGCCGGACCCGCGCCTGGCCCCGTACGCCCGCGCCGTGGAGCCCCGCGCCCGCCTGGACGACCTGCTCCTCCCGGACGCCCTGCGCGAGCGGCTGCGGGCCCTGGCGCGCGCGGGCGCGGAGGGCGTGCTCTACCTGCAGGGCCCGTACGGGGTGGGGAAGCGCACCGTGGCCGAGGCGATGTGCGCCGAGGCCGGGCGGGGGCTGGTGGTGGTGGACGCCGCCCGGATGGCCGGGCTGGAGGCGACGGCGTTCGACGAGCTGGCGGGCCTGGCGGCGCGGGAGGCGCTGCTGCGCGGGGCGGCGCTGTTCTGGGACGGCTTCGACGCGCTGCTCGCGGACGACCGCCGCGCCCGGCGCGACGCGGTGCTGCGGGAGGCGCGCGAGGGCGGCGCGGTCTTTCTTGCCGGCGAGGAGGGGTGGCAGCCGGCGGACGACCTGGGCGGCGCGGCGTTCTACCGGGTGGCGCTGCCGCGGCCGGAGCACGCGGACCGGGTGCGGATGTGGGCGGCCGCGCTCAACGGCGACGGCTCGGCGCCGGGGGTGGACGTGGCGGAGCTGGCGAACCGCTTCCGCTTCAGCGGCGGGCAGATCCGCGACGCGGCGGCGGGCGCGCGCAGCCTGGCGCGCCTGCGCGACCCGGAGCGCGGCCGCCCGTCGATGGAGGACCTGTTCGCCGCCTCCCGGGCGCAGTCCAGCCCGCGGCTCTCCTCGCTGGCGCGCAAGATCGTGCCGCGCTACGGCTGGGACGACATCGTGCTCCCGCCGGACCGCCGCGAGCAGCTGCGCGAGATCGCCAACACCATGAAGTACCGCTCGCTGGTGCTGGGGGAGTGGGGCTTCGACCGGAAGCTGGCGATGGGCAAGGGGCTCAACGTGCTGTTCGCCGGGCCGCCGGGGACGGGAAAGACCATGGCGGCGGAGATCGTGGCGGGGGAGCTGGGGCTGGAGCTGTTCCGGATCGACCTGTCGGGGGTGGTCAGCAAGTACATCGGCGAGACGGAAAAGAACCTGTCGCGCATCTTCGCCGAGGCCGAGACCAGCAGCGCCATCCTGTTCTTCGACGAGGCCGACGCGCTCTTCGGGCGGCGCAGCGAGGTGCGCGACTCGCACGACCGCTACGCCAACCTGGAGGTGTCGTACCTGCTCCAGCGGATGGAGGAGTACGAGGGGGTGGTGGTGCTCGCCACCAACTTCCGCAAGAACATGGACGAGGCGTTCGTGCGGCGGATGCACTTCACCGTGGACTTCCCCTTCCCCTCGGAGCGGGAGCGGCTGCGCATCTGGGAGGCGGTGTGGCCGGACGAGCTGCCGCGTGACCCGGCGATCGCGCTGGACCAGGTGGCGCGCCGGCTGGAGCTGGCCGGCGGCAACATCCGCAACGTGGCGCTGGCGGCCGCCTTCCTGGCGGCGGACGGCGGCGGCGTGGTGACGGCGGAGCACCTGGTGAGGGCGGCGCGGCGGGAGTACCAGAAGATGGGCAAGGTGGTGTCGGAGGGGGAGCTGGCGGCGCTGGCGGGGGCCGGGCGGTGAGGGCGGCGCTGCTGCCGGCAGAGGAGCGCGAGCGCCGCTCCGGCGCGCGGGTGCGCGCGGCGCGCGCCCCGGAGGCCGCGGCGGTCGCGGGGCCCCACGCGGAGGCGCTGCGGCTGCAGCGCGCCGTGGGCAACGCGCAGACGCAGCGCGCGCTCGTGCAGCGCTCGCCGGGCGGCCCGGGGCGGTGCGCCTGCGGCGGCCTGGTGGGCGCGGGCGGCGAGTGCGGGAGCTGCCGCGCGAAGCGCCTGGCGCGCGAGGCGGGAGCAGCTCCCGCGGGGGTGCAGCGCGCGGAGGACCGGGAGCGGCCGGGCGCGGCGGCGGGCACGGTGCCGCGCCCCGCCGGGCTCCCGCTGGACGGGGCGTTCCAGCTCCTCCCGGCCCGCCTCCCCGCCCACGTGGCGGCGTCCATGCCGGAGGGGGAGGTGGTGACGCTGCCGGAGGGCGGCGACGCCTGGACGGAGGCGTTCCAGGTGGGGCGGACGTCGTACGAGGGAGGGGGCGGCGGGTACGCCGCGGTGCGCGGCGGAGTCAACGCGCACCTGTCCACGCAGGGCTTCGCCGCGGCGGGCGACACGGCCGTGGGGCTGGTGGCCGTGCCCCGGATGCAGATGAACCCCCTGGCCCGCAACTTCAACTTCTGGGACCCCGCGGCCCCGCTGGACGCGTGGGGGCACACCGCCATGTACGTCCGCCAGGGCGGGCGCGTCACCGTGGTGCGCGGCTTCAACCCGCAGATGGGGACCCCCGCGCAGTTCCTCAAGGTGGTGTTCGGCGGCGAGGGGATCGTCAGGGGCACGGACCGCATCGCCTCGGCGGTCTCCTCGGACGCGTACCTGTTCACCTCCACCGCGGCGCGCACCATGGAGTGGCCGGTGTCGCCGCAGGCCGCGGTGCGGCTGGTGGAGGGGCTCCCCGAGGTGGGGCCGGTGCTCCCCGGGTCGGGGCACGCGCCGTTCTACACGGCGAGTCCGGCGCAGTGGGCGGCGGCCAACCCGGGGCACGGGCCGGTGGGGTGCGTGGGGAGCAACTGCGGGCTGTGGGCGACGCAGCAGATCGAGCCGGTGCTGGGCGGCCGCATCGGGCAGACGGGGCAGCTCCCGGTGATGGACATCGAGGCCGGCGGGGTGGAGATGCCGGGCGTGGCGCGCCAGGGCAAGCTGATGGGCTTCATGGAGGCCGCCGAGGACGCCGCCCGCGCAGGGCACCCGAGCCCCGTCGCCCCGGTGGCGGAGGCGGGCGAGGCGGTGGCCGGCAGCATGCCGCGCTACGTGAAGTACGTGAAGTGGGGCGGCCGCGTGTTCATGGTGATCGGCATCGCCACGGTGCCCGCGGAGGTCTACTTCGCGCCCGAGGGGCAGAAGACGAGGACCGCGGTGGGCGCCGGGGCGGGGTTCCTGGGCGGGGCGGTCGCGGGGGCGGCGGCCGGGCTGGTGTGCGGCCCCGGCGCCCCGGTGTGCTCGGTGGTGCTGGGGATCGGCTTCGGGGTGGCGGGCGGGCTCGCCTCGCGCTCCCTGGCCGAGGGGCTGTACGACATCTACGACACCGGCCCGCTGGGCGGCGTCCCCCTCTCCCCCCGGCAGCTCCGCGCGCTGGAGGGGCGGTCGCCCGTCTGCCCCACCTGCCACCCGGTGCCCGACGCGCACGACTGGACTCCCCCCGCCGCTTCCGGGCGGGGACCCGCCGGGGCGTTCACCCCGGCGGACGCCGCGCTGCTGCGCGAGTGGCTGCAGGGGCAGGGGGCGCGGTGAGGGCGGGGCGGAAGGGGGCGGCGCGCGAGGCCGCGACCGCGTCCGCCGGCGCCGTGCGCGGGGAGCGCGCGCAGGCCGACGGCGCCGCCCGCCAGCCGGTGCTGCGCATGCAGCGCGCGGTGGGGAACGCCGCCGTGCAGCGGGTGCTGGGGCCGCGCCCCGGCGCCGCGGGGCGGGTGCAGCGCTGGGAGAGCCGCGAGCACGTGCGGCTGGGGGAGGAGTCGGGCGGGGCGGAGACCGGGCTGCTGACGCTTGCCGCCCACGACGCCGACCTGCCGCAGCGGCGCGAGCCGGTGGAGCGCTGGCCGGCCGAGTGGCGCGCGCTGTACGAGGCGGGCACGCCGGAGCAGCGGCGGGTGCTGCGCGGCGGGCTCACCTACGGCGAGGTGGTGGCGCTCACCGGCGACATGTACGCCGGCTTCGCGGAACTGAGCCGGGCGCCGCTGCGCGAGGTCTACGACCTGGTGCCGCTGATCCACGGGCACGCCACCACCGAGCAGCAGGAGCGGGCCACCGGCGGGCGCTACCTGGCGCTCGCCAAGGAGAACGAGTCCCACTTCTCCCACACGGCGCCGGGGAAGAGCAACCAAGACCGCTGGCGCGACCTCCACCTGCAGGCCCTGGCCGCGGCGCGCGCGGGCGACGCCAACCTGGCGTGGACGCTGAACGCCATGGCGGACCACTACCTGACGGACGCCTTCTCCGGCGGGCACGTGAGGACCCCGCGCAGCCAGCTGATGGGGAGCAACGCCGGGAACATCCGCTCCAAGATCCTCCACGACCTGGACAACACGCACGGCGTGCGGGTGAGGAACGGGCTGGGCGAGGAGTGGGTCGCGTACGGCGACGAGCGGATGGACGACGCGGCCAACCGCGACAACCTGGCGATCGTGCAGGAGGCGGTGCGCCTTTCCAAGCAGGACGTGGCCCGGGCGCTGGCCGCGGGTTCGGGCGGCCCCGCCCCGGACGAGGACGCGCGCTTCGCCGCGGAGGAATTGATCCCCCGCCCCGTGGACCCGTCCCGGGACCGCTGGACCGGGCGCGTCACCCGCTGGAGGAAGGGCGCGGACGGGAGCCCCGTCCCCGTGCCGGACGACTTCTCGGCCATGACCAGCGACGTGATCTCCCGCGAGGGGCCGGACGTGGTCGAGGGGTTCGTGACGGACGACGACCGGGTGCGCGACTGGATCGCCCGGCACGCCGGGGTGCTGGGGCGGCAGACGCTCCCCGACCGGCGGCGGCTGGGCGAGGTGCTGCTGTCGGGGGTGGCGGGCGCGGAGGACCTGGCCGCGCTGCGGACGCTGCTGGACGCCTCCACGGAGGACCGCGCGGAGCTGGGCGCGGCGCTGCGCCCGGCCGCCCGCGGCATCAGCCGCGCGGCGCTGCGGAACGAGGTGATGAAGCTGCTGGCAGGGATCGGGTAGCAGCCCCAACCGGAGCGGGCGGACCGCCGCCCGCCGCCACGACGAGGAACCACGCTTGCGCGCAGACCTGGACACCGTCTCCACGACCACGACCGCACCCGCGCCCGCCCGGAGCGAGCGCGCCGCCCCGGCGCCCGCGCCCGCGGGCCCGCACGCCTCCGTGCTGCGGCTGCAGCGGGCCGCCGGCAACGCCGTGGTGCAGCGGACGCTGGTGCAGCGCTCCGCCGCGGGCGCCGCCCCCGGCATCACCCCCGAGGTGGAGGACGCCATCCACGCGGCGCGCGGCGGGGGCCAGGCGCTGGACGGCGGCGTGCGCGCGCAGATGGAGGGCGCCATGGGCGCCGACTTCTCCGGGGTGCGCGTACACACCGACTCGCGCGCCGACGCGCTCAGCCAGGCGCTGGGGGCGCGCGCCTTCACCACCGGGCGCGACGTGTTCTTCCGGCAGGGCGAGTACTCGCCGGGCTCGGCCGGGGGGCGGCGGCTGGTGGCGCACGAGCTGACGCACGTGGTGCAGCAGAGCGGCGCGCCGGTGCAGCGCAGCCTCACGCTGGGCCCCGCGGACGACGCCTTCGAGCGCGAGGCGGACGGCGTGGCCTCGGCGGTGGCCGACGGGCTGGAGGCCGGGGTGGAGCACGGAGACGACGGCGGCACCGTGCGCATGTCGCCGGCTTCGAGCGCTCCCCTGCAGGCGCCGGCGTCCTCACCGTTCCTGCTGAACGAGCCGGCGGGGAGGCAGGCGGCGCAGCCCACGGCGCCCGTACCCGCGCGGCAGGGAGCTCCGGCCGACCGGGGCGCCGGCGCCATGCCCACCCGCGCGGAGGTGGAGGCGCTGCAGGGGCGGGCCGTGGCCCGGCTCCAGGCGGTCACCGGGTTCGTCCGCGACGCCCGCCAGCAGGTCGCCTACCTGCGCGGCTTCTACGGCCGCTTCGACGCCGTCTACCAGGAGGCGTACGGGAACTACGCCCGGGTGGTGCGCGCGGCGCGGGCGGAGGCGCAGAACCAGCAGAACTGGGCCAACCTCCTCTTCGGGGTCGCGGCCGGGACGGCGGTGGGCGTCCTCGCGGAGGTGCTCTTTCCCACCCTGCTGGCGGGCGCCACGCTCGCCCGTGCCACCGTGCTCGGCGCCGGCGGCAACCTCGCCTCGGGGAGCTGGGGAACGTGGCTCGGGCCGCAGATCGCGGGAGTGGACCTGGAGCCGGCGGAGGCGCTGTCCCCGTTCCTCCAGCAGCTCCAGACCCTGCGCAACCTGGACGAGCTGACCGGGGCGGTGCTCTCGATGGTGGACCCCGGCATGGCGAACCTGGCCGCGGTGATGGAGCGGAGCGGCGGCGTGCTGACCGAGCTGCGCGCCGCCCGGCGCGAGCGGTCGGACGCCGACCTCGCCGCCGAGTGGGCGCGGCTGCGCGACGCGGACGCGGCGGCGGCCCCGGTGGAGGCGCAGGTGGCGGAGGCATCGGCGCAGTTCGCCCGGCTGCGCGAGCACTACAAGGGCCTCGACGTTCCCTCCGTGCGCTGGGTGGAGCAGAGCATCTGGATCGCCTGGATGTCCACGCTCTACCCGACCGGGTTCTTCGTCCTGGACCTGGACGAGATCGAGTACCACCTGGCCGACATCGGCGTCGTCTGCCAGGAGCCCAGCTACGCCTCGCCGTACGGCGACATGTGCAACGCGCGGCTGGACGTCATCTTCGGCTCGTTCACCTCCGGGATGGAGATGGGGTCCGCCGTGCGCCAGGCGTCGAGCGCGCTGGTCGGGTACCAGCAGTACTACGGGATCCTGTTCGGCTACACCCGCCGCGGCTGATGGGACTTACCGCCCCGCCCGAGCCGGAGCGCCGCGCCGAGCCGGCGCGCGAGCGCCCGGCCGCGCCCCGCGAGCGCGCGGGGGCGCCCGCCGGCCTCGCGCTC
>JBFMFL010000328.1:0-7551 GCA_040752145.1 Gemmatimonadota bacterium
CCCAGGCCGCCGGCTCCCGTCCCGGTGCCGTAGGCGGTGCCCGCGCCGGAGCCGCCGGTGCTCCCGCCCGACGCGCCGCCGGTGGAACCGCCGCCCGTCAGCCCTTCCTGGCGCGCGGCTTCCTTGGCGGTGGTCTGCACCTCCTCGGCCACGCGGCCGGCGACGGCCTGCACCTTCTCGCCGGCCTCGCTCGCGGCCTCCTTGGCGCGGTCGAAGAGCTGGTCGCGCGTGGCGCCCATCAGCTCCGCCTCGCGCTCCGTGGCCGGGGCGCTCATCCCGGCCACCAGGCCCAGGGCGATGGCCGCGGCGCCCACGGCCAGCGGGCTCTCGTACAGCGCGTCCTGGAAGCGGTCCTCCAGGCGGTGCGTGCGGTAGCGCGTCTGGTGTGCCAGCGTCTCCGCGGCGGAGCGCGCCCGCTCGGCCGCGTCGCCGGCCGCGTCGCGCGTGCGGTCGGCGAGGCCGCTGACCGTGTCGCGCGCCGAGCCGGCCACCTCGCCGGCGCGCTCGCGGGCCGTCTCGCCCAGCTCGGAGGCGCGGCCGCGGGCGCGCTCCATCACGCCCTCCTCCTCCTCGGACGTGTAGCCGCCGCCGGCGGCGTACCCGCCCCGGTAGCCGTAGTCGCTCGGGGGGCCGTACCCCGTGCCGTACGCGCCCGCGGCCCCGTAGGCGCCGCCGTAGCGGTAGCCGGACTGCGGGTAGCGGCCGCGCGACTGGTAGGCCGTGTCCCCCGCGAAGCGCTCGTCCTCCTGCCTGCGGCCGTTCCACATCAGCCAGCCGAGGCCGATCCCGATGAGCGCCGCCGGGAGCGGGTTGTCCCGGAGCGTGTCCATCATGCTGTGCCGGGTCTCCGAGACCCGGCTCACTGCCCGTTGAGCCATGTGTTCCGCCCTCCCGATGGTGGCTTCGCGAACGTTCTCCCTGACCTGCGCCTTGAGGTGCTCCGGGTTGAGCCGCTCGCTGAGCTCCTCGATGGTGTGGCTCATGCGCTCGCGGGTCTCGTGGATGTCGGTGCGGATCGCGGCCGGGTCCTGCGGGCCCCGGCCTCCCTCCACCTCGATCACGATCCGTTCCTCCACCCGGACGGTTTCCTCGTCCCTGTCGGCCATCGCTCCTCCTGGGGTCGTCGTCGTCGAAAGGTTTCCGGTCCCCGTCCGCCGGCTACCCTTCGCGGGGCCCCGCGGCCTTGTACTCCGAGCCGGAGCGCTCCGACGGCGGCGCGTACCCCGGCGCCCGCGGCCGGCCCACGGCGTCGCGCGTGGGGTCGTCCACCCGGTGCGTCAGCTGGTGCGTGCTCCACCCCTGGCGCACCTCGCTGCGCACCAGGTTGCGGCGCGAGCTCTTGAGGAAGCGCGCCCCCAGCAGCCCCAGCACGAACGCGCCGCCCAGGAACACCCCCGGGCTCCGGCGCGCGAAGTCCTCCACGTCGTCCACCAGGTCGCCCACCTCGCGGTTCTCCAGGTAGCGCGCCAGGCCGTCCACCTGCTCGGCGGCCTGCTGCACGTAGGCGCCCAGGCCGGCGGGCGCGTCCTGGAGCTGCCGGCCGGTGGTGCGCAGCGACTCGGCCATGCCGCTCAGCGACTCGGCGGCGCGGGTGCGCTGACTGTCCAGCTGCGTCTGCACCTGCTCCGCGGCCCGCCCGTGGGCGTCGCTCACCACCCGCTGGGCGGCGGACTTGGCCTGGTCGATCGCCTCCCCGGCCGCGCTGGGCGTGGCCGACCTTTCCAGCCCCGGCGCCGGCGTGAACTCCACCCCGCCGGCGCTCGTCCCCATCTCCGGGGACGGCGTGAACTCCACGTCGCGCTCGTTGTGCATGGATCCTCCCGATCGATTCAGGTTCCCTTCCGCTCCCCGACCTCGCCCGCTCCCGGGGGGGCGTGCAGCCAAGCAAGCCCTATGCCGGGGGTTTTTCCGCGGAATCCACGGCGCGGACGGCGAGGAATTCGGAAAAACTCCGGCGGGCAAGGCAAAGGGGGAGCCGCGTCGCGGCTCCCCCTTTGCCTGCTCCCGGGCGTCCCGGCGGGGGGCTTACTCCCCGCCCTCGGTGCCGGACCCGCCCTGCGTGCTCCCGCGGGTGCGGCCCGCGGCCGCGGAGCCCGACGCGCCGGACTGCGTCCCCGTCCCGGCGCCGCCGGCCTGCATCCCGCCCGACTGCGCGCCGCCCGAGGTGCGCCCGCCGCCGCCGGCCCCGCCGGACGCCGACGCGCCGGAGGACGTCCCGCCGGCGCTCATCCCGCCGCCGGACGACGTGCCGCCCGCCTGCATCCCGCCGCCGCGGCCGCCCGTCATCCCGCCGCCCTGCATCCCGCGCGACTGCGAGCCGCGCATCCCGCCCTGCCGCCCGCGGCCGGGCTCGGAGATGCGCTCCAGGGTGTCGGCCACCTCGTGCATCCCCTCGTGCGAGCTGGTGAGCTCCGTGGCGACGTCGGCCTGCGCGACGATCCCCACCAGCCGCCCCTCGCGGTCGGTGATGGGCACGCGGCGCACCTGCTCGCGCTCCATCAGGTTGAGGACGTCCTGCACCGTGTCGTTCTGGTTGCAGGTCTCCACGCCCGCCGTCATCACCTCCAGCACCTTGGTGCTGTTGGCGTCCTTGCCCTCGGCCACCGCGCGGATGGCGATGTCGCGGTCGGTGACCACCCCCTTGAGGCGCTTGTTCTGCTCGCTCTCCACCACGGGGATGATGCCGACGTCCAGGTCGCGCATCTTCTTGGCCGCCTCGGCGAGGGTGGCGTCCGCGGTGACGGTCTCCGGGTCGCGGGTCATGATCTCGGAGGCGCGCCGCCGGGTCTCCTGGCTCCCGCCGCCGCGGCTCATGGTGCCGCCCATGCCGCCGCCGTAGCCGCTCTCGCCGTAGCCGGAGTTGCCGTAGCCCGACTCCCCGTACCCGCCGCCGCGGCCGCTCCCGTAGGCGCCGTAGCCCGCGCCGCCGCCGTACCCGCCGCCGCCCCCCGACGAGCGCCCGGAGCCGTAGTCGAAGCCGCCCTCGACCCCGTACTCGTCGCCGCGGTAGCCG
Organism: Gemmatimonadota bacterium; assembly: GCA_040752145.1. Lineage (GTDB taxonomy): Bacteria > Gemmatimonadota > Gemmatimonadetes > Longimicrobiales > Longimicrobiaceae > JAFAYN01. The sequence continues at coordinate 3,014 of JBFMFL010000328.1, forward strand.
CCGCTGCCGGCCAGGCCGCCGCGCCCGTAGTTGGAGCCGCCCACGCCGCCGTAGCCGCCCCCGGCCATGCCGCCGCCGGTGTAGCCGGTGCCGCGGCCGCTGCCGTAGCCGCCGCCCGTGAAGCCGCCGCCGCCGCCCCCGCGGCTCGTCCCGCCGGCGCCGCTGCTGTAGTCGTTGTCATAGGCGCCGCCCCCGGTGCCGAAGCCGGTGTAGCCCCCGCGCGACTGCTGCCCGCCGCCCCAGCCGTCCGACCCCATGCCGCCGTACCCGGAGCCGAACCCGTCCGAGCCCATCCCGCCGTAGCCGCCGCCGCGCGACGCGCCGCCGCCGCGGTAGTCGTCGTTCCCCATGCCACCGGCGCCGCGGCCGAAGTCCTGCCCGTAGTCGCGGCTCATACCGCCCCGGTTCCCGAACAGCCCCCCGCGATTCCGGTCGAAGTCCCGTCCATAGCGAGCCATACCGTCCTCCCTTTCCGATGGTGGGTTCCTCGTTTGCTGCCACCCCGTGCTGCCGTTTGGGGAGGGAGGAGCGTATGCAAGAGGCACACCGTCAAAACGTTGGCGATTCTGTGTCCATGAGGCTGCGTCCGGGGCCGCTACGGAGCCCGGCGGTACTGCTGCCGGTCTCCTCCGCGGGCTCCGGGAGCCTCGCCAAAACGCCGGCGAGTCTCCCTGCGCCGGAGGGAGACAGCCGAAACTGCCCGGCTGTCTCCCTCCGCAACGAATCATGTGGGTACGACGAAACTGCAACGGCACCCGCGCTCCATTCTCCCGGTGCGGGCGCCGTTCAGCGTATTTCGTACTCCGTACTGCCGTCCACTTTCGCACTCCCGCACTTTCGCACTCCCGCACCGCCGTTATCTTTTGCCCATGCCATATCTCCGCGTCACCCCCCGCGGCCTCCTCGCCGCCCTGCTCGCGCTGGTCGTCGCCGCCACGTGCGTGCGGCTGGGCTTGTGGCAGCTGGACCGGCTGGAGGGGCGGCGGGCGAGGAACGCGGCGCTGCGCGCGGCGGGCGCGCTCCCCACGCTCGTCCTGGACTCGGCGGCCATGGCGGTGGTGGCGGACAGCCCGGCGGCGTACGTGAACCGCCGGGTGCTCCTGCGCGGCGCGTACGACCCGGCGGGCGAGGTGGTGCTGCGCGGCCGCGCGCGCGAGGGGCGGCCCGGCGTTCACCTGGTCACACCCATGCGGGTGCAGGGCGGCGGCGCCGTGCTGGTGAACCGCGGCTGGGCGCCCTCGCCCGACGGCGCCACGGTGGACCGCGCGCCGCTCGCCGAGCCCGGCGCGCGCGAGGTCGTCGGCCTGCTCCAGGAGATCCCCGTCACCGGAGACCGCGGCCAGCCCGCCGCCGCCGCCGGCCGCGACACCACCTTCCGCCGCCTGGACCTGGCCGCCGTGCGCGCCCGTTCCCCCTCCCCCGTGCTGCCGCTGTACGTGCAGCAGCTCCCCGACCCCGCCGCCCCCCGCGACCGCCCCCCCTTCCGCGTCCCCCCGCCCGAGCTGGGCGAGGGCAACCACCTGAGCTACGCCGTCCAGTGGTTCAGCTTCGCCGCGATCGCGGTGATCGGGATGGTGGTGGTGGCGCTGCGGAGGAAGCGATGACGGAAGTGCGAAAGTGCGTGAGTGCGTGAGTGCGAAAGTGAACGGCGCCCCCACCTCGATGCCGAGGCGGGGGCGCCGTTCGCCGTTACCCACAGTTCCCACATGCTGTTCGGGGGGAGACAGCCGGGCAGTTTCGGCTGGCTCACCCCGGCGGAGGGAAACCCGCCGGCAGTTTGGCGGGGTTCCCGGAGCCCGCGCAGGAGACCGGCAGCAGTACCGCCGGGCTCCGGAGCGGCCCGCAGAACCCGCCGAAGACGCTACTACCGACGCTACGCGTGCGAAGTGCCGCCGGCGGCCGAGCCCTTGCCCATCTGCTGGAACGCCTCGGTCAGGAACCCGGTGATCCCGTGCAGCACGTTGTCGCGCAGGCTGGCGATGCTGGAGACCACCTCGTTGCTGGCGGCTTCGTCGTCCTCCCAGCCGGCGAGCTCCATCTCGCGCGTGTACAGGGTGCCGTAGCGCTCCTGCAGCTCGCGGATCTTGTCCTCCTGCTCCTGCGCCACCCGGAGCAGGCGCCGCGCCCGGCTCTCCCACATGGCCGCGCGCTCGGCGGCGCCGTGGTCGAACGAGGGCGAGTAGACGTCGTCGTCGTCGTCGGACGAGCCCATCCCCATGCCCGCGGCGCCCATCCCCAGGGCCGTCCGCCGGGTGCGCGGGTAGTGGGGCTCGTCGTCGGAATCGTCGTCGTCGCCGCCGCCGGTGATCAGCCCCAGCGCCAGCCCCACCCCGAAGGCGATGCCGGTGGCCGCCAGCGGGCGCTCGCGCACGGGCGAGAGCACGTCCAGCCTGTCCTGGATCTGCTCCTTCTTGCGCGCCAGCACGCTCTCGATCTCGTCGATGGTCGAGGACATCCGCTCGCGCGTCTGCTCGATCTCGGAGCGGACCGCCTCCGGGTCGTCGGACACGACGCCGGCCGCGTCCGTGCGCCGGACGACGGTGACGTCGTCCCCCAGCGTGGGCGTGCCGCCGGGAAGGGCGTGCCCCGCCGGGAGACCGTCGGCCGGCCGGTCTCCCAGGTTCTCCGCGGCGTGCAGGTCGGAGCGGGGCCTCGTCGGCATCCCCTCGCGCTCCGTGCGAATCTCAGCCATGTGGGCTCTCCTTTAGCGAAGGATTCGGCCGATCACGAAACCCGCCAGGGCCGCGGCCAGCAGCGTCTGCACGGGGCTGCGGCGCACCTGCCCCTCGAAGTCGCGCCGCAGCTCTTCCAGGTCCCCCTCGCGCACGTAGCGCGCCGTGCTCTCCATCCCCCCGGCGACGCCGCCGGCCACCCCGGCCATGCGCCCCCCGCCCTCCTGGTCCACCAGGTGGGAGATGCGGTTCGCCGCCGATTCCAGCCCGCCGGCCACCCCCTCGCGCACCTGCCCGGGGACGGCGCCCACGCGCTCCCGGGTGCCGCCGGCCACGTCCCCCACGCGCTCCCTGGCGCTCCCCGCCACGTCCGCCACCCGCTCCTTCACGCTCCCGGCCGCGTCGCCGACGCGCTCGCGCAGCCCGGAGAGCGGGCCGGAGCCGCCGCCCTCGCGCGCCCGGGTCGCGGCGTCCTGCTCCGCCCCCTCGGCCGTGCCCACGCCCATGGCCTCCAGCGCCCGGGTCACCCACTCGTAGTGGCGCTCCTCGTCCAGCGCGTTGCGGTCCACCAGGCGCTTGAGGTCGGGACCCCAGTGGTTGGCCTTGCTGGCGTACGCGTCGTACTTGGTGCGCACCTGCAGCTCGTTGGTCCGCCAGGCGATGAGGATCCCCTTGTCGCCCGCCAGCCCGCCCAGGCTCTGCAGCGCCTGCTTGAAGGGCCCGGTGGCGTGCGGCTCGTTCTTGGCCGTGCCGCCCAGCCCGGCGATGGCCAGGTTCAGCTCCTGGATGTGCCGCTCGTGGTCGCGCTTGAACCCGGCGATCTGCTGGGCGTGGTCGCGGTCCTGGAGCTTGTCGATGGCGATCTCGTACGCGCCGATGGCGTCGTGGTCCAGCTGGAGGAGGTCGTTGAGCCCGTCCAGGATCTCGGATGAGGCGGGCGTGAAGCTCCCCGCCTGGCCGGTCGCGTGAGTGTCCAACCTTCCCTCCTTGAGGTGGTGAGTTTCAGCGGTTTCCCTGCGCGCCTCCGTACGGGGCGGCGCCCCGGGGAAGGGCGTCGCCATGCAGCTTCCATTCCAGCACTTCCCAACGTTTGTCCAGGCGCGGCGCCGCCCGCCCGGGCGGGGCACACGCGTTGCATTGCCGGGGGCATTCACCCGTGAACACGGCACCTGCGACTACGCGCCGCCCGTCCGGCGGCGCGGCACCCGGAGACGCGACATGACGGCACTCGCACGCGGCGCGCTGCTGCTCCTCCTTGCCCTCCTCCCCGGCTGCGCCACGCTGGGGCAGGTGATCCAGCCCCCGGTGTTCCGCGTGGCGGAGGACCGCCCGGAGGAACTCCGCCTCCTGGGCCCCGGCGTGGGCCGCCCGCTGGGCGGCGCGGCGATCCGCCTGTACGCGCGGGTCTCCAACCCCAACCCGCTGGGGATGACGCTCTCCACCCTGCGCGGCGGCCTGCTGCTGGAGGGCCAGCAGGCGGCGCAGGTGGACTTCCCCCTGGGCGTGCCGCTCCAGCCCGGCCAGGAGACCCTGATCCCCCTGGAGATCAGCGTCAGCTTCGCCGACCTCCCCGGCCTGGCGAACACCCTCCGGCAGGCCGTCACCGGCGGCCCCATCCGCTACCGCCTGGACGGCACCGTGGGCGTGGACGCGGGCGTGCTCGGCCAGCCCAGCTTCGGGCCGATGACGCTGCTGCAGGGCGACGTGCGGGTGACGAGATAGGGAACGGCTAGGGAACAGGGAACAGGGAACAGCCTGCTTCATTCGGTTCACGCGTAGCGTGAAGCGCCACTGCGGGCCCTCACCCGGCTCGCTTGAGGCTCGCCACCCTCTCCCAATGCTGGGTGAGGGGGCACCTACATGTCT
>JBFMFL010000329.1:0-7532 GCA_040752145.1 Gemmatimonadota bacterium
GGGCGCTCGCCGCGCTCGCAGTTGCGGCCGCGGCGACCGGCGCGTGGCTCGCGGCCGCCGGGACGTGGGGGGCGCTGGACGCGCGGGTCCACCGCGACGTCCGTGAGGTGACCGCCCAGGTGGCGGCGCAGCTCACGGCGCAGGCGCCCGCGGGGGCGTCGTGGACCGAGGTGCTGGCCGGCGCGGTGAAGACGGCGGGCGAGGCGCAGTGGACGGTGTTCCCCGCGCTCGCCGCGCTGCAGACGCTGGCCGGGCTCGCGCTCGGCTGGTGGATCTTCGCCCGCTTCGCGCCGCACGGCGGCCGCTGGGCGCAGCTGGGCCCGCTCCGCGAGTTCCGCTTCAGCGACCACCTGGTGTGGATCGCCATCGCGGGGCTCGTGGCGCTGCTCCTCCCGCTGGGGGCGGGGGGGACGCGCGCCGGGGCCAACGTCCTGGTGTTCATGGGCGGGCTGTACGCGCTCCGGGGGCTCGCGGTGTTCCTGTTCGCCACGCGGGTCTCCCCGCTGGCGACGGCGCTGTTCCTGGGCGTGCTCGCCCTGTCGCCCCTCTCGCAGTTCGTCCTCGTCGCCGCCCTCCTGGTCGGTCTCGGGGACACGTGGCTGGATCTTCGGAAGCGGGGGACCCAGGTCTCCCGCGCCTGACCGATTGCTTATCCCAAGGAGTCGTCCATCATGCAGGTCATCCTCAGAGAGCGACTGGAGAACCTCGGCAACGCCGGGGAGGTCGTCGACGTCAAGTCGGGCTACGCCCGCAACTACCTGATCCCGCAGGGCCTGGCCTACGAGGCCACCCCGGGCAACGTCCGCCAGATCGAGCGGGAGAAGGCGCAGCGCGAGAAGGCCGAGACGGAGACGCTGGCCGCCGCCCGCGCCCGCGCCGGCACGCTGGAGGGGGTCTCGCTCACCTTCAACGCCCGCGCCGGGCAGGAAGGCAAGCTCTTCGGCTCCATCACCAACGGCGACATCGCCGACAAGCTGGCGGAGATGGGGCTGGAGGTGGACCGCCGCCAGATCGAGCTGGACGAGCCCATCAAGGCGCTCGGGGTCTTCACCGTCCCCATCCGCCTGCACTCCCAGGTCCGTCCCGAGATCAAGGTCTGGGTCATCCAGGAGGGGTGAGGCCGCTCCGGCGGTCCGCCTGCCGCGGGGGAGCCGTCCACGGGGCGGCTCCCCCGCCGCGCTTCCGCCCCGGGGGATGGTCCCCATCTTGCCGTTCGCAGCGGCGTCCCGCACCTTTGCGGCGACGCGCCGTACCCGTTCAACGCACGCACCCACACGCCGGATGAGCGAAGCCGCCGTCGCGCCCGACACCCTCGACCTCCCGCCGCAGCTCCGGCGGGCCGTGGACGCACTCTTCGACCGCAAGGCCACGGACGTGGTCGCGATGGAGCTCAAGGGGCTGTCCACCGCGACCGACTGGTTCCTGGTCGCCACCGGCCGCTCGGACACCCACGTCACCGCCATCGCCGACAACCTGATCGACGAGCTCAAGAAGGAGGGGGTCCGCCCCGTCAACGTCGAGGGGCTGCGCGGCGGGCGCTGGGTGCTGGTGGACTACTTCGACTTCGTGGTCCACGTGTTCCACCCGGCGGCGCGGGAGTTCTACCAGCTGGAGCGGCTCTGGGGCGACGCTCCCCAACACGTGCTCGCTTCCGCGGAGTCGTCGGCGTCGTAAGGTCGTACTGCTGAACTGCAAGGGCGTGGGGCGGGCGTGCCCCCGCTGGCGCGGGGTCGGGCTGCGGCTCCGTAACGCACGATACGACCGTGCGTAACGGAGGCGAGCCCCGCAAACTGCCGCGGGTCTCGCCGCTTCGCGCTCGCATCCCTCACGCGGCTCCCGGCGCGTGGTCCGGCTCTTTCCACTGCAACCGCAAAAGCTCTCCGGCGTCTACGAACTCCCGCAACCGCTTGCGGGAGGCTCGGGTTTGCCCCTAATTTTTTTCGTTTCACAGCTTCGCGCCCACTCGTCGCCACGCGTCCCGCAGCGGTGCCCGCACCCTTTTCCCCCACGGGGACCTCCGTACCGACATGAGCGAAAATCCCCCGCACACTCCCGGCGGCGCGGCGCTGCCGCCCGCCGCGTCGTTCGATCCCGGCGCGGGCACGCTCCCCCCCGCGCTGGAGTGGGGCGCCGCGGGGCAGGGCGCGCCGGTGGTGCTGCTGGTGAGCGCGGCCGGGGACCGGGCGTGGGCCGCGGACGCGGCGGTGGCGCTGGCCACCGCGTGGGCGCGCGCGGGGCGGCGCATCGTCCTCGCCGACCTGCACCTGCAGGAGCCCGTGGTCCACCAGCGGCTGGGCGAGGCCAACCTGGACGGGGTGGTGGACGTGTTCCTGTACGGGGCCTCGCTTTCGCGCACGGCGCGGCCCGTCCCCGGCCGCGGCTTCTACCTGATCTCCTCCGGGACCTACACCGAGGACCCGGACGCCGTGCTGCGCCACCCGCGCTGGCCGCGCATCGCCGCCGGGTTCGCGGACGCCCGGGCCACGCTCCTGCTGTTCGTCCCGGCGGGGTCCGCGGGGCTGGCGTCGCTGGCGGAGTGGGCGCCGGCCGCGGTGCTGCTGGGCGCGACCGATGCCGCGTCTCTGCCGCCGGGGCTCCGGGTGCAGGCGGTGGCGGCTCCCGCGGGCGACCTGCCTCTCGCCGGGCCCGCTCTCGACGTGGAGCCCGCAGCCGACGTGGAGCCCGCCGCGCCGGCGGAGATCGGCGTGGAGCCGGCCGCGGCCGCGGCGGCGCCGACGGCCGTCGGGCCGGCGGAGGACGCCACGGTGCTGGAGGACGCGGCGCCGGTGGAGGATGCGGGCGCCACGGTGGTGGAGCCGGAGGTGATCCCCTGGTCCGACCCGTACGAGGAGCGCGAGGACCGGCTGCTGGGCGAGTACGCCGACGGGATCCCGGCGAGCACCCTCCCGGCCGGCGCGGTGAAGACGCGCGAGGCCGACCTGCGCGACCCGCCGCCCGCCCCGTCCGCGGAGCGCGTGGTGGTGCCGCCGAAGCGCAACTGGCTGCGCGGGCTCCTGCTGGTGCTGCTGGGCGCGGTGGCGGTGTTCGTGGCCCTGAACCTGATCGACCGCGCCAACCCGGAGCTGTTCGGGCGCTTCCTGGGCCGCGGCGCCGCCGGGGAGGCCGCGGACTCCGTCCCGGCCGCGCGGGCGGAGGCGGCGCCCGCCGCGGCCCCCGCCCCGGCCGCGGTCGCGCTCCCCTACTCGGTGCGGGCAAAGGCCTACGCCTCGCTGCGCGCCGCCCGCCAGATGGTGGAGAGCGACTCCGCCCGGCTCTCCGGCGTCCCGCTCTACATCTCCCCCGAGCTGGAGCAGCGCGTCCTCTACTACCGGGTGATGGCCGGCACGCTGGTGGACACGGTGCAGGCGTCGCGGCTGCGGGAGCAGCTGGTCTATGCCGGGCTGGTGGAGGAGGCCGACGCGCAGGAGGGCAGCTGGAGCCTGGTGCACTACACCCCGCTGGCCTTCCACCTGGGCGAGTTCCCCGACCGCGCCGCGGCCCGCGTCCACGCGGACTCGCTCCTGCGGCGCGAGGTGCCCTCGTACGTCGTGCAGCTCCCGGCCGCCGGCGGGGGCGAGCGCTGGCGCGTGTACGGCGGCGCCTTCCGCGACAGCGCCAGCGCCGAGGGGATGCGCCGCATCCTGGCCGACAGGCGGATCGAGGCGCGCCTGGTGGAGCGCACCGGGACGCAGCCGGTCCCGCAGGAATGAAGCTCCGCTCCCTCCGCCTGCACGGCTTCAAGTCCTTCGCCGACCGCACCGGCATCGAGTTCCGCGACGGCGTCACCGCCATCGTGGGCTCCAACGGCTGCGGCAAGTCCAACGTCGCCGACTCCATCCGCTGGGTGATGGGCGAGCAGCGGGCCAGCGTGGTCCGCGGCGCCAAGATGGAGGAGGTGATCTTCCAGGGCACCACCAAGAGGCGCCCGCTCAACTTCGCCGAGGTCTCGCTGGTCTTCTCCAACGAGGACGGCCAGGTCGCCCTGCCGCAGAGCGAGATCGAGATCACCCGCAAGGTGTTCCGCGAGGGGGGGAGCGAGTACGCGCTGAACCGCAACGGGTGCCGCCTCCGCGACATCCACGACCTGCTCCGCGACACCGGGCTGGGCGCAAACGCCTACTCGGTGATCGAGGCGGGGATGATCGACACCATGCTCAGCGAGCGGGCCGAGGAGAGGCGCGCCCTGTTCGAGGAGGCGGCGGGGATCGGCAAGTACAAGGACCGCCGCCGCGCCGCGCAGCGCCGCCTGGAGCAGGCCGAGGGCGACCTGCAGCGCCTGGGCGACCTGGTGGCCGAGGTGGAGAGCAAGGTGCGCGCGCTGGCCCGCCAGCGCCGCAAGGCGCAGCGCCACGCCGAGCTGCAGGCGCGCCGGCTGGACCTGGAGGTCGCCGTCGCCCGGCAGGAGGTGGAGGGGCTGACCGCCGCCCTGGCGCAGGCCGCCGCCCGCCGCGCCACGCTGGCCGGGGACGAGCAGGTGGCCCGCGCCGGCCGCAGCGCCGCCGAGGCCGTGCTGGAGGAGCGCCGCGCCGAGGCCGCCGAGCTGGGCCGGGGCCGCGCCGCCGCCGCGGCGCGCCTGGACGACCTGCGCCGCCGCCTGGACGCCCGCGAGCGCGAGATGCTGCTGGCCGACGAGCGCCGCTCCCACGCCGAGCTGCGCATCGAGCAGCTGGTCCGCGAGCGCCAGGAGGTGCGGGAGCGCGCCGCCGCCCTGGCCGCCGAGGCGGAGCGCCTGGAGGCCGAGCGCCGCCGCGCCGCCGGGTCGCTGGAGGGCGTGCGCGAGCTGCTGGAGCGCCGCGCCGAGGAGAACGACGCCATCCGCGCCACGCTGGCGCGCCACCGCGGCGAGAGCGAGCAGGCCTCCGTCCGCTCGCGCGACCTGGCCCGCGAGATCGCCGCCGCCGAGGGGGAGCGCGGGGCCGTGGAGCGGCGCGAGCGCGAGGCCGCCGAGCGGCTGGCGCGCCTGGGGCCGCAGCGCGAGCAGCTGGAGGCGGAGCTGTCGCACGCCGGCGCCCAGACCGAGCTGTGGGCGGACCAGGCCGGGACGCTGCGCCTGCGGCTGGAGGGCGCCGCCGAGGCGGTGGACGCCGCCCGCGAGGAGATGCGCGTGCTGCGCGGGCGCGAGGCCGCCGCCCGCGACGCCCTGCGCGCCGCCGAGGACCGCCTCTCGCGCCTGGCATCCCAGGTGGCCGCGCGCGAGGCGCTGGAGCGCAGCTACGAGGGGTTCTCGCCCGCGGTGGCGAAGCTGATGACGCTGCGCGGGCGCTTCCCCGGCGTGCTCGGCCCCCTGGCCGACTTCGTCAGCGTCGCGCGGGCCGACGCCCCGGCCGCGGCGGCGGTGGAGTCGTTCCTGGGGACGCTGCTGCACGGCGTGGTGGTGGAGGACCTGGCCGCCGCCCGCGCCGTGCGCGAGTGGTTCCGGCGGGAGTGGAAGGGCGGGGGGACGCTGCTCCTCCTGCCGCTGGACGCGCCGGGCGTCCGCGGCGGCCCGCGCGCCGCCCCCGGCGAGGCGGGCGGGGTGGCGGGCACCGGCGCCGGGCGCGAGTGGGTGGACGCCTTCCTGGCCGGGGTGGAGGTGCTCCGCGGCGAGGACGAGCTGGCGGCGTATCCCGCCGGCTCCCGCGTGGACTCGCTGGGCGACACGGTGGACCCGCGCGGCGTGGTCCGCCTGGGGCAGCCCGTCTCGGGCGAGGGGATCCTGGCGCGCCGCGAGGCGCTGGCCCGCCTGCGCGCCGAGCGCGACGCGGCCGAGGCCGCCCGCGACGCCGCCGCCCGCGAGCGCGACGCGCTCGCCGGGGGGCTGGCGGAGGCGGAGGAGCGCGCCCGCGAGGCCGAGGAGCTGCGCCGCCTCACCGAGGCCGAGCTGCGCCGCCTGGACGCCGAGACCGCCGCGCACTCGCACCGCCGCGCCCGCCTGGAGCGCGACCACGACGAGACGGTGCGCGCCCTGGCCGCCGCCGGGGCGCAGGCCGCCGAGGCCGCCGAGCGGGGCCGCGCCCTGGACGCGCGGCTGGAGGAATTGCGCGCCGCCGCCGCCGAGGCCGGCTCGCGGGTGGCCCGCGCCGCCTCCGGGCTGGCGGAGCTGGAGCACGCCTGGGAGTCCGCCCGGGACGAGGAGTCCGAGCTGCGCGTGGCGGTGGCGCGCGGAGAGGCCGACCTGCGCGAGACCGAGCGTCGCCTGGCGGCCGCCCAGCAGGGGCGCGAGGGCGCCGAGCGCCGCGAGCGCACCATCGACGCCGAGGCCGGCGAGCTGCTGCGCTCGCTGGAGGGGCTTTCCGGGGTCCGCGAGCGCGCCGGCGAGGAGGTGGAGACGCTGTTCGCCGACCGCGACCGCGCCGCCGCCGAGCTCCGCAACGTGGACGGGCGCCTCGCCGACATCGAGGCCGAGGTCCGCGAGGCCGAGGAGCGCGCCCGCGTCCATCGCCGCCGCGAGGGCGAGGCGTCCGAGGAGCGGCACCGGCTGGAGCTGGAGAGCGCCGAGTGGAGCGGGCGCATCGAGCGGGCGCGCGACCGGCTGGAGGCCGAGTGGGGGCGCCCCTGGGACGCGCTGCTCGCCGCCGCCGCCCCGGTGGAGGAGGGGACCCCCGACGCCTGGCGCGCCGAGGTCCGCGAGCTGGCGCAGCAGGTGGAGGCGCTGGGGCCCATCAACATGCTCGCCGTGCAGGAGCACGAGGAGGAGGAGCGCCGCCTCACCTTCCTGCTGGAGCAGCGCGCCGACCTCACCAAGGCGCGCGACGACCTGGCCGCCGCCATCCGCCAGATCAACAAGACGGCGCGCGAGGTGTTCCTGGAGACCTTTTCCACGGTGCGCGACAACTTCCACCGCACCTTCCACTCGCTCTTCCTGGGCGGCGAGTGCGACGTGTGGCTGGCCGACCCGGACGACCCGCTGGAGTCGCCCATCGAGATCCACGCCTCGCCGCGCGGCAAGAAGACGCAGCGCATCCACCTGCTGTCCGGCGGGGAGCGCACGCTCACGGCGCTGTCGCTGCTCTTCGCCATCTACCTGGTGAAGCCGTCGCCGTTCTGCCTGTTCGACGAGGTGGACGCGCCGCTGGACGAGAGCAACGTGGGGCGGTTCATCCAGCTGCTCCAGGACTTCAAGGCGGGTACCCAGTTCGTGGTCATCACCCACAATCCCCGCACCATGGAGGCGGCGGACTGGATCTACGGCGTCACCATGGAAGAGCCGGGCGTGTCGTCGCTGGTGGGCGTGGAGCTGGAGGGGGCGTGGGCGCTCACGGACCGGGAGCGGGTGGCGTGATCCGCTTCGACTGAATTCGGGTGCGGGGGGCCGCTACGGAGCCCGGCGGAACTGCTGCCGGTCTCCTCCGCGGGCTCCGGGAACCCCGCCAAACTGCCGGCGGGTTTCCCTGCGCCGGAGGGAGCCAGGCCAAACTGCCGGCCTGTCTCCCTCCGAACAGGTTCATACGGGTACTGCAGGAACTGCGAACGGCAACTACAGCGGCGGGGGGGGGGGGGGGGGGGGGGGCGCCGCCGCGCCGCGGGGGGGGGGGGCGCGCGGCCCGCCCCCC
>JBFMFL010000033.1:0-37407 GCA_040752145.1 Gemmatimonadota bacterium
GGGGGACGCGGGGGGTGGGGCGGCCGGGTCCACGGAGGCGCCGGCGGTCCGGCGGAGCGTGCCGGTGCTCGTCCCCATCCCCGACCCGACGTCGGGCGTGGCCGCGCCGGACGTGCCGGCGGGCGGGCTGCCGCTCAGGGAGCTGCTCGCGGGCGCGGACTTCGGGCTGTGCATCCGCGGGCCGGACGACGGCGACGAGGGCGGGTGGCCGGGGGTCGATCTCGACCCGGAGGAGCACCTGCGGATGGTCGCGGAGGCCGTGGTGGGGGACAAGCTGGAGGAGGTGGAGGCGGGGTTCGCGCTGCGGGCGCAGGAGGAGTCCGGCTGGCAGCCTTCGGCCGCGGAGCGCGCGGAGGCGGTCCGCGCCGCGATCGGCGTGGCGGCGTCCGTCTACCTCCAGCAGCTGGAGGTGCGGGAGCTTCCCGCGGTCGCCGGGGCGTTCGCCCGGGCGGTGGAGGCGTTCGGCCCGGCCGGAGTCCTGGCGGGCGAGTACGAGCGGCTGGAGGAGGGGGTGGGCGCATGCTGATGTCCTACGCGGCGAAGGAGGCCCGGGCGGTGGTGGTGTTCGCCGGGGTCGGCGCGGGCGGGAAGACGACCAACCTGACGGTGCTTCACCACTGGCTGGCGGCGGGCACGTCGATGCTGAACGGGGTCTCGACCCGCGCGGACCGGACGCTGTTCCTGGACCTGCTGCCGGTCGGCTACGGCAAGCGGGCGGACTGGTCGGTGAAGATGGACTTCCGTTCAGTGCCCGGGCAGGTGGAGTACCAGGAGGGGCGGGTCGACGTGCTCCGGGCGGCGGACGTCTGCGTGTTCGTGGCCGATGCGCGGGAACGCCGGCTCAGCGCGAACCGGCTGGCGATGTGGGACCTCGAGCGCGCCCTGCGGTCGGTGGGACGGGAGCCGGGCGACGTCGGCCTGGTGATGCAGTGGAACAAGCTGGACAGGGCGGACGCGCTGCCGATCGAGGTGCTGGAGCACGAGCTGAATCCCGGCGGGGCCCCCTCGGTTCCGGCGCGCGCGCTCGCGGGAGTCGGGGTCCGGGAGACGTTCCGGCTGGCGAGCGAGATCGCGCTGCGGCGCGTGGACACGGCGCTGCTCGGACAGCGGTGACCGGACGGCCCACGGGCGTGGGCGCACCCGGGGCGGGAGACGCCCCGATCACATACACGTCGAGGGAGCACATGAGGATACGGGAGTCGGGACTCGTGACGGGAGAGAGCATCGGGGCGCCGCGGCGGCGCGGCCGCCCGCGGGGGCGGCGGGGAGCGGGGGGCTTCACCATCATCGAGCTGATGGTCGCGATCGTGGTGATCCTGGGGCTGGCGGCGGTGGTCGGGCCCAACGTGATGGAGCTGCTGGACGACAGCACGCAGGTCGGGATCTCGGAGGACCTGAAGACGGTGGAGCACGACCTGCTGCGCCACAAGCGGCGCTTCGGGGTGTTCCCGTCCGCCATCGCCGCGACGGGGACGTCGACCGCGAGCTCCATGGTCTTCGCCGGCTCCCCGAACGTGGGGCTGTACGTCGAGGCGAGGTCGGCGACGTCGATCTCCCTCCGGAGCCGGAGCACGCAGCTGCGGAGCAAGGAGTGCCGGAGGACCATCACGTACGGGCAGAACAGCGGCGTGACCTGCACGGACCTGGCGACGGAGTGGACGGGCGCGGATCCGGGCGCGGCCTGACGGACGGATGCCGGATGCGGCGAGGCCCGCGGGAGTGTCCCGCGGACCTCGCCGCGTGTGGTGGTCCGAGCATCGCCCCGCGCACCCGATCCGCCCGCCGCGGGAGCACGCCGCAGGGGTCCAAAACGTACGAAAACGGCCCTTCTACCATATCTTGTGGTCTGCGTTTCCAATTTCCACAAGGGGGTGTACTTGTTACTTGCCCCGCGGCCACATATCCTATATGCAGCCGTGCTCCTTCCACCTCGGCGTGCAATGGTCACCGGGAGCTGCGTTGTCTAACCCGAGGCACATCGGAATCCAGTCGCCCCTCGCACTGTTCGCTCCGGCGCACCGGATCGACAGTTTGATCCCGGCGCCGCTGTACCTGCTGGAGCTGGTGCCCGGGAGCCTGAAGACCAGCTATCCCACCAACGACCGGGGTTTCATCGTCAACGACGAGGACTCCCACTTCGAGCGCGTCATCCACTACCCTGGCGGAAGCCGCTGCTCGGTGAACGTGCAGGGCTCCCAGAAGCTGGGGCTCCCGAACCAGTTCGACTGGGACTACCTGCTCGCCCTGCTGCGGATCGCCGACGAGGGCGGGGTGGATCCGGACGGAAAGGTCCGGGACCCGTCGTACCGCGCGATTCTCCGGGCCGCCGGCCGGAGCGACGACGCCGGCACCAACTACACCGCCGCGGTCAAGAGGGCGCTCGCCCGCTGGCAGGCCGTGACCGTGCGCACCCAGTTCAACATCGAGTTCGGCGGACTCGTGGACCAGGTCCGGTCGGGGGACGCCTACCCCGTCGTGCCGGACGGATACCCGGAGCGCACGACCCGGGACCGTGGACACTACGTCCTCGAGTACGACATCTCGAGCGCGCAGCGGGCCGGTGACGAGGTCACCCGGATCGACCTCCTGCGCCTCAACCCGGTCTGGCTGGAGCAGCCGCTCGTCGGGCTGACCGCCTGGCTCGACGTCGAGCAGCACAACTCGCTGCGCTCCGCCCTCGCGAAGCGCATCTACCAGGTCCTCGCGCTTCGCATGGCGCGCGGCGCCCGGCCCCCGTTCGTGCTCTCGCTGGACGACTTCCTGGCGGAGATCGCCTTCTCGAACAGCCAGAAGCCCGGGGCGCAGGCGAAGCAGATCTCCGCCGCGCTCACGAGCCTGCAGGCCGCGAACATCGTCCTCGACCACTCCGTGAAGGAGATCGGCCGCGGAGCGTACGAGATCTCCATCCTGCCGGGCGACCGCCTGCACGCCGCCGGGCTCTTCCGCGGCGTCGGCGGCGAGGACAAGGCCTGGACCCGAACGCTGCTGTACCACCTCGGAGTCCACGGGATCTCGGTCGCGACGGGCCGCCAGCTCCTCCGCAGCCATCCGACCCAGACGCTCGCCGTCCTCCGCCGCGCCTACTACATCCAGACGAAGAAGAACGGCATCGACGTGGACGGCCGCCCGGTGGAGAACTGGGGCGGGTGGATCCGGAAGGGGATCGAGCAGAAGTGGGAGTTCACGGAGCCGGGGTACCTGCAGTGGCTCGACCAGATGAGCGGCCGCGCCCTGGCGGGGCCGGAGGAGAGCCCCGTCCTCTCCCTGAAAACGGCCGCGAGCCGTCCGCGGAAGAAAGCAGCCGCCGAGGAAGCGGCGGCTCCCGCGGACGACGCGCCGCTCCCCACCACCGAGTGGGGCCGGGCGCTGGAGCGCTTCCGCGGCCAGATCCCGGGTCAGGCGTTCAACACCTGGCTGGGGAACACGTGGCAGGTCGAGCTCACCGACCACGCCGTCGTCGTGGGTACGCCGAGAGCGTTCGCGGTGGAGTGGATCCGGGACAAGTACGGGGACGAGCTGGAAAGTATCCTCAGCGAGATCGTCGGGCGGAAGGTCCTCCTGGTCGTGCAGCACGGCGAGCCGCCTCCCAGGGAGGAGTGATCCCGTCGCCCCCGCTGATCCGCAGCAGCCGCCGGCCCCGGCACCTCGACAGGTGCCGGGGCCGGTCCCGTTCGTGCACCCGTTCCGGCCGGAGGCAGGGCGGTACTCCGTGATCGCCGGGCGAGGCGCAGCGTGCGCGAACGGCCGGTGCCCGCTCCGCCGAACGCGAGAAGCCCGCCGGCTCCCGGTTTCGGAGCGGCGGGCGTGGAGTGGAGAGGACCGCCGGCCGGGCGGCGGGTCACAGGGGGCCGATCACCACGTGCGGGCCCACGTGGACGAACTGGCGGCCGAGCGCATCGATCTCGACACGCACCGGGACGCCGGGCGGCACCTCGATGGGCACCCCCGCGATCTGCATGGGAATCGCGGGAGCCGCCCCGCGTGGTGCCGGCGCCGGGTCGAGCGGGGCAGCGGCGGGCGCGGCCGGGGGCGCGGGCGCAGCAGGTGCGAGGCCCGGCTGCGGGCCGGGTCCGTCCGCCGGCAGCGGCCACTCGGTCCCGAACGCGCTCGGCAGGAGCCGATACTGCCCCTCCTGGCCACGGCGCTGCCCCCGCTCGATCAGCCCCGCGCTCTCGAGGGCGGTGATCGCCGTCGACAGCGCCGTGCGCTGGAACAAGGTGCGGTCCGCCAGGCGCCCCAGCGTGGCGTTGGCCCAGCTGCTCCCGTTCGCCGGATCGACGACGCTCGACGCGCGCGCGAGCTCCCGTACCACCGCCATGGCCGGAGGGAGGGTCGCGCCGACCGAGTGCAGCCGGGTGCGGACCTCCTCCCAGGCCACCAGGGCGAGCGTCGGCTCCTCGGCGAGCATGCCGTCGGCGAAGCGCAGCCTGGCCGCGGAGGGCGACTCCACCCGGGCGAGGACCCCCGCTGCGTAGAGAAGCGAGACCGCCGCTTCCGCCTCGCTCAGCGACGTGCCCGCGCGCCTGGCGAACTCCGCGGGAGCTTCCGGGATCTCGACTGCCCCGCCCGGGGTCCGTGGCGCGACTTCCACCTCGCGAACCAGCTCGGAGATCACGACCGCGACCGCCACCGCGTTGCGCGTGTCGACGGCGGTGGGGGGCCGGGGCAGCTTGCGGGCCGCGAGCGGTCCGGACGCATGATGGATCGCACCCAGCACCGCCGGCACGGATACGACCAGGTGTGCTCCCGAGCTGATCGAGAGGACCTGGCCGGACTCGGCGGGGCGGTGCGCAGAAGCTGGGTCGTTCATCTTGCGGTTACGGTGACTCCTACCCGCGAATGCCGGACGAGGCCCTCGGTCAGGGATACCATCCTACCACGATCCGGGGAGGGGCAGGCCAGGGATACCATTCTACAGCGCCCGCCCTCCGATTGTCCACGGCCGGGACGCGGACCGGTCGCGGACCCGCCCGTGCACGCCAGGGTCTGGGATACCACTCTACAGCATTGACGGGAAACAATAGGGTTTAGACCGTACCGCCGCAAGCCATCGAAGTAAACCGCGTACCGGGTGCGGGCCGGTACGCGGTACACCGCCCGGCGGCGGTGTGAGCGCCTAAACCGGGCTGCGGCGGCGGGTTCGCCCGGCAGCACCCCGGGCCCGGTCTCAGCGGCGGCTCGGGCCCCACGGGCCTCGTCGTGCGGCGCCGCGGGGGCGCCGACCAGCGCATCCGCCGACCTGGCGGCCTGCGGGGGAACAGCCGGCGCGAGCAGGTGCTGTAGAATGGTATCCCGCCCGTCCCGTGGGGGGGTGTGTCTGTCGGCGGGCAGGAGATGCGGTAGGATGGTACCCCCCGGCAGGAGCCTGGAGCGGGTCCAGCAGGTGGGCCAAGGGCTGTCGCGCATATCTAAGCCACGATGCAGCAAACACTTACGAACGCGGCTCGGGGCTCCTCTGTAGTGTCTTGTGGTGTTCTCTTTTTCAATTACAGGAACGTACAGCACACAATAGCATCTCGCCTCCCGGCCGGGCCCCCCTGGAGCGGCTATGGCTGCGCACCTCGCCGAGCACCGCACCAGGTCCGGATTCCCTTCGTAGTCGCTCTTCGGAGCCGGAAGAATCGACGCCGATACGTCCGGAGGGTGCCGGTCTCCACCAATACCGCCCCGAGAGCGATCACGAGCAGAGGGGCGTGGACTGGCGCGGATCCGGGCGCGGCCTGACGGACGGGTGCCGGATTCAGCGGGGCCCGCGGGAACATCCCGTGGGCGTCGCTGCGTGGTGGAGGGTCCGGACGGCGTCGCGCCGCCCATTCCCGGTGCTGTCGTGAACCGGACGCGGAGCTCGTGATCATGGATGGGATGAACCACGTGCTCAAGGAGGTACCCGCGGATCCCATGAGGCAGCAGACGTCGTACCTCGACCCGTCGCTCCCACGAGCGGTTCTCAAACTCCTCGGAGAGTGGTAGCGGAACTCCACACGCACTTCCCGATACTAATGGCGCACACCCGCCATTCCGAGGCGGCCATTGCCCATCTGTATTCCGGGTCCCTTTGTCAGCACTACGTTCTGCGCAGTTCGACAACGCCGGCCCGGATCAAACGACCCCTTCCTGGCATGACCAAGCGCGTGGCAGCCTGGCCGATGAGCTCCAGGCCTTTCGCGCCTCTCGCCCCAGCACTACCTCCGCGATCTCGCACGTATCTTCGTGGGCGGACAGTGATCCAGCTACGCCGGCGGCAGAACCGCAGGCCGCGATCGTGGTCCAGCCACACCCGGTCGCCGAGGGTGCCCTGAGCCCGAGTCAGGCCGAGCTGCTGCGCCTTCTGACGCTCGCGGAGGAGCCACTTCCAGCGGATGAACTGGACGGCCGTGTCCTACGTGCGCTCTGCCGGCGGGGGTTGGCGGCGGTCGAGGAGGGGCACGTCCGCGCCACCGATGATGGGCGGCATCACTTCGAGACCAAAGTGCGGAAGCGCCGGCGCGTCCGGTCGGAACGCCAGGTCCCTTCGGATGCCGCCGAGAGGGCTGAGAGTATCCTCCAGGTGGTGCGGCAGCTCGAAACGGCGCTTCCTCGTCACATGCGGCATGCGGTCGGGGATCTCGACGTTGACACACCCGAGCTGTTGGCTGCGCTTGAGGGCTATGCGCAGCAGCTCCGGGCAGATCTCGCCTAGCGCCCAGAACCGTCCGGCAGCCAGGGCGGCACCACCGCCCCGGTCCGGCAGTTCGACTCCGGAGGACTCCGAGTACTGAGCCGCCCCGGGATCGTCGGAGGCCGGTTCACCGGCGAGGGGCCGGAGCCGAAGCCAGATCCGCGGCCAGCGGCATTTGCATACGCGATCAGCTGTCCGGCGCGCCGGGAGGGAGTCGGCGCGCGCGGGCCCGGAGCGCGTCCAGGCTGGCGCGCTCGCCCTCCGCTTCCAGCAGCTCGCGGCGGCGTGCGGCGAACTTCTCGTACTCGGCCTCTGCGTGGCTGTCGGCGTCGGCCTTTCGCACGTGGCCGGTGTCGGGCAGCACGTCGCGCTCGTTGAAGCGGAGGAACGCGTCCAGCCGCTCCTCCCAGTCGCGCAGGAACACCTGCCGGCGCCGGCGGGCCTGGTCCTCGGCGTAGTCCAGCCACATGACCACGATGCGGTTCAGCTCGTCGATCTCGCCGTCGCGCAGGTAATTCTTGGCGACCGTCACGTCGCCCTTGCGCACGTCCGTGCCCTTCCAGGTGGTCAGGCCCATGTGGGGCCGGCCGTGGTCCGCCCGCTCGCGGATCAGCTCCGCGGCGGTGCGGCCGGTGGCGGCGAAATGCAGCTTGTTCTGAATGGTCTGGAAGAAGCGCGCGGTCTGCTCGTGGTTGGGCACGTAGTCGGCGGCCATCGAGAAGATCTCGCGCACGCGCAGGTACATGCGGCGCTCGCTGGCGCGAATGTCGCGGATCCGCTCCAGCAGCTCCCCGAAGTAGTCCGGCACGCCCGCGCCGTCGATGGGCGGGTTGCGGAGCCGGTCGTCGTCCAGGGTGAAGCCCTTGACCAGGTACTCGCGCAGCCGCTCCGTGGCCCAGCGCCGGAACTGGGTGCCGCGCACCGAGCGCACCCGGTAGCCCACCGCGAGGATGGCGTCCAGGCTGTAGTGCTTCACCGAGCGGCGGACCTCGCGCGCGCCCTCCTGGCGAACCTGTAAGTATTCCTTACAGGTTGCCTCCTCGTCGATCTCCCCTTCCTCGTACAGGGCCTTGAGGTGCTGCGTGATGTTCTGCGGCGAGGTCTGGAACAGCTCCGCCATGAGCGCCTGGCTCAGCCAGAGCGTCTCTTCCGCGAAGCGGCATTCCACGCGCGTGCGGCCGTCCTCCGTCTCGTAGAGGATCAGTTCGCCGCGCGCGGTCTCCGGTTCGTCCTCGTGCATCCCGCTCACGGACTGCGCCCGTTCCGCGGCCCCTGCTGATCGGGGATCACCGCGAAGTTGATCCTGGCGGCGGCCGGCGCCAGCTCCCGGTGCCACACCACGATGCCATCCGCATCCAGCAGGTCCAGGCCACCATGTTCCATGGCAGGACGGCCGGATCGGCAGCTTCCCCACTTCTCGGGGACCGATCTACTCGCGGCGGATCCGAAGCGAGACAGGTCTGCCGAGGCGATCCCCGGGGAGAAATCTCCCGGGAGCGCGGCGCCTGGTACCTCGGCGGCACCACGGTCGGTGCCGCTGTTCCTGACAAGTCGCATCGGTCGAGAAAGGCGAGTATGTACGATCCGCCGAGCGGGCGGGAGAACTCTTGAGCCCCCCACACTTCACCGCCAGAGGCTCCTGGCCATGTGCCTGCAATCTAGAGGTGCCCGACCGACATCGCGAGGCAAGCGATGCCGCGCGTCAGAACGGAGGGTCGTTCGGATCGGCCGCGTTGCCCGGCCGCTGTAGAGGCTCCGGATCTCGATGCGGTTTTCGGACCCGTGCGGCCCTCTGGAACTCGTCCCGCACGTTGTCCCAGCCATGTGCCTCGATGTGATCGAGCACGGCGAGCACTTCGCGTCGCACGTCCTGTCTGCCGACGCGGGCCGCTTCCAGCTCCTCAAGGTTCCGCTCCACGACAGCTGCCGTGATGTCGTCGGCCGTGAATGTCGGTCCAGTCATCGGGGTGTCCACCTCCATTTCGAAGGCGACAGCCTCCCAAACCATTTCACGCAGCGATTTCACGCGACCTCCAGGTCGGTCTTCCAAGGCAAGGGGTGTCCAGATGCTACCGCCTGTGGCGCGCGTGGGAAACACCACGTGACTCACAGGACAGCACAACCGTGCGCGTGTGCGAAACACTCGAGACCTCGCCATCATGCACCGCTGGCCAGAGGCAGCACCAGCGTGAACACGCTTCCGACGCCCCGCGCGCTCTTCGCCGTGATGTCCCCGCCCATGCCTCGCGCGAGGTCGCGGCTGATCGCCAGGCCGAGCCCCGTCCCCTCGTGCGTGCGCGTGAGGTCGGAGCGCACCTGTACGAAGGGATCGAAGATCGCCCCGAGCTTGTCCGCCGGGATGCCGATCCCGGTATCCGTGACGGAGATGACCGCGCTCGCATCCCGCAGCCTGCATGAAACGTCGATCCGCCCACCCGGGTCGGTGAACTTCACGGCGTTGGAGAGCAGGTTGACGAGGATCTGCCGCAGCTTCTCCGGGTCCGCGCGTACGGCGAGTTCCGGAAGGCAGTCGGCCACCACGAGCGTGAGCCCCTTGGCCCGCGCCTGCGGCGCCACGAGCGACTCGGCTGCCGCCGTCGCCTCGCGCACGGAGACGTCCACGACGTCGTAGTGGACGGTCCCCGTCTCCAGCTTCGCGTAGTTGAGCACCTCGTTGATGAGCCCGAGCAGGTGGCGCTGGCTCTGCTGGATGCGCCGGAGGTCGTCCGCCTGCTGCGGCGTGACCGGCCCCCGGATGCCCATCTCGATCAGCTCCGCGTAGCCGCCGATGGCGTTGAGCGGGGTGCGCAGCTCGTGGCTCATCACCGCCAGGAACTCGCTCTTCGCCCGGTTGGCGGCCTCCGCCTCCGCGCGCGCCGCCTCGGCGTCGGCGCGCGCCCGCTCGCTCTGGTCGAGCAGCCGCTCCACCTCGCGCCGGGCGTGCACCTGCTCGGAGACGTCGGTGCCGTGCGCGATGACGCCCGAGCGCGTGCCGTCCGCCTCGACCAGCGGCAGGTAGACGAAGTCGACGAAGCGCTCCTCCGGCGGCGCGCCCGGCGTGCGGGCCAGCAGGATCGGCACTTCGCGGCCCACGTAGGGCTCACCGCCCGCGAGCACGCCGTCGAGGAGGCGGATGAAGCCCTGCTCCCGCACCTCCGGCAGCGCCTCGCGCACCGGCCTGCCCACGACGTTGCGGTATCCGACGAGCCCGTAGTAGGCGTCGTTCACCAGCTCGAACACGTGGTCGGCCCCGCGGAGGACGGCGAGGAACGTCGGCGCCTGCTGAAAGACGTACGCCAGGCGGGACCGCTCCATCTCAAGCGCCTGCACCAGCCGCTCCCGCTCGGCCGCGGCGGCGCGAGTCGCGCTGACGTCCTGGAAGAGGACGGCGACGTGGCGCTCCTCCGGCCCGCCCACCCGGAACGCGTAGACGTCGAACCAGCGCCCCATGGCGTCGGGCCCGCTCTCGAAGCGGTTCGGCTGGCCGGTGCGTGCCACCTCCCCGTAGGTCTCGATCCAGTGCGCCTCCAGGCCGGGCACGCCCTCGCGCGCGCTGCAGCCCCGGACGTCCGAGAGCCCCGTCTGCAGCTCGAAGGCGCGGTTCGTCTCCACGAACCGGTAGTCGACCGGCCGGTCTTCCGTGTCGAAGACCACCTCGATGAGGCAGAAGCCTTCGTCCAGGGACTCGAACAGGGTGCGGTACTGCGCCTCGCTCTGACGCAGCGCCGTCTCCGCGCGCTGCCGCTCGGAGATGTCGCGCCGGAAGAGAGCGACCCCTCCCTCGTCGGTGGGATAGGCGTCGATCTCCAGGTGCCGGTCGTAGCCCTCGCCCACGTAGTGGACCGTGAAGTGGGCCTCGACCCCCTCCGCGGCGACGCGCCGGTAGTGCCGTTCGGCCTCGGAGCCGGCGGAGGCGGGGAACGCCTCCCAGTACGTCAGCCCCCGGAGCTCGTCCTGGGTCCTGCCGAGGGCGCGCTCGGAGGCCGCGTTCACCGTCAGGATGCGGAAGCCGGCGTCCATGGTGAGGTGCTCGTCGCTCACCCGCTCCAGGACGCGCGCAGCCCGCCGCTCGGCGCGGGCCGTGGCCTCCAGCATCCGCTCGCGGTCCCGCTCCGCCAGGATGCGGCTCGTGGTCTCCTGGCAGACCACGAGGGTCCCGGCGATGCGCCCGTCGTCGTCGTGCACGGGGCTGTAGCCGTACGTCCACCAGACGTCCTCGAGCCGCCCGTTGCGCTCGATGGGCAGGTACTGGTCCTCGTGCCAGGTCGCCTCGCCCGTCGTCATCACCTGCTCGATCTGCGGGCCGATGGCGTCCCAGATGTCGGTCCAGCACTCCCGCCCGCGCATGCCGAGCGCCTCAGGGTGCCGTCCGCTCTCACCGAAGCTGGGGCGGTAGGCGTCGTTGTAAAGCTGGACGAGCTCCGGGCCCCACCACAGGAACATCGGGTTGCGCGAGCCGAGCACGATGACGGCAGCCGTGCGCAGACTCGGTGGCCAGCCTTCCACCGGGCCGAGCGGCGTCGAACCCCAGTCGAAGGTGCGGCAGAGGGCGCGCATCTCGCCGGGGCCCGCGAAGAGGGCAGCGGCCGCGTCTAAACTCCGGTGTGCTCCTGCGCCGCCCGCGACGGGGGCAGTGGTGGTGCTGTCCGTCACGCGGTGCCTCCTGGTCATGGGCAAGCGGCACCCTCTCCACTCGCGCCGCCCGTTCGAACTGCAAAGTAGCGTCGGGCTGTACCCCGGTCGAGCGGATGAATGCCCGCGCACGCCTTGTCCTTGCGCCGCAGGGTGGCGGGCGCCTTCGGCCCCTCGCACCTGCTCAGGTGATTCAGCGGCGGACAGGGTGGGGCCGGACCCCGATGGCCGCGGCGTAGCGTAGCCGGCGACGTGCCGGGTAGACCCATGAGCACCAGGGGAGCGCCCCGAGCGGAGCGCTCCCCGTTCTGCACGCGGGCAGGGCGGCTCCGGTCAGGGATCCTTGCGAACCGGCACCCCCTCCGTGCGGGTCACGCGCATGGCTCCGCTCGGGGCGGCACCCATGGCTCCGCCCGGGGCCATGCTCGTGGCCCCGCTGCCTCCTCCGCCGCCTGAGAAGGACGCGCGCAGGCGGCTCACCGCCAGGTCCTGCGCCTGCACCGCCTGCTCCAGCACCGCCGCCATCCCGAAGAACTCGTGCGTCACCGCCGGAAACGTCTGCTGCCGCACGTCCACCCCGGCCTGGCGCATGCGCTCGGCGAGCTGCTCGCCCTCGGCCTGGAGCGGGTCGATCTCCGCGTTGATGATGGTGACCGGCGGGAACCCCCGGTACTCCGCGCCGACCAGCGAGATCCGCGGGTCACGCGCGTCCTGCGGGCCGCGCAGGTAGTTGCCGAAGAACCACGCCATCAGCGGGCGGTTCAGCGGCTTGGCGCCGGCGTAGCGGTCGTAGGACGGAGACTGGGTGTCGCCGTCGGCGATGGGGTACACGGACAGGATGTGCACCGGCATGGGCACGCCCTGCTGGCGCGCCATGAGCGCGGTGGCCACGGCCAGGTTCCCGCCGGCGCTCTCGCCGGCCAGCGCGATCCGCCGCGGGTCGCCGTTCATGGACTGCGCGTTCTGCGTGGCCCAGCGGTACGCCGCGAACACGTCGTCGTGCGCCGCGGGGAAGCGGTTCTCCGGTCCCTGCCGGTACGCCACCGAGATCACGATGGCGTTCGCCTTCTCGGCCAGCGCCCGGGCGCTGGGCTCGTAGGTGTCCAGGTTGGCGATCACCCACCCGCCGCCGTGCGCGTAGACGACCACCGGGAACGGCCCGCCGCCCGCACGCGGCGTGTAGGTGCGCACCAGCACGCCCTCCGGCGTGGGGCCGGGGAGCACCCTGTGGTCGATGTCCACCCGCGGCGGCATCTGCGGCATCCCGGTGCGCATCAGGATCGCCTGCACCGCGTCGGTGGGCGTCTTCGCCATGCGCGCCTGGAAGGGCGTGAGGGTGGGGAGCGGCGGGATGTTGAAGGAGTCGAGCTGCTCGATCACCGCCAGCATCTGCGGGTCGATGTTCGGTGCCCAGGCCGGCGGTGGCCCCTGCGGCTGCACCTGCATGGGGTCGCTCTGGGCCGCGGCCGTCTGCGCGCCGAGCGCGCACGCCCAGGCGGCCGCTCCGAGCACGAACCGAAGTACTGGCGACGTTCCTCTCATCCTGATCTCCCGGTACTTGTGATGGACTGCGTGGCCGACGGCATCCGTGAGGCGCCGGCCAGGACCTCGACGCTGGGGAACGGCCCACCCCGTGAGCGGGCATGCAGACGGTCGAGCGCGCGGCTGAACGCCACCGTGATCAGCCAGGCCCCCACGCATGCCCTCGACGTCTCGTCTTCGCGTGCAGTCCGCCACACGTGGCGGAACGTGCTCTCCAGGATCTCTTCGGCATCCGCGGCACTCCCCACCACCCGAATCGCGAGAGCATAGACGAGTGCCGACCAGCGGTCGTAGAGCTCACCCAGGGCGGCGGAGTCCGAGCCGGCGATCCGGTGGACCAGGCGCCGATCGTATTCCCCACCGAGTGGAGGAACACCCGCGCTGTCCGAGAGCATGTCTTCTCCCTGGCCTGATCCGCTGTGAGGAGCGCAGACGGCGTCCCGCCCGCGCGGGTCCGTGACGCATGGCGGCCCTCGCTTTCCCAAGACGGAACAAAGGTCGGACAAGCGCCCACGACGGCGGCGCGGGATTCGCAAGAGGCGTTCCGGAACTACTGCATTTTATGCAACAGAACGGACCGAATCCGGGGCATCTGTTGCAGAGGGAGGAAAGCCGATGGAAGAGAACGTGCCGCAGAGGCCATGGACGGACCGCCGTCTGGCGGATCTGCTCCGCGGGCGGATTGTCGGCGGGATCCACACCGGTCGCCTGGACACGGGTGACCGGCTGCCGAGCTACCGTGAAGTCGCGGAGGAGACCGGCACGGACCTGCGGGCGATCGCCCGCGCGTACGGCGTGCTCGTGGCCGAAGGGCTGGTGGAGGTGCGGGGACGCTCGGGCGTGTTCGTCGCGGCCCAGGAGCGCATCGGCGGGTGGGTGCTGGCGGAGACGGCACGGTGGATGGCGGGCGTGCTGGGCCAGGCGCGGACGCGGCGCATCCGGGTTCCGGACCTGCCGGAGTTCGTCCGGGAGTGCACCTCGACGGCCCGGGTGCGCTGCGCCTTCGTCGAATCCACCGCGGACCAGATCGAATCGTTCTGCGCGGAGCTGCGCGGCGACTACGGCTTCGAGGCCGCGGCGGTGCACGCGGACCGGTTCACGCCCGTCGCGACCGGCGCCGAGATCCTGCCGCGGATCCCGGAGGAGGTCCGGACGGCGCACATCATCGCGACGACGGCGTTCCACGCCGTCGAGATGCGCCGGGTCGCGCAGCAGCTCGGGAAGCCGCTCGTCGTCGTGCGTCTGAACCGCAGCTTCGCGCGGGAGCTCCAGCGCCGGGCGGCGGAGGAGGAGATCGCGGTGCTGTGTGTGGACCCGCGCTTCGTGGAACGGGTGCGGCTGATCGCGGGCAGCGTCTACGCGGACCGGATCCACGGAGTGCTGGCCTACGATGCGGACGCCGTGGCGCGGATCGACCGCTCGCGGCCGGTGCTGGTCTCGCAGGCCGCGCGGGCGGCCCTGCCGGGACTGGAGCTTCCTCCGTCCTGTCCGGACGAGCCGATGATCTCCGCGGGGTCCGCGGACGAGCTCGCGGAGCTCCTCGTCCGCTTCAACCTGGAGGCGATGCGGGAGAACGGGGGCCGAGGCACATGACGGTGAACGCCACTCCAGCGCTCTCGCCTTTCCTCTTTCCTCCGGCCCTCCCCACCCCCCCGTTCTGGAGGCGTACCGGCGGCAAGCGCACGGTTCGAAGGCCGCCGATGCGACGCCGGTATCATCCAGCGCCTGGAGGTCGTTCCGGGTCAGGGGGCCTTCGATCCTGCGCGGCGGGGAAGGCCGCTCGGGCTATGCGGAACCCGGCACGGGACCGGTCCCGAGTGCATGGGCCCGGATGCGGTCGAGTTCGGCCTCAAGGGTGGCGATCCGTTCACGGAGCACAGCGGAGCGATGACGCTCCGCCACGACATACAGTGCGCCCCCGAACAGTGCGACCCCGAGGGTCGTGGCGACCGCCCCGCCAAAGTTGAGAGGGCGATGGAAGGAGTGGTGCGTGAGCAGCAGGACGGCGAATCCCGCTGCGACCATCCACCCTCCGATCTCGTGTGGCATTCGCCGGGCGGCGCGCTTCGCGCCGCCCGGCGTGTCTCTGGTCCGCGCCAGCATGCGCTCCCGGACCTCCGCCGCGCGACCTGGTTCCATGGGCCGGGGTGGCGGGAGGTAGAGCGCGGCCAGCAGGGCATCCTGCACCCTCGCGAACGCACCTGCGCACTCCTCGCACTCCCGGAGGTGGACGAGGAGCGCTGCCCCCTCAGCCCCGGACAGCAGGGCAAGGCCGGATTGGAGCTGTCGGTGCTCTCGATCAAAAGGAATCACAGTGCGCCTTATCTCAGGATGGACAACTTTTCCCTGAGCTTCTGAAACGCCAGCCGTACCCGGGTCTTCACCGTCCCGAGCGGCTGTCCGGTGTGTTCGGCGATCTCCGACTGGCTCATCCCCCGGAAGTAGGCGAGCTCGATCGTATGTCGCTGGTCGGCCGGGAGCGCCCCGATGGCGAGCGCCACGATCTCGCGGCGCTCGGCGGCGTCCGCCCCGTCGAGCGGGTCCCCGGAGTCGGAGTCGGAAGGGATCTCCGCCTCGTCTTCGGGGAGCTCCACCTCCCGCTGCCGCCGCCGCGCCCGTGAGCGTCGCCGGTCGATCGCACGGCTCCGCGTGATCATCGTGAGCCAGGTGGACACGGCCGACCGTCCCTCCTGATAAGACTCCGGCTGGCGCCACACCTGCCAGAAAACCTCCTCCACCACCTCCGCCGCATCATCCGGATCCTCGAGCAGCTGGATCGCCACGGAATGGACCAGCGTCACCCAGCGGTCGTACAGGGCCGCCAGCGCTGCCTCGTCCCCCATGCCCGTGCGGCGGAGAAGCTCGCGATCGTCCGTGGCATCGAGTGCGCGAGGGAGGCCCTCGGGGGGAAATGCGCGCCCTCCCGTCACGAGGCACTCGGCGACGGCGGCCTCATGGAATGGTACGGGACGGAGGACGCAGCTGGATCCATGAAAACTCGGAGGCGTTGCGGGATCCGGACGACTCGTGGATTGCGTACGCAAGCGCCACACCAGGGAAACACCGATTCCGATCGGTGGGGAGCCACGCCGGAGCGACCCCGCACCTCCACCATCCCCTCTGCCTCCAGGGCGCGGCGGCGCATGCCACGCCCACGGGTCCACTCCCGTCTCATCCGCGAACTCCCGATCGCTCGTCAGCCGGCCCGCCGCGTCGAGGCGGCCGGTGTGATCCCGCGCCGACCCTCCCCCGTAGGAGGTCCGTCCACCGGACCTGTCGAAGGTTCCTGCGCCCGGGTTCTCCTCCATCCTCCCCGGTGCAACAGGTGTTCTGATGAAGCGCGTTTCTGTTCGATGCAATGCGGCAGAATCGGAGCGACTTCTTGCGTACGGACCCGCTCTTCCTGGCGCCCGCCTTCCGGTCCAGGCTGCTGCCGCGGGCGAGTTCTTCTCTCCATGGTGAGACCTGGCCGCACTCCGAGGGGCGTTCCGGGCATGGCAGGCGACGCTGCCGAGGCGGTGGAGAGCACCTTCTGACGCATGTGGCGGATTCACCCATTGCGAGAGCTCGGGCGTGTGCGTGCGGAAGGGTTGCTCATGAACATGCGCACGGGGGCGCCGGACAAACCCGACCGGTGAACTGGACGAGCAGACTCGAGATCACCTCGGCGGTACAGGCCCTGGCGACGATGCGGCGCGGGGAGTCGTTTTGCGGCGCGGGTCCGATGCATCCGGAGCGTCGCCTGGAGGCGTACAAACGAATGGAGGCGGTCGGCGACCGCCGTGGTTGATGTGAGCGGGCGAAAGGAAGACGAGGATGTCGGCCGGAGCGGCGACGCGGGTTCCGGTCTCCGGGCGCATCGTGTCGGGCGGCCCAACTGCGACGATAGCCTCGCGTCGGGGGAGCACCCAGGGAGGGGGTACGGGAATGGACGACATGCGTTCGACAGCGACGGACCCGAGGGACGGGCTCAGCCGGCGCGGTTTCCTGCGCCGGGCAGGTGTCGGAACGGCGGCGCTGGCGGTGGCCAGCGGCGCATCCGGCTGCTCAGTGCTGAACCGCATCAGCTCCCACACGCTGGACTTCAACAGCGACTTCGGGGTGCTCAACTACGCCTACACCCTGGAGGTGATGGAGTGGGACTTCTACGGCCGCGTGCTGCGCGACCCGCCCGGGGACCTGCGCCGGGGGGAGCTGGAGGTGCTCCGCGACATCTACGAGCACGAGAACTCCCACCGGAAGTTCTTCCAGCGCGCCATCGGAATCTTCAAGATCGAGGTGCCGGAGCGAGACTTCAGCTCGGTGGACTTCACGCGCCGCGAGAGCGTGCTCCGCACCGCCAGCATGTTCGAGAACACGGGCACGGCCGCCTACAACGGGGCGGGCAAGTACATAAGCCTGCCGGAGTTTCTCACCATCGCGGGCAAGATCGTCTCCGTGGAGGCACGACAGGCGGCGATCCTCCGTGAGCTGCTCTTCCAGAACCCTCGGGCATTCGCCGACGACACCGTCGTTGACGAGCGGGGGATGGACCGTGCGTTCGAGCCTCGCCAGGTACTGGACATGGTGGCGCCCTTCTTCAAGCAGCGACTGCGCATTGTCGGAGTTTAGAAGAGATCATGGAACCCAGGAACGATCTGCTCTCGGACGATCCCGAGCTGCTGCAGCGCCTGCTGACGCGCCGGGAGGCTATCCGCTCCGGCCTCTCCGGCTCGTCACGCGCAGCGGCGGGGCTCGTGCTCGGGTCGGCTCCCGTCGCGCTCGCCGTCGTCGCGACCGACGCCCTCGGGCAGGACGACCTGCCGGACCTCATCGTCAATGTGCTGAACTTCGCTCTCATGCTCGAGGAACTGGAGGCGGAGTTCTACACCCGCGGCTTCGCCGCGCCCGGACTGCTGCGGGGAGCGGAGCGCGAGACGTTCGACCAGGTGCGAAAGCACGAGGTGGCGCACGTGCGCTTCCTGCGTTCCGTTCTGGGAGGCCGCGCGATTCCGAAGCCCACGTTCGACTACACGGGCGGCATGGGGAGCGGCAACGGCCCCTTCGCGGATGTCTTCTCCAACCCGCGCACCTTTGCTGCACTGGCGCAGGCCTTCGAAGACACCGGGGTGCGCGCCTACAAGGGACAGGCGTCGTTCCTCATGGGGAACAAGCGGATCCTGGAAGACGCGCTCAAGATCCACGCGGTCGAGGCACGGCACGCCGCGCAGATCCGCCGCCTGCGCGGGCAGAAGGGGTGGATCGTGCAGAGCTCCCGCGGCGATCTCCCGCCGCAGACGCAGCCCATTTACGCAGGCGAGAGCAACACCTTTCACTTCGTCCTGGGGCCGCTGAGCGGGAGCGACGAGAACACTCGGGCTTTCGACGAGCCGCTGACCCAGGGGGAGGTGATGGACATCGTCCGGCCTTTTCTCGCGACCGGGCGCTGAGGAGGCGACGCCATGAAGACCGTGATCGTCCTGGCCGCCCTGCTCGCCGCCTCCACCCTGGGCACGGCCGCGGAGGCCGGCGCACAGAACCTGGGGCCACAGCGCCGCTTCATAGCACTGGGCGGGTATGGGAGCGCGCTCCTTCTGGACCGCGGCGGCAGCTTCGACGAGCGCGCCGCCGGCGCAGGCGGAGGCGGGCGCCTGATGATCAACCTGGCGCCGCTCTCCGGCCCGGGCAGGAACCTGCTGGACCACGCCACCCTGGGCGGGTTCTTCTCGTCGTTCGCGGCGGAGGACGGCGTTTCCGCCCGGCACTACGGTGGTGAGGTCGACGTGCACCTGACGGTCGTGCCGCTCGGCAAGGTCCTCGATCCGTTCGTCGCGGTGGGGATCGGCCGCCTTTCCACCAACGTGGCGGGCATGGGCAAGGACGCGCAGCTGGCCGTCTCTCCTGGGGCGGGGGTCCGCATCCCCGTCGCCAACTACCTCGAGCTCCGCGCCGACGCGCGCGACGTGATCGTTTTCGGAAGCCGGCTTCGTGGCGCGGGGGAAGAGACCACCCACAACCTGGAGCTCACGGCCGGGCTCTACCTGCGCCTCTGAACGCGGGATCGGGCAGCGCCAGCTACGAGAGAGGGCGCAGGAGCGGTGACCGCTAGCCTTACCGCTCTGCAGGAGCGGCTAGCAGGAAGGAGGAGGGTCGAGATGCCGATACGAGATGGGCGGCGCGATGAACCCATGGTCATCGCCGCCGCGGGCGAGCTGATGCGTCCGGCGACGCGGCGCAGCTTCGTCCGCAACCTGTTCGCGGGCGGGACGGTCCTGATGCTGCCCACGGTGTTCGTCGCCTGCGACGGCGACGATGACGACGACGGCGGCAATCCGCTCGGGCCCACGCCGGACCCGGTCACGGGGGTCTCGTTCGACCTGCGGTCGGACGTCGGCATCTTCCGCCTGGTGCACACCCTGGAGCAGCTGGAGGGGGCGTTCTACACGGCGGTGGTGGCGAGCTCCACCTTCAGCACCTTCAGCGCCGAGGAGCGCGAGCTGTTCACCGACCTTCGCGACGTGGAGGTCATCCACCGCGAGTTCCTCCGCACCGCCCTGGGCGCCCAGGCGGTGCCGGACCTGCGTGGCTCCATCAACACGGCGACGCTCAACTCCATCCTCTCCAGCAAGGCCAACATCATCAACACCGCGCGCATGTTCGAACACATCGGCGTGGCGGGGCTGAACGGGGCCGGGAAGTACCTCCAGGACGCGCGCAACCTCCTGCTCGCGGGCAAGTTCGCCTCGGTCGAGGCGCGGCACGCGGCCGCGCTGCGCGACATCGCGCCGCCCGCGGGCCAGAACCCGAACACCGCCTTCGCGGGCGACGACATCATCGACGCCAACGGGCGCGACGTGAAGCTGGAGGCGGGCGCCGTCCTCGAGCGGGTCGCCGCGACCAACCTCCTCCGGGCCGGCACGCTGGCGAGTCCGCCGATCAGCAGCGCGCCGACGCCGGCGCAGGGTGTCCCGACGGCCGACTTCTTCCCCGCCAATCCCTAGCGCGATCCAGGAGGATCCGATCCATGAATGACCAGCAGCAGCCCATCCTGGACGCGATCGACCCCGAGATCCGCGACCGCCTCGCCACCCGGCGCGAGGCGATCCGCAGGGGCGCGTCCATGAGCACGAAACTGGCGGCCGGCCTCGCGCTGGGCTCGGTGCCCGTGGCCCTGGCGGCGCTCTCCAGGGACGTGTTCGCGCAGACGCCGGGCGACATTCTCGACGCGCTCCGGTTCGCCTTCATCCTGGAGAACCTGGAGAACGAGTTCTACAAGGCCGTGCTGGGGACGAGCGCGGTCGCGGCGCAGAACACCGCGTTCGCCACGGTGCGCGCGCTCATCCCCGACCCGGTGAGGCAGGCGGTCCAGCAGATCCAGAAGCACGAGCAGCAGCACGTGGACTTCCTCAAGGCCGTGATCCCGACGGTCGGGGGCACGGTGGTGAACATCACCGCCAACGACTTCGACTTCACCGGCGGAAACGGCAGCAACACGGGTCCGTTCCAGAGGGCCGCCCGCGAGCTCGACTTCCTGCTGCTGGCGACGCAGGCTTTCGAGGACACCGGGGTGCGGGCCTACAAGGGTCAGGCCGGCCGGTTCCTCATCAACGGCAACAACACCGCGGACGTCGCGCTGGAGAGCGCCCTGCGCATCCACTCGGTGGAGGCGCGGCACGCGTCGAAGATCCGCCGCATCCGCCGCATGCGGAACCCCAGCGACACGACGCTCCGCTTCAGCGGCTACGTCCGCGGCGGCGGCCTGGCCGCGGCGGGGGCGGGCAACATCAGCAACCCGCCGCCCGAGGTGGTGGCCGCGCTCAACCTGATCTACGGCGGGGGCAACGGTCCCGTCTCGTTCAACGAGAGCAACACCCGGCACACCGTCTTCAACGGGACTACGGAGGTGGTGATCGACGCGGCGACGCTCACGGGAATCGAGGTCATCGGCGACGCCGCCGCCCGCACCGCCGCCGCCGCCATGGCGTTCGACGAGGCGCTCACCAAGGAGGAGGTCATCGCCATCGTCCGGCCGTTCATCAAGGACGACCCGGCGCGCGGCCTCCCATAACCCGCCGACGGTGCAGCCGGCAGCCGGAGCGGACGGCCCTTCCGGGGCCGCCCGCTCGCGGGCCGCCTGGTCGCGTGACTTCGAAGAAAGCCCTCCCAGGAGAATGGAGACGGCCAAAGGCATTGCAGGCGGCCTGCGATGTCGATGGCATTACAGGCCAAGTCCCCTCAGCCCGAATACCCAACGGCTCCCTGCGGGTCCCGATTCCGTGCATCGCTCTTGCGCTACCGTTCCCGGGCTCACATCCTCGGGTAGCAAAGGGCGGCAGGGGAACGGGACCTGTGGCGGATGCCGGCGAAGGTCCAGAAAGCCGCATGTGCGCTGCTCCCGGAGTGGTTCAAGGAACAGGAGCGTAGCCATGGCACTGCGGGTATTCGTCGCGGACGGGAAGAGTTGGAGCGTGTGGGAGACCATCCCGCGGCGCCCGCTCATGGCGAGGGAAGGCAGGGCGGAGGGCTGGCTCACCTTCATGGTCGGTCACGTGAAGCGCCGTTATGCGCCTGTTCCGGACGGGTGGCAGGACTGGTCGGACGACCGGCTGCGGGTGCTTCTGAGGGAAGCGAAGTAGCAACCGATCAACCCGCGACCACATTGATGGATCCCTCCCGCGAACAGCGCATCATCGACCGCGAAGTGCGGAGGTCTGCCGAGGAGATGCGGCAGCAGCAGGAGCACGCCCGGGAGGATGCAGAGCACGGCAGGGCGGAGCAGGAAGGCTTCCGCGAAGAACACGAGAACCGGCGCATTTCCGCCGAGATCGTCCGGGAAGTTGCTGAGGAGGACCGGCGCGATACGGTGGATGGTTTGCGCGGGGAGATCGCCGAACTGCGACGGCGGGTGGAAGCGCTGGAGCGGAAGCTTGGAGGGCAAAGCACTACGGAGATATGACAGGCGAGCCCCGGCTGGGTTAGACCCGCCGGGGCGCGTTTTCGTCAGGCACATGCTTCCGCCGCCATCTGCGAAACAGGGGTGAGGATTCACGCTCCAGCGGCCTGGCCGCGCACCTGCTGGACCATCCATTCGTACGCCGCCCCGCCGCCGTTGATGTGCGCCTGTCAGGTCGGAGATCCGGCTTTCAAGCCCATCACATGGGCCCGGTTCCTCCACCCAACGACGGCGTTTGCCAGTCAGGCTATTCCTGCCGCTTTCCTCGTACCTGCACGAAGCTCCTTACGCTGATCTGCTCGGAGCGGTCCAAGAAGCGGCGGACGGGCCGGAGGACGTCCCGCCCGTCTCCAGGTGCGCCCGCATCCGACCGCTCCCGGATCCAGGCCTCCACCACCTCCCGCAGGATCTGGTGCTCGCGCCGCAGCGCCGCCTCGTCCCAGCCGATCTCGGCACGCTGGGCTCCGTGCAGATCCGCCACGACCCTCTGGATCTCGCTCCCGTCGCGGAGGAGCCGGCGGGGGATCGCGGGATCCCGCTCGACCGCCACCAGCGTATTCGCGAAATCCGTCAGCATCGTCGCAAGGTGGTCCTCCAGGTCGGCATCTCCCATCTCCCCCGTCGGCACGAGGGGGTCCTCGCGAAGCCTGCTCACGAACGTGCGGGCGATGCTCCTCACGTCGAGCAGGATCGCCTCG
The DNA here is from genome assembly GCA_040752145.1 of Gemmatimonadota bacterium. Lineage (GTDB taxonomy): Bacteria > Gemmatimonadota > Gemmatimonadetes > Longimicrobiales > Longimicrobiaceae > JAFAYN01. The sequence goes on from JBFMFL010000033.1 coordinate 22,463, forward strand.
CCCACCACGGAGAGCCCGCCGGAATGCTCCTTGTCCGCGTCCTCCAGGAACTCCTCTTCCGGCGGAGGGAGGGTCGGGAGCCAGAGAGTGAAGCAGGAGCCCTCGCCCGGCGAGCTGCGCGCCGTGAGGTCGCCCCCCATCAGGTGTGCCAGCTCGCGGCTGATGGTCAGCCCCAGGCCCGTACCCCCGTGGCTGCGGGTGTGGCCGCCCTCCGCCTGGACGAAGGGCTCGAAGACGGCGTCGATCCGGTCCGCGGAGATCCCGATGCCGCTGTCCTGCACGTGCACGAACATCCAGGCTCCCCCGCCGGAGAGACGGGCTTCCGCGTCGGGGGCCTCGGTCCGTCCGCACTCGACCCGCACGTGCCCGCCCGGCCCGGTGAACTTCACCGCGTTCGAGAGGAGGTTCACCAGGATCTGCCGTACCCGGTCCTCGTCTCCCACGTAGGACAGTCCCTCCGCTTCCTGGCAGGAGACCTCCAGGGTGATCGCGCGCTCCCTGGCCTGGGGAGAGACGAGGGACACGGCCGCGGAAACCGTTTCCTCCATGGTCGCCCTCCGGCTCTCCACCGTCATCCCCCCGGCTTCCACCTTCGCGAGGTCCAGGACGTCGTTGACCAGGCCCAGCAGGTGCTGGCTGCCGGCACTGATCCGCACCAGGTACTCGCGCTGCGCGTCGGTGAGCGTTCCCGCGATGCCCAGGTCCAGCAGGTCCGCGTACCCGATGATGGCGTTGATGGGGGTGCGGATCTCGTGGCTCATCGTCGCCAGGAACTGGCTCTTGGCGCGGTTCGCCTCCTCCGCCTCGGCGCGCGCGGACTGTGCTTCCGTCAGCAGCCGCTGGCGCTCCTCCTCCGCGCGTTTCCTCTCCGAGACGTCGCGGACGTAGCCCGCGAACACGTGGCGGCCGCCCCGCTCGTACTCGCCGAAGCCGATCTCCACCGGGAACTCGCTGCCGTCGCGCCGCAGCGCCGGCAGCTCCACGCCGCTCCAGGGGATGTTTCGCGTCCGGGTGGCGAGGTAGCGCTCGACTCCGGCCCGGTGCGCTTTGCGGAGATGCTCCGGGATCAGCGCTTCGAGGGACCTTCCGACCAGCTCTTCGGCCGGGTAGCCGAAGATGCGCTCCGCCGCCGGGTTCGCCGACAGGACGACGCTGCGGTCGTCCATCTCCAGGATGCCGTACGGGCTCGCCTCCGCGAGTGCGCGGTACCGCTCCTCGCTCCCGGCCAGCGCCGCCTCCGCCCGGCGCCTCTCCAGGAACTGCCCGATGGTGCCGCCGATCGAGTCCATCGCCTGGAGGAGGCCGCGGTCCGGCTGCGCGACCCGCTCGCTGAAGAATTCCAGGACGCCGGTGACCTCTCCTCCAGCCCGCGCGGGAAACGCGAAAGCCGCGTGGATTCCGGTACGCGCCACCGTCTCCGTCCGGGGAAAGTCCGGGTCGTCGGCGACGTCGGAGATCCACACCGGGGCCCCGCTCTCCCAGACCCGCCCCGGAAGGCCCTCGCCCAGGGCGAACGTGGTGACCCCGCTGACCGCCTCGGCTGCGTTCGGGTCGGCCGAGGGGCCGGACCAGAAGGCCGTGCACCGGAGCATGCCCTTCTCTCGGTCTACTTCCCAGAGCGCGCCATGGCTCCAGCCCGCGCTCTCGCCCACGGCGGCGAGGAGCCTGGTGCGTGGATCTCCGCTCCCCGCGGCGTCCGCCAGCGCGCGGACCGCCGCGTTCTGCGCCCGCGCGTGCGACTCGCCGCGCTTCCACTCCGTGACGTCGGTGAAGGTGACCACCGCGCCCCGGATCCGGCCGTCCTCCACGAGCGGGGAGGAGCTGTTCTCGGCGTCGAAGCAGCTTCCGTCCTTTCGCCAGAGGACGTCGTCCTCGATGCGCACCGCTTCTCCCGTGCGGACCACCCGCAGGATGGGGCACTCCTCGGCCGGGTAGGGGGTGCCGTCGCGGCGGCTGTGGTGGATGAGGGTATGCATCCCGCGTCCCAGGCACTCCTCGGGGTCGTAGCCGAGCATGGCCGCCGCGGCGGGATTCATGAAGGTGCACCGGCCCTGCTCGTCCACCCCGTAGATTCCCTCGCCGGTGGAGTCCAGCAGCGCGCTCTTCTCCCGCCTCTCGCGGTCGGCGCTCTCCCGGGCGGCCTCCAGCTCCGCGAGCGTCGCCTGGAGCCGCTCGTTCGCATCCTCCAGCTCGGCGGCGAGCAGCTGTGCCTCGTCCGTCTGCTCCTCCAGCTCGACCGCCTGCTCCTGGAGCTGCACCGCGAGGGCTTCGGCCACGCGCACCTCGGCCGCCCGGATCTCCGCCTCGTGCCGGAGCTCCTGCTCCCGGGTCTCCGCTTCGCGCAGCAGCCGGGCCCTGCGGTCCAGCTCGGCGAAGACCGACACCTTGGCGCGCAGCACGTCGGGGTGGAACGGCTTGGACAGGAAGTCCACGGCGCCCACCGCGTACCCCTGGACGACACGCTCGGGAGTGGTGTCGATCGCGGTCAGGAAGAGGACGGGGACGTGGCGGGACCGCTCGCGAGCGCGCAGGTGGCGGGCGACTTCGTAGCCGTCCATCCCCGGCATCTGCACGTCGAGCAGGATCGCGGCGAAGCCGCGCTCCAGGACGCGCCGCAGCGCCTCCTCGCCGGAGGCGGCCCGGACGAGGTCGAGGCCGAGCGGCTCCAGGAGCGCTTCCAGCGCCAGCAGGTTCTCGGGGCGGTCGTCCACCAGCAGCACCGCCGGACGGGGGCCGTCCGGGGCCGATGTAGCGGACGGACTCACCACGCGCCCTCCATGGACGAGCGTAGCCAATCAGGCGGGCCGATCACCCGGTATGGTGAGCACGAATTCATGACCCGATGCGCGAGGTTCATCTCCAGCGCCGGCACAGCTGCAAGCGTGGGCTTCCTGGCGGCGATGCAAGAACCGTCGCGGGTCCCATGTGCCGGCTCCCGGACCACTGCAGGTGCAGGGAGCGATTACAGCCTCAGGCCAGGTGGGGCTGAGCGGATGATCCTGCGCGCTTTCGCCACGCGCTTCCCGTGAGTTCCCGCAGCTCTTGGCCGGGCGACGGTGGACGACGTTGTCTGCAAGAGGGGCTTGGCCACCAGGTCATGTAACATGCAAATCTAAAGCAGTTACGGAGAATAGTTCGCCCTGATCCCGTGGATTGAGGCGATGGCGATCACGGTCTGGTGCTTGCCTTCGAGCGTGTGTACGCGATGGGGGCGCCGCGCCTGCGGAGCGCCTGCGCAGCTGGTTTCCGGAACGAGCCGGCGGAGGTCTCGACGTGGCCAATCGTGTCGCCAGAGGGAAGCCGGGCCGGCTGCTCGTGGTGGGCGGTGCGGAAGAAGACGGGGGCGAGATCCAGGCGCGCATGGTGGAGCTCGCCGGGGGGAAACGGTCGAGGATCGTCGTGTGCTCCTCGCTGTCCGGTGATCCCGAAGAGGCCTTCGACCGGTGGCGAGCAGCTCCGCCTGACCGCGTTGGTTGGGCTGCTCCCGAAAACGCTTGAATCAACGTAGTCGCCGCGATAGATTCACCCCTTGTGGTCGCGCTCGCTTCCACGCCCTCCGTCTTGAGCCTCACCTTTCCGTCCAGATCGCTATTACGCGACCGTACTCCGCCGACGTGGAACGCTGCACACGTTCGGGGGCGGCGCTGCCGCGCAGGGCACACCACAGGAAATCCATGGCGCTCCGAAACCTTTTGCATGGCGGCACTGAGTGGCTGGCCTGGGACGTTCATCCTTCACCCAAGGGCCGCATCACCATCGCCATCGCTACCGCCGCCGGGCTCCAGGAGGGCTGGCTCTGTTTCGAGAGCGCCGGGGAGAAACGGCGTGTGGCGCCCATCCCGCATGGGTGGGAGGAATGGCCCGACGACCACCTGGCCCAGTGCATCGCGGACGCCGAGGTCGTACGGAGACCCGGCGCCCAGGGAGTTCCCGGATCCACCGCACCGGAGTCATCGTGACCGCGACGGTGTTGCTGGTGGAGGACAACGCGGACAACCAGACCATCTACCGGCTGATCCTGGAGCACTTCGGGTTCGCGGTGATCCAGGCCTGGGACGGGGAGGAGGGGGTGAGCCTCGCTCGCGAGCGAATGCCGGACGTGATCCTCATGGACGTCTCCATCCCGAAGCTCGACGGCCTGGATGCGACACGGATTCTCAAGGCGGACGCCGCGACGGCGGGGATCCCGATCATCGCGCTCACGGCTCACGCCCTGAGAACCGACAAGGACCGGGCATTCGAAGCCGGGTGCGACGGGTATCTCAGCAAGCCCGTGGAGCCGAAGCGGGTCGTGGAAGAAGTACGGCGGGTCCTGGAACAGGTCGCGCCCGTCGGGGACACCTGACGCATTTCCCGTCGTGGGGCTCTACACACGCGACGATCACGGGGCGCCTCGGCATGGGGCGCCCCGTCTTGTGTCTTAAGGCCCACCCTCGCGCGAGCCTGGCCGTTCACGTCCTGTCGCGGGGAAAGCGGGCGTACCCCTCGCCCCTGCGCGGGTCCGGCGGATCCCGGCCAGGTCCGACGGCCCACCCTGCGCACCGAATCTTGCCTACACTCGGTGGAACCGCGCCGAAGCCTCGTCCGGCGCCGCAACCGAGTCCGAGAACTGCCGATCATGACCGAGGACACCAGGCGACCGGCCCCGCCGTCCGATGCGGGGCTCCCGGGTGGCGGTGAGATGGGCGCGCTCATGCGCGCGCACGACTGGTCGTCCACGCCGCTCGGCCCCGTGGGGAGCTGGCCGCAGAGCCTGCGCTCGGCGCTCGGCATCTGCCTCAACTCGCGCTATCCCATCGCGCTCTACTGGGGTCCCGAGCTCGCCCTGCTCTACAACGACGCGTGGAGCCCGATCCCCGGCGCCAAGCATCCCTGGGCGCTGGGCCGCCCCGGCCGCGAGGTCTGGCCCGAGATCTGGGACTCGATCGGTCCGCTGTTCGAGCGCGTCCTCGCCACCGGCGAGGGGATCTGGCAGGAGGATGAGCTGCTGCCCATGCGCCGGCACGGCTACACCGAGGAGTGCTACTTCAACTTCACCTTCAGCCCGATCCCCGGGGAGGGCGGCCGTATCGACGGCATCTTCAACGCGGTGGTGGAGACCACCTTCCGCGTGGTCGGGGAGCGGAGGACGCGCGTCCTGCGAGGGCTCGCCGAGCGCACGGCGGGGGCGCAGTCCGCGGAGGAAGCCTGCCGGCTCGCCGCCGAGGCGCTCGGGGAGGCGTCCGCGGACCTGCCGTTCTGCCTTCTCTACCTCATCGACGAGGAGAGCGGCGAGCCGCACGCGCGGCTCGCCGGCGCCGCCGGTGTCGCGCCCGGAGAGCCCGCGAGCCCCGCCTCGGTGGGCGTGTCGGACGCGCCCTGGCCCTTCTCGCCCGTCCTGGAGACCGGCCGGGTGGTGGCCGTCGAGAACCTCGCGGAGCAGTTCGCGGACGCTCCGCCGGGCGGCCCCTGGCCGGAGCCGGCCGAACGTGCGCTCGTCGTGCCGATCACCCTGGCGGCCCGGCCGGGCAGCCCCGCCGGCGTCCTGGTGGCGGGGATCAGCCCGCGACGCGCCCTCGACGACGAGTACCGCGCGTTCGCCGAGCGCGCCGCCGACCACATCGCCGCGGCCATCGCCAACGCACGCGCCTACGAGGACGAGAGGCGGCGCGCCGAGGCGCTAGCGGAGCTGGACCGAGCCAAGACCGCCTTCTTCACCAACATCTCCCACGAGTTCCGCACCCCGCTCACCCTGATCGCGGCGCCCGCGGAGGAGGCCCTCTCCGACCCCGCCCTCTCCGAGGCGGAGCACGCCCGCTGGGAGACGGTGCGGCGGAGCAGCCTGCGGCTCCAGAAGCTGGTCAACACCCTGCTCGAGTTCTCCCGTATCGAAGCCGGGCGCATCCAGGCGTCCTTCGAGCCGGTGGACCTCGCCGCCTACACGCGCGACCTCGCCAGCCTCTTCCGCTCGGCGATGGAGCGCGCCGGGCTGGGCTTCGCGGTGGACGTTCCGCCGCTGCCCGAGCCGGTGTACGTGGACCGCGACATGTGGGAGAAGGTCGTCCTGAACCTGCTCTCCAACGCGTTCAAGCACACCTTCGAGGGAGAGGTCGCCGTCTCCCTGCACGCGGCCGGCGATCACGCGGAGCTGAAGGTGAGGGACACGGGCGCCGGGATCCCGGACGAGGAGCTCCCGCACGTCTTCGACCGCTTCCACCGCGTCCAGGGCGCGCGCTCGCGCACACACGAGGGGACCGGGATCGGGCTCGCGCTGGTCAGGGAGCTGGTGGCGCTGCACGGGGGCGCGATCGCCCTGGAGAGCGCGCTGGGCGTGGGCACCACGGCCACGGTGCGGCTGCCCTTCGGGTCCCGCCACCTTCCCGCGGCGCCGGTCGCGGCGGCCCCGCCGCGGGCCGCGGGAAGCCGGAACGCCTCGGCGTTCGTGGAGGAGGCGCTGCGCTGGATCCCGGAGGAGGGCGCACCCCCCTCCCCCCTCGCGGACGAGCTCCCCGCGGACGGCGCGGTCCTGGACGGGGATCCCATCCCCTCCGGCATCCCGCAGGGCCGGCGCGCCAGGGTCCTGGTCGCCGACGACAACGCGGACATGCGCGACTACCTGAGCCGTCTGCTCGGCCGGCAGTGGAGCGTCGAGGCCGTGGCGGACGGGGCCGCCGCGCTGGAAGCCGTCCGGCAGCGCGTGCCGGACCTGGTGCTCTCCGACGTGATGATGCCGGGACTCGACGGGTTCGAGCTTCTCCGGGAGCTGCGCGCGGATCCCCGCACCCGCGAGATCCCCGTCCTCCTCCTTTCCGCGCGCGCCGGGGAGGAGTCGCGGGTCGAGGGGATGGAGGCCGGCGCCGACGACTACCTGATCAAGCCGTTTTCCGCCCGGGAGCTGGCCGCCAAGGTCGGTGCCCATCTCGAGCTGGCGCGCGTGCGCCGGGAGGCGGCGGAGCGGGAGCGGAAGCTGCGCGAGCAGGCGGAGCGCGCGCGCGCAGAAGCAGAAACAGCCGGGGCACGGCTCCGCGAGATCTTCGCGAAGGCTCCAGCGGTCATCGCCGCGGTCCGTGGTCCGGAGCACGTCTTAGAGAGCGCCAATCCCCTGTACCTCCGGCTCGTCGGCAGGACCGACGTCCTGGGGAAGCGGCTCGCGGAGGTGTTCCCGGAGCTGGTGGAGCAGGGCTTCATCGAGCTGCTGGACCGGGTCCGCCGCACGGGCGAGCCTTTCGTCGCCGACGAGATGCCGATCCTCCTCGACCGCCGCGGGGACGGGACGATGGACGAGGTGATCATGAACTTCGTCTACCAGCCCCTGTTCGATCCGGACGGCTCCGTCTCCGGCATCCTCGCCCACGGCGTGGACGTGACCGGCCAGGTCAGGGCGCGCGAGCAGGTGGAGCAGCAGGCGACGGAGCTGGAGGAGCTCCAGGCGGAAACGGAGGCGATCAACGAGGAGCTCCAGCGGGCCAACGAGGAGCTGAGCGAGAAGACGCGGGAGGCGGAGGAGGCGAACCGGGCGAAGAGCGAGTTCCTGGCCAGCATGAGCCACGAGCTCCGCACGCCGCTCAACGCGATCGCCGGCTACCTGGACCTGGTGAGCCTGGGGATCCACGGCCCCGTGACGGATGCCCAGCACGTCGCGCTCGGCCGGATCAAGCGCAACCAGGAGGTCCTGCTCTCGCTGATCAACGACGTGATCAACTTCGCCAAGCTCGAAGCGGGCCGGCTGGAGATCGAATGCACCGAGGTTCCCGTGGGACGGCTCCTGGAAGCGATGGAGCCGCTGATCGCCCCGCAGGTACACGCCAAGGGACTCGTCTACCGGTGCGAGGCATGCGCTCCGGGACTGGCCGCCCTCGGCGACCCGGAGCGGATCCAGCAGGTCCTGATCAACCTGCTCGCCAACGCGGTCAAGTTCACCCGGCACGGGGGACGGGTCACCCTCAGCGCCGCCGGCCAGGGCGAAGTGGTGCACATCCGCGTTTCGGACACCGGCCGCGGCATCCCTGCGGAGAAGCTGGAGACGATCTTCGACCCGTTCGTGCAGGTGGACCGCCGGGCGGGCCTCGTCGAGGACAGCCAGCAGGGGGTGGGTCTCGGGCTGGCGATCAGCCGCGAGCTCGCCCGCGCCATGTCCGGAGAGCTGACCGTGGAAAGCACGCCCGGGGTGGGGACCACCTTCACGCTCACCCTGCCGTGCGTGCGGGCCCCGGAAGGAGAGGGCGAGTGACAGGATCCCGCGGCACGGGCCGGGAGCCGGCGATCCGGCGCCGCCGCGACTAGTCTAAAAGGGGGGGCATAGGCATGGAATACCGCGTCCGATGCACCGTGCTGCCCCTGTGTCGTCGGTGGATCATACACAATCGGAAGTATGTACCTGACGAAAACGAGCCCCGGCCGGGTTAGACCCGGCCGTGGCTCGCCGGTCCTACGTGTTATCGCACAACCCGCAGGAGCCGCCCCGCCCGGTAGTGAGTCCGCTCACCCGGACTGCCTCGATGCTCAGCATGCGAGAGGAGCCGTAGCCTGTCCAGCTGTTCTCCCACCGCCCGAAGGCATGCGCGAAACTCGGCCACGGCCTGCCTGAACACCTCACGCTGATGGTCGTACTCTCGCATGCGTGCGGCCCACTCTTCCTCGATCATACTGGCTGCGCCCTCCGCGTCGGCGTTGCATCCGCTCACCAGCCCAGGGGGCGGGGCGCGACGCAGGGAGCGAGCCAATCACACAGAATCCTACTTCCCTCTCCAACTGCTCCACGGCATCCGGCAGCGGAGCCGTGCGGCCTGCACTCGGTTCACCAGCGCCCGCCGGGACTCCCTGACACGCTGCGTACCCTCCCCAGGGCGGCAGGAAAATCCACCCACGTCACGAACTTAGCCTGCGCGGTCGGTGCCGCCGTTCCCTCACCCGGCTCCCTCGACGTGCGCAGGTACCAGCGCGTTCGCTACTCGACCGTGAACCAAAGCAGATCCGTGCCGCCAGGGAACGGCGATGAAGCGTGCTTTCGGATCGCCGCATGATTAGATTCGCACAACGTTTGTTCAGTGGACCAACCACCGAGGGGGACATGTGGAGCGGCAGCAGATCCTATTGGTCGAGGACGATGCCGACCACCGGCAGATCATGAGCAGCCTTCTGGAACATGTAGGCTATCAGGTCATCGAAGCGTCAGACGGAGAAAGTGCGATCGAACTCGCGCTACAGCTAAGGCCCGCCGTGACCTTGATGGACGTGTCCTTGCCGCGCCTGGACGGGTGGGGTGCAACCCTGCGGATCAAGACCGAAGCGCCGGACCTGTTGGTGGTCATCGTCACCGCTCACGCGTTCCCGGCAGACCGCGTGCACGCGGAAGCAGCCGGGGCGGATCGCTACATCACCAAACCGGTCGACCCCCGGGAGTTGCTTCGCGTCGTGCGGGAGTGCGCCAGCGGGGGTGCTACATGATCTTCGCAGCCCGCCGGGTACCACCCTGAACACCTTCGGCGTGCGTATGCGTCACCTGCATGCTTCAATTCAGGGATACGAGCCCCGGCCGTCCAGCGCGGCCGGGGCTCGCCGTTTTGTGCCGCGGAGGGTGCGCCTTGCTCAGCGGCCTGCCCGGCCCACGGGTTTCCTGCCGTACGGCATGGGTTTCGCGCGAGAGGAGGGGGATCACCGAAACGCCTGCGGAGGAGCGATGAGGAAGGCCGACCGCAGAGATCCCGCCTCTGCCTGTTTTGCAAAGGGCCGAGGGAGCGATCCCCACTCCGCAGCGGCGTCGTGCCCGGCAGCATGGCAGGGCGATCTGGGCATGATGCAAGTCGTCGTGTCCAGCGCCGGACAGAAGCAGCTCACATTGCGGCGAAAGGCGTAGGGCGGTGGGCTTCCCCATCCCCTTGCCGGACCCCAGCGAGGATCTCGCTGCCCGGCGGAAGCGCGCCACGAGAGACCCCGCGCTCGAAGCCCTCCTGCGCAGCGCGGTGGGGCTGGAGGCCCCGGCCCGCCGTGCGCAGCGCTCCCCATCCGAGGTGGCCGCGGAGTTCCTCCAGGCGACGGCGCACCTGTCCGCCGAAGAGACGGGGGCGCTGATGGGGGTGAGCGTTCCCACCGTCCATCGTTGGCGGGTCTTCGGTATGCGCATGGTTCGGGGACACATCCTGAGCAGGATGCTCGCCTTCCTGGCTGAGCCGGGCGGTGCGACACCGGATCTGCCCAACCCCTTGAGCGGGCGCAGGCCGTGAGCGGCGGCCCGGGGCCCACCGCGCTCGTCGTGGAGTACGACCCGTTCGTCCTCGCCACGCTCTCGCGAATCCTGGAGGACGCGGGCTACCGCGTGCTTTCAGCTCCGACCAGCAGGGCAGCGCTGTTGCTCGCGGAAACCGTTCCGGACCTGGCACTCGCGGTCACGGGGGACCTGCTTCCGGATGGCCACGGGAGCGAGCTCGTAACGGGGCTCGCCGACCGCTGGCCGGGCTCCAGGCGTTGGTTGTGCTTCCTGGCCGTGCCCCTTCCATCGAAGTGATGCGCGGCGTAACCGACCTGCGCATGGTCGCACGTCCGCTGCTCGTCGCCGGTGTGCGCGAGGCGATCTCGGCGGCGATGCGTCCGGCCAGCCGCCCGGCCGCGGTTACAGCCTCCACTCCGCTGGGCGACGCCTCCTGACCGGGCGCCGCACGCGCCCCAGCCCAGCAAGTTCCTCGCACCCCGTTCCAGGGATCCGGTCTCGGCCTTTGTGCGCCTAGCTCAGCGGCTGGTGCGTGCAACGGGACCGGGCGGGCGCAGACGGCGGGCTCGCACGCAGCAAGGTCCACTGCCTCCTGGATCCCGGGGCAGCGATCGGCCACTTCGGCGGAACCCGGGTCGGCGGCCTCCGTCACCGCGATTGTCTGACCCGGCAGTTCTGGGCCTGCCGGGGCGCCGCCGAAGACGAGCCCCTGGACGGAGCTGCCTCGTCCGTTACGCGCACCCGATCCACGGAGCCGTGCACGGGCGCCCCGCCAAGAGACGGGGGGCGAGCTTCGCAGATGAATCGCGTTCCGGGGGAGGCCTAACTCCCGCGCCAGGCGTGCGCCGGGCTCGCCGCCGAGAGCGAGCGCGATCATCTGGTGGGCGGAGAGGAGGCGGCAGGTGCGGCGGGCGCAGCACCGCCCATCAAATCAATGGCGGCGGATGGCCGTCAAAAGCTCCTGGAGCGGCATGAAGCACGAGTGGACCAGGAACCCCAGCACCGCCCCGAGAGCGATCACGAGGAAAGGAGCGAGGGCGGCGTCGATCTGAGCCACCCGTGAATCCACTTCGCGCTCGTAGAACGTGGCCGCGCGCCCGAGCTGGGCGGGGAGGTCGCCGGTGCGCGCGGCCACCGTAGTGCGGATGCGTGCGAGCGCCGGCAGGACGCCGGATGCCTTCAGCGCCTGGTCGGGGGGCGTGCCGGTGGCCATCTGCGCGGCCGCGTGCTCCAGCGCGCCGGCGATGTGGAGGTTCGGGATCGTGGCCGCGGTCTTGAGCAGCGCCGGGACGGGCTTCATGCCGGCGTGGTGGAGGGTGGAGAAGGTGCGGCAGAAGTCGGCGATCGCGCTGTACTCGAAGATCGGCCCGAACACCGGGACCTTCAGGAGCAGGCGGTGCACCTCGCGGCGCACCCCGGGACGGCGGTAGGCGAGCGAGGCGGCGCCCACCGCGGCGAGGAGCAGCGCGAGCACCGCGGGGCCGTGCCGGGACAGGACGGCCGAGAGGCCGAGGACGAAGATCGTGGACGCCGGGAGCTGGGCGTCGAGGCGCTCGAAGAGGCCCGCGAACACCGGGACGACCTTCGTGATGAGCGCGTATCCCGCCCCGGCCAGCACGAGGGCGGTGATCCCGGGGTAGATCAGGGCGGTCTGGACCTTCTTCCTGCGCGCGTACCGCTTGTCCATGGTGACGGCGTGGTCGGCGAGGATGCGGTCGAGCTGGCCGGAGGCGAGACCGGCGGCGACGAGCGCCCGGTAGGTGGGGTCGAAGACCTTGGGGTGCCTGGCCATCGCGTCGTGCAGCTGGAGGTTCGCCTGCGCGTCGCGGGCGAGGTGTCCGAGCACGCGGCGGAACGGCGCCGTCCACGCCTCCTGGCGCAGCAGGGAGATCGCCTCCCCCGGACCCATCTCGCCGTCGAGGAGGTCGGCCATGAACTCCGTGAAGTGCAGGATCTCCTTGCGGGTCGGCGTCGCGGCGGACAGCTCCAGGGCCCACCAGGCGGGCTCGACCGCCACCGGGGAGAGGTCCTGCTCGCGCAGCCAGAGCAGGACGTCGTCGTCGGAGGGCGCGCGGTGGTAGCCCTCCAGCACGGCGCCGTCGCGGCGCCGCGCGGAGTACGCGAACCAGTGCTTGCGGATCGGCATCTGCGGGGCCCGGTCAGAAGTTGATCTGGGCCAGCGCGGCCGGCAGGCTGGTGCGCCCGTCGGCCACCGCGCGCAGGCCCCACTCGCGGAGGGTCGTCATTCCTTGCTGGCGCGCGGCCGCCCGGATGTCCGATGCGGGGGCGCCCGTGACGACGAGGCGAGCCACCGCGGGGGTCATCTCCATGACCTCGTACAGCCCGAACCGGCCCGAGAAGCCGGAGTGCCGGCAGTGGTCGCAGCCGGGGGAGGTCTGCGGCGCGAGGCGGGTGATCTCGTCCGGGGCCAGGCCGCTGGACAGGATGGTCAGCTCGTCCGGCCGGTCCGGGCGCCTGCAGTGGGGGCAGAGAGCGGGGACGAGGCGCTGCGAGACGATGATGCGCACGGCGCCGACGATGTTGTAGCGCTCGATGCCGATGTCGGCGAGGCGCTCGATCGTCTCGGCGCCGTCCATCGTGTGCAGGGTGGAAAAGACCAGGTGGCCGGTCAGCGCCGCGCGGAAGAGGGTCCGGGCGGCCGGGCCGTCGCGCACCTCGCCGTAGAGGATCACGTCGGGGTCCTGGCGGAGGAACGACTTGAGCACGGCCTCGTGCGACCGGTCGAGCTGGCGGCTGTGGTGCTCGCTGATCTCGACCTGGTTGATCCCCCACAGCTCGCGCTCCGGCGGGTCCTCGGCCGACATGATGTTGCGGCGGTCGTCGTTGATCTCGTCGAGCGCGGCGTAGAGGGTGGTGGTCTTGCCGGAGCCCGTGGGCCCGGTGACGAGGACCATCTTGTTCGGGCGCTGGATCGCGTCGAGGACGAGGTTGAGCTCCCGCGCCGGGATCGCGAGGTCCGCGAGGCGGGACAGCTTCCCGGCGCCGTGGATCCGCATGACGACCTTCTCGCCGAAGAGCGTCGGCAGGGTGGACACCCGGATCCCGAGCTTCTGGCGGCGGACGGTGACCTTGAAGGCGCCGTCCGCGGGGGCGAGGGTGCGGGTGCTGTCCATCCCCGCCCGGTGCTTGATGTGGACGGAGAGGCCGGCGGTCAGCATCGCGTCCAGCGGCATCACCGTGTACAGCGAGCCGTCCTTGCGGAAGCGGACGCGGCCCCCGCCGTCGTACCACTCGATGTGGACGTCCGAGGCGCCCTGGGTCACGGCGGCGTCCAGGATCTCGGTCACGAGCGAGGGGATCTCCGCGGCCTTGACCGCTTCCTCCAGGGCGGTGGTGCCGGCGTCGCCCTCGGCGTCCTCCACGGCGGCGCGGGCGAGGTCGGCGCGGGCCTGGAGGCGGCTGCCGTTGGCGTGGTAGGCGCGCTCCACCCAGCGCTCGAGGGAATGCTCGTCGGCGATGACGAAGCGGACGGTGCAGTTGCCCGCCTCCTGCGCGCAGCGGCGTGCGCGGTCGACCGCGTCGCGGTGGTAGGGGTCGGTGACGGCCGCGACCATCTCGCGGCGGTCGACGGACAGCAGGGCGAGGCGGAGGGCCGCCGCCTCGTCCGCCGGGAGCAGTGCGCAGAGGTCGGCATCGGGGGACACCGGGGACAGGTCGACGGCCGGCCAGCCGAGCGCGTGCTGGAGAGCGGCCGCGGCGTCCGCGGGGGAGACGGCGCCGCCGGCGACGAGGCGGTAGAGAGCGCTGGGGCCGCCCGCTGCTTCGCGGGCGGCCTCTGCCGTTTCTGGCGCGAGGCGGCCGGTCTGCACCAGGTGCGCGAGGGCGAGGTCCTGGTCGGAGGCCGCCGGCGATGCGCCGGCCGGGGCGGTGGTCATGGGCTGCTGTGGCTCGCGGGAGGTGGATGCGGGGCGCGTGGGCGCTCGCCGGGGAGCAGGGTGGCGGCGGGGACGCGCACGGCCCAGCGACGGCCGGGGGGAGTGCGGCCGCGGACCAGGTGCGGATTGAGGCGGCGGAGCTCCCCCGCGGGCAGGGCCAGGGTGGCGGCGACGCGGGCGAGGCTGACGTCTCCCGGCACGGAGACCAGGCGGAAGGCGAGCGGGTCCGCGGCGGCGCTGTCGAGCGCGGCCCGGGCGCTGAACCCGTACGCCTCCGGGGCGCGGCCGATGCGGGCGACGGCGAGCAGCTTCGGGACGTAGGCGCGCGTCTCCGCGGGCAGCCGGTGGCGCACCATCCAGTACGGCATCTCGCCGGCCGGGTCGCGGCTGGTGCGGGGCAGGGTGCGGAGGGCGCGCCGCACGCGGCCCTCGCCCGCGTTGTAGGCGGCCGCGGCCAGGTGCCACGACCCGAACCGCCGGTGCAGCGCGGCGAGGTAGCGCGCGGCGGCGTCCGTGGCGCGGACCGGGTCGCGGCGCTCGTCGACGTACGGGCCGACCTCCAGCCCGAACCCGGCCGCGGTGGCGGGCATGAACTGCCAGACGCCCGCGGCGCCGGCGCCGGAGGTCGCCGCCGGGCGGAACGACGACTCGATCAGGGCCAGGTAGATCAGCTCGTCCGGGATCCCGTGCTTCCGGGTCGCGGCGAAGACGAGGGGGCGATACGCGTGCATCCGGGCGAGCGCCCGCTGGGTCTCGGCGCGGTCGGTCGTGGTGAGGCGGTCCACCCAGCGGTCGACTTCCCATGCCGGCGTGCCGGCCGGGGCGCGGCGGCGGGGCGCGGGCGGGGTGGGCGCTGCGGGGGC
>JBFMFL010000330.1:0-4875 GCA_040752145.1 Gemmatimonadota bacterium
GGATTTCGGCCCGAAGGGGCGAGACCGCGCGGCAGTTTGCGCGGGCTCGACTCCGTTACGCACGGTCGTATCGTGCGTTACGGAGCCGCAGCCCGACCCCGGCGCCAGCCGGGGGCACGCCCGAACCCGCCGTAAAAGGCCGTTGCCGGATCGGTCAACCTACCCATTGATGCACCCCGAAAACCCGCCTACCTTGACGGAAAGCACGCGGGACCCAGCGGCCCTCCCCAGGAAACCGCCGCTCCCGGTGCGACCCTCCCGCTCGACTTCCCGAAGCCAACCCACCGCGCAGGAGACACCACCGTGGAAAGGTTCGACGCCGTGTTCGTCGGCAGCGGCCACAACGCCCTCATCACCGCGGCGTACCTGGCCCGCGCCGGCTGGAGCGTGCTGGTGCTGGAAAAGAACGACCGCCCCGGCGGCCTGGTCCGCACGGACGAGCTGACCCTGCCGGGATTCAAGCACGACGTGTACTCGGCCGCGCACCCGCTCTTCCTCACCGGGGCGGCCTACGCCGACCTGGGCGCGGAGCTGTCGGCGCGCGGGCTGGAGTACCTGAACACCGACCTCCCCACCGGCGTGTCGCTGCCGGACGGGCGCACCGCGGTGTTCCCCCGCGACGTGGGCGCGGCGGTGGCGGAGTTCGAGCGCCTGTCGCCGGGCGACGGGGCCGGGTTCGGCGCCATGATGCAGGAGTTCGGCGCGTACGCGGGAGACGTGTTCTCGCTGTTCAACCTGGACCTGACCTCCGGGCAGGCGCAGAAGACCATCCGTGGGCTGATGGACGACCCGGACGGCCCCGGCTTCACCGAGTTCGCGGCGGAGTTCATGACCAGCGCGCGCGACGTGCTGGAGCGGCGCTTCCGCTCGCCGGTGGCGCACGCCATGATCGCGCCCTGGGTGATGCACCTGGGCCGCACGCCGGACCAGGCCAACGGCGGCTTCTGGGTGCCGCTGACGCTGATGGCGCTCATGGGCGGCGGGATGGCGGTGCCGCGCGGCGGGAGCGAGATGCTGGCCCGCGCGCTGGTGCGGCTGATCGAGGACCACGGCGGCGTGGTGCGCTCGTCCACGCCGGTGGAGCGCATCCTGGTGCAGGGCGGCCGGGCGACCGGCGTGAGGACGGCGGGCGGCGAGGAGATCCGCGCGCAGCGGGCGGTGGTGGCCTCCGTGAACCCGGACCAGCTGTACCTGCGGCTGCTGGCGGACGCGGACGTGCCGGCGCCGCTGGTGCGGCAGTCGGAGCGCTACCGCTACGGCCGCGGCTGCGTGCAGATCCAGCTGGCGCTCTCGGAGGCGCCGCGCTGGGCGGACGAGCGCTTCAACCGGGTGGGCCAGCCGCACCTGACCTCGGGGATGGAGGCGGTGACGCTGGGGATCACCCACGCGCTGAACGGCTACCTCCCGGCGGAGCCCACCATCTCGCTGGACACGCCGACGAACCTGGACCCGTCGCGCGCGCCGGAGGGGAAGGCGATCCTGCGCCTGCAGATGCTGGAGATCCCCTGCCGCCCCAGGGGCGACGCGGCGGGGAGCATCGACGTGGGCGACGGCACCTGGACGGACGACCTCAAGGAGCGCTGGGCGGACCGGGTGATGGAAGTGGTGGAGCGGCACCTGCCGGGGGTGGGCGGCACCGTGCTGGCGCGGCACGTGACCTCGCCGGACGACCTGGCGCGCTACAACCCCAACTGCGGCCCCGGCGACCCGTACGGCGGCTCGCACGACATCTCGCAGAGCTACCTGTTCCGCCCGCTCCCCGGCCAGCCTGGCCACCGCACGGCGGTGCCCAACGTGTTCATGGTGGGCGCGGCGACCTGGCCGGGCCACGGCGTCAACGGCGGCTCGGGCTACATCGTCGCGAAGCAGCTGCTGGAGGACGGCCCCGGCCGGTCCGAGATCCAGGCCGTGCGGGTGTAGCCCGGGGGCCGAGAGGTGTTCGTGGAGGGGAGCCCGCCGGCCGGTCTGGCGGGTTTCCCTCCGCGCCGCATTTTACGGGGATGCAGGCCGCACCACGCGGGCGGGGGCAGGGGCGCCCCGCGCCGGATCCCGAACGACCCCATGGAGGAGACATGAAGACACGCTGGATCGCCGCCGTGGTCCTTGCCGGGCAGCTCGCCGCCCAGCCGCTGTACGCCTGGGACGAGATCGGCCACGAGGTGATCGCCCGGATCGCCTGGAACCACATGAGCGCCGACGCGCGGGCCGCCGCGGCCGCGCTCCTTTCCAACGCGCCGGAGGACTCGGGGCTGCCGGCGCTCAACCCCGCCTCGGGGGCGGCCGTCAACCGCCGCAGGATCTTCTTCGTGGAGGCCAGCACCTGGCCCGACATCGTGCGCGACGAGGACTTCCCGCAGCGGCGGCGCGACTACCACCGCGGCAACTGGCACTACGTCAACTACTTCTTCGAGAGCACGCCGGAGGGCCCCCGCGACCGCCCCGACGTGCGGGGCGACACCCTCAACGTGGTGGAGCGGCTGGGAAGGCTGGAGCGGTCGGTGGTGGACCTGGGCCGCCCGTCGGCGGAGCGCGCCGTGGACCTTGCCTGGATCCTCCACCTGGTGGGCGACGTCCACCAGCCGCTGCACACCACCGCGCGCATCACCCCGGAGTCGCCCCGCGGCGACGCGGGCGGCAACCAGTTCCTGATGAATGGCACCGTCAACCTGCACTCGTACTGGGACGGGACCATCAGGCGCGCCTTCCGCCGCCAGGCGGGCGAGAGCGAGCATGCGTACGTGTCGCGCATCGCGACCGCCATCCAGGCGGAGCACCCGCGCAGCGCCTTCACCCCCGCGCAGCTGGACTCGGCGAGCTACGAGCAGTGGGCGCGCGCGGGCTTCGAGACCGCCAAGACGCTGGCCTACTCCACCCCGCAGGGCCAGGCCCCCAGCGCCGCCTACCGCCAGGCCACCATCGACGCCTCCGAGCAGGCCGCCGCGCTCGCCGGCTACCGCCTGGCCCGCATGCTCAACCGCCTGCTGGCGCCCACGGCACCGGCTGCTCCGGCGGAGTAGGCGCCACCGCGGGCCCTCACCCGGCTCGCTTGATGCTCGCCACCCTCTCCCTTCATCCGGTTCACGCGCAGCGTGAAGCGCCATTCTGGGAGAGGGGGCAACGGCGGGATGCTGATGTCACGTCGGCAGTTGCGTGAGGGATGTCGGCCCGAAGGGGCGAGACCCGGCGGGGCAGTTTCCGCCGGGGCTCGACTCCGTTGCAGACGGTCGTATCGTCTGCTACGGAGCCGCAGCCCGACCCCGGCGCCAGCCGGGGGCACGCCCAAAGCCGCAGTTCCTCACATCTCGGTGTGCTCCTGCTCCGCCGCGCCCCGCCGGCTCGCGCGCCGCCCCGCCAGCGCGCTCAGCGCCACCCCCGCGAAGATCAGCCCCGCCGCCGGGAACAGCCGCGGCGACAGGCGCTCCCCCAGCACCGGCCCGGCCAGCAGCGCCGTCACCACGGGCTGCAGGTACACGTAGACCGCCACCACGCTGGACTCCACCCGCCGCAGCGCCCACACGTTCAGGTAGTAGGCGAGCACCGTGGGCATCACCACGATCCACGCCAGCACCGCCCAGGTGGTGCCCGTGAGCGGCCGGGTCTCGGCGAGCAGCGAGGGGAGCCCCCAGGGCAGGATCCCCATGGCGCCGAACACGAACACCCAGGTGATGACGGTGAGCGGGTCGTACCGCTGCACCATGCCGCGCGAGGCGACCAGGTACGCCGAGAACGCCACCACGTTGAGCAGCGCCAGCAGGTTCCCCGCCCCGCCCCCCGAGGAGAAGTCCACCCCCACCAGGTACAGCACCCCGGACGCCGCCAGGGCGATCCCCGCCCACTTTCCCGGCGACGAGCTTTCCCGCCCCAGCACGATGGCGATGAGCAGCGTGATGGCCGGCCCCGCCGTCTGGACCATCTGCGCCGAGGTGGCGGTGGTGAGGGTGAGCGCGGTGATGTAGAGCAGCTGGTTGGCCACCACGCTCAGCAGCGCGAAGGCGGCCAGCAGCAGGTAGTCGCGCCGGGTGCGCACCCGCTCCCGCACCAGCGCCAGCTGGAGAATGACGAAGAGCAGCGCCGCCCCCGCCACGCGCAGCAGCGCCAGCGAGGGGCTGGCCAGGTCGCGCAGCGCCAGCTTGACGGCGATGGGGAGGGTGGCGAACACCACCTGCGTCAGCACCAGCACCACGTACACGGGGGACGGCTTCACGCGCCACCGGCGATTCGGGACGAAAACAAGCGTCCGGCCCCCCGCGGAGGGGGCCGGACGCACGGGGCGGCCTGTGCGCCGCGGACCGTGTCAGGGCCGGCGCGCCGCGCGAGAAGCATACCAGGTGGGCGCCGGGGCGTCCACCCCGCCCGCGGCCTTTCCCCGCCGGCATGGGGCCCGTATCTTGCCGCGGCACGCAGCACCCAATCCAGTGACCGAACCGCGGGAGGAACGATGGCGCACCAGCACGATCACGAGCACGGCGAGGGCGAGGGCGAGAGCTTCGGCATGGCCCTCGGCTTCCGCATCTTCGAGGACGACGGGCAGCTCTTCCTGGCGGAGGTGGAGATCACCCCGTACGTGGACGAGCCCACCGCGCTGGGGGCGACCCTGGTGTTCCACCCGCTGGGCGGCATCGACCCCACCTCGCCCGACCAGGAGGGCGACGCCGAGGCGTGGCCCGTGGACATCGACGACGACCTGACCCGCGACACCGGCGCCCCGATCCCGCAGCAGTTCCTGGACATCGCGCGCCAGGCGGGCCGCTTCACCGAGGAGCAGCTGCGCGATTACCTGGGGCTGGCCCGCGAGGAGCAGGAGGGCGCCGAGGCCGAGTAGGCTTTCGGCGTGTCGAAGGCAGGAGGGGGCGGCGGACCGTGTGTCCGCCGCCC
>JBFMFL010000330.1:4885-7337 GCA_040752145.1 Gemmatimonadota bacterium
TGAGGCTGTGGGCTTGCTGTACGCGGGGGGGGGGCCCCTCCCTGTGCGCGCCCCCCCCCCGCTGTCGTTCCCGGCAGGCCCTCACCCGGCTCGCTTGAGGCTCGCCACCCTCTCCCAATCCTGGGAGAGGGGGCAACTGCGGGATATACAGGTACAGCAAGCAGTTCTCCCCTCCCTCGCTTGCGGGGGAGGGGGTGGGGGGCCCGGGGGCACGCCCAGATCCGCAGGTCAGCTCCGTTCCAGCTCCTCGCGCAGCACGCGCCGCAGCGTTTCCGCGAAGCCGCCGATGAAGTCCACCTTGCCCCGCCGCGAGGCCAGGAAGGGGTCCATCACCGTGCAGCGGATCACGCTCACGCCGTCCGCCTCCACGTAGTCGTCGTAGCCGAAGCCCAGCGCCTCCACCACGGGCTCCGCCGCGCGCCCGTACTCCGCGGCGCGCAGCACCGTCTTGGTGACGAAGTAGTCCAGCGCCCGCGCCGGGTTGGCCTCCGACACGCTCATCGCCCGGTAGATGCGGTCCGCGAAGGCGTTGGTGGCCTCCAGCGTCGCCAGCTGCGGGTGCCCCACGGCGAAGCAGACGATGTTGATGTCCGGCGTGGGGAGCAGCACCAGCCGGAAGGGGGCCCAGTCGCCCATCGCCAGGCGGCGGTGGAGCATCAGGGCGCCGCGCGCGGTCTCCCCCACCAGGCGGCCGTAGCCGCGTGAGTCCAGCGGGAGCACCTTGTGCGACATCCACACCCCCGCGGCCGCGGCGCCGGGCTTGGAGCCCTCGAAGATGAAGCGGCCGATGTAGCCCCACTCCGACGCGCCGCGGTGGAACAGGTACGGCGCCTCCACCGCCACCAGGTCGCGCACGCGCCGGTCGCGGAAGGACACCGCCCCCGCCGGGTAGGGGATGAACCCCAGCTTGTGCGGGTCGATGGTCACCGAGTCGGTGCGCTCCAGCGCCGTGAGCGCGCGGTACACCCCCTCCTCGGGCCACGCCTCCGGCGCGTAGTCGGCCAGCGTCTCCTCGTACGAGCGGCGCGCGCCGTCCGCGCCGCGGGTGATGGAGGCCGCGTAGCCGCCCCAGGCCGCGTCCGCGTGCAGGTAGAACGCCACCCCCAGCTCCCGCCCCACCCGGTCGCGCGCGTCGGCCAGGAGGTCCAGTCGGTCCACCGCGCTCTCCTCCGTGGTGCCGATCACCGACACCGCCGCGATCACCGGGGTGCGCCGCTCCGCCAGCGCGCGCACCCGCTCCTCGAACGCCCCCGGGTCCATGCGGAAGCGGCGGTCCACCGGCACGTGCACCAGCTGCGCCGCCCCGATCCCCAGCGCCCGGCAGATCTTCTCCCACGAGTAGTGCGCCGTGGAGGGCACCAGCACCACCCCGGAGGCCAGCGCGTCCCCGAACCGCGAGTGGAGCCGCCGCCCGAACTCCTGGTAGCCCAGCCCCGCCAGCGAGTGGCGGCGCATCACCTCCAGCGCCTGGTACGTGTCGCCCACCCACCCCTGGAGCGCGGCCGCCGCGTCCAGCGTGTCGTCCGGGCACAGGTTGAGGAGCCGCCACAGGTCCAGCTCCAGCAGGTTGGCCGTCTCGCCGCCGGGGAGCCGCACCGGGATGTCCGGCGCGCCCATCTCCTCGGCCGCCCACCTCACCTCCACCGGGAGGTACTTGACGTTGCGGGCCACCCAGAGCGCCTCGAAGTTGGCGACCGTGCCGCCGGAGGTGAGGTGCCCCCACTGCCGGGCCGTGTCGTAGCCGATCATGCGCGCCAGCTGGTCCGCCACCTCCAGCTCCATGCGCGTGGTCACCGGCGAGGCCTCGGCCGCCACGTTGTTGGGGTTGTAGAGCATGGTGGCGAAGTAGCCGATCAGGCTCGCCATGGTCAGGTCCGACGACATGTGCCCGATGTAGCGCGGGCTGAAGAACGGCACGCCGGCCTTGAGCTCCCCCAGCAGGCCCATCAGCTCCTGCGACAGCGTGGAGATGGAGTGCTCGTAGGCGGCCGAGTGCTTTTCCGTCTCGCGGACGATGAAGCCGTCCTCCGGGTGGAAGTTGCGTCGCCAGAAGACGTGGTCGCGGAAGGCCTCCAGCAGCAGGCGCTCGAAGGTCTCGGCGTTCTCCCCCTTGGGGCCCAGGAAGATGGAGCCCAGGTCCAGGCCGTTCTGTCTATCCGTCATTCCGTGTTCCTTCGGTTCTCGCGGTCTGCGTGTGCTGCGTCGGGTTCTGTGGGCCGCTACGGAGCCCGGCGGTACTGCTGCCGGTCTCCTGCGCGGGCTCCGGGAGCCTCGCCAAACAGCCGGCGAGTCTCCCTGCGCCGGAGTGAGCCAGCCGGAAACCGCCCCGGCTGTCTCCCTCCGCAACGGATCGTGTGGGTACTGCGAAACTGCAACGGCCACGGCTCGCGGGGGCTGGTCCCCGCGGGCCGTGGCGGGGGGGGGGGGGGGGGGGGGGGGGGGGCCCCCGCCC
>JBFMFL010000331.1:0-7299 GCA_040752145.1 Gemmatimonadota bacterium
ACGGTGCGGCTGGGGGAGCCCGGCGCCCTGGGCGGCGCGCGCTTCGAGCTCCGTCTCCCGCTGCGGCGCCCCGCGGCCGAGCCCGCGCGCGCCGCCCGCGGCGCCCGCCCGCTCGCCGGCCGCACGGTGGCGGTGCTGGACGACGACGAGATGGTGCGCCGCTCCGTGGTGCGCCTCCTGGCCCACGGCGGCGCCCGCGTGGTGACCGCCGACGTGGAGGCGCTGGTGCGCGGCGAGGGGCTGGAGGCGCTGGCCGAGAGCGCCCCGGACGCGGTGCTGCTGGACCTGCACCTGGGGAGCGCAAGCGGGGTGGACGTGTGGCACCGCATGAACGCGGGCTTCCCGGAGCTGGCGCGGCGGGTGGCGTTCTTTTCCGGGGCCGCCGGCTGGGGCGAGGGCGACGGGGCGGTGGAGTCCACGGGCCGCCCCGTGATCGCCAAGGGGATGGACATCGCCGACTTCATCGCCGCCGTCGACGGGCTCGTCCGCGCGTGCGTCTCCGAAGGGGCCTGAACGGCAACTGCTTCCGGCTGCGGGTCCGGGCATGCCCCCGGCTGGCGCCGGGGTCGGGCTGCGGCTCCGTAGCGGACGAAACTACCGTCCGCAACGGAGTCGAGCCCGCGCAAACTGCCGCGCGGTCTCGCCCCTTCGGGCCGACATCCCTCATGCAACGGCGCGCCCACCGGGATCTCCCGGTGGAGGCGCCGTTTCGCACTTTCGCACTCACGCACTGCCGTTGCAGGCTGTTCCCTGTTCCCTGTTCCCTATCTCCCGATCCAGTACGTCGCCTTGAGCACGAACACGTTGTCCGGGTGGGTCCGGAACACGCCGGCGGCGTCGCGGCCGAAGCGGAAGTCGCCGAAGGGCTCGCCGCCGCTGCGGTTCTGCTGCCACACCAGGAAGAGGGTGGAGCCGGGGCGGTACTCCCAGCGCAGCACGGCGTTGCCGCGCAGCGAGCGGAGGTTGAAGTCCGGGTTGGTGAAGGAGAAGCCGGGCGTCGCCGGGTCGCGGTCGGGGTCCAGCAGGTACACGCTGTCGCGGCCGGCGGCGTCGGGCACGGCGCGGAGCTGGTCGGCGTCGTAGGCCACGCGGCGCAGCGTGCGCGGGGCGGCGTACTCCTTGAAGCCCGCGTACTCGCCGCTGGACACGAAGGGCTGCGCGAAAAGCTCCAGCGACAGCGTGGGCGTGAAGGTCACCGCCAGGCGCGTGTCCAGCGACAGGGTGTTCTGCTCCAGGTCCGAGAACACCACCCGGTCGCCCAGGAAGTGGGTCGCCGTGGGGTCGCTCCAGCGGCCCACGTACTGCGACGCGCTCTCGTTGTGGGTGAACGCCGGCCCGAAGGAGGCCAGCACGCTGGAGGCCGGCTTGACGCGCAGGTCCAGGTTGACGCGGTAGCTGGCGGCGCCGTCCGCGTTGAGGTTTACCCAGGGATTGGTCGCCACCACCAGCTTGCGGCGCGGGTCCGTGTTCAGGCTGGGAGACACGTAGAACTCGCGCGGCTTCCTCACCGCGGGGCCGCCGCGGGTGAAGCGGTCCGCGTCCACCTCCGGCCGGGCGTGCATGTACAGCGCCGTCTCCCAGTAGCTGGGGAGCTGCAGATAGGTGGAGAGGTGCACCTGCCCGTCGGTGACGTCGCCGTCGTAGTTCCGCTCGTGCTGCGCCCCGGCGGTCACCTGGAAGAAGCGGTACAGCGAGTTGGGCGTGGTCCAGCGCCGCCGCAGGTTGCCCTGCAGCCAGATCCAGTCGGCGCGCGACAGGAAGGCCAGGTCGTTGACCTCGAACCCCGGGCTGCGGAAGTTGACCTGCCCCTCCCACTGCCAGAGCCCCGCCTGGCGCGCCAGCCGCAGGTAGCCGCCGTAGCCGCGCAGCGAGGTGGCCAGCGTGTCCAGCCGGTCGGAGAACAGCCCGTTGGAGCCCGCCTCGCGGTCCGGCCGCTGGAAGTAGCGCGCCGAGGAGCGCTGCAGGCGCAGGATGGCCGCCGGGTCGCCGCTCGCCTGCGACACGGCGAAGTTGCCGCGCAGCTCGTACGCCCGCTTCGCCCAGGTCAGCGTCCAGTCCACCCCCGCCGCCTCGGCGTGCTCCGGGAGCTGCCGGGCGAGCGAGTCGTAGGCGAAGCTCCGCGCCACGGAGGTGACCATGCCGCCCACGATGGCGTCGCCGCCACGCACGGTGCGCCGCACCCGCCCCACGAAGTAGTTGCTGAGCGGCTCCACCTCGCGGCGGATCCCCGGATCACCGTCGCCGTAGACCAGCCCCGCCTCCTCCCGCCCGGTGACCGCGTCCAGCACCCCCACCTGCCAGCCGCCCCGGAAGCGCCCGGTCAGCTTGGCCGCGCCCAGGATGTCGGTGCTCTCCGGCACGTCCCAGTACGCGGGCCGGCCGGGGAAGCCGCCCTGCGGCCGCCGTCCGATGCGCCGCGAGTAGAACAGCGACATGCCGTTGGCGTTGCTGCAGGTGAAGCAGCTCAGCCCCCCGAAGCTGAACAGCCCGCTCCCCTCCACGAAGAAGGGCCGCCGCTCCTCGAAGAAGGTCTCGAAGGCGCTCAGGTTCACCGTGGCCGGGTCCACCTCCACCTGCCCGAAGTCCGGGTTCAGCGTGGCCGAGAGCGTCGCGCTGGAGCCCAGCAGCGCGCGGACGTCGGCGCCGGCGCGCAGGTCGTAGGCGCTGGCGTCCTGGAACGGGCTCCCCGGCTGGGTGGGCGCCACGTACGAGGCCCGCGCCACCGTGTAGGGGAGCACCTCCAGCCCCTGCGGGCGCCGCTCCACCCGGATCCCCTCCAGGTGGCCGAAGCGCGCCGGGCCGCCCGCCTCGTTCTTGCCCCAGAACGACCACATGGAGCTCTCGTTGAGCCGCTGCACGTAGCGCCACACCTGCACCCCCCAGGTCTGCTCCACGTCGCGGGAGAAGCGCAGCTGCGAGAAGGGGATCCTCAGCTCCGCCGTCCACCCCAGGGAGTCCACCGCGGTGGCGGCCTCCCACACCGGGTCCCACGACGGGTCGGAGGAGGGGGTGGCCTGGCCGGCGTCGTACTTCACCCCGGACGGGTTCACCTGGAACACGGTGCGCCCGGAGTGGTCGTGGAAGGTGTCGAACACCAGCTGGAGGTAGTCGCTCTCCGCGTCCTGGTCGCGCCTCACCAGCCGGGTGCGCACCCCCGCCGCGCCCAGCGAGTCGTACATGCGCGCCCCCACGTACAGCGCCTCCGCGTCGTACGCGAAGCGCACCTCGGTGCGCTGGGTGGCGGGGCGCCCCTCCTGCGGGTCCTGCTGCGTGAAGCCGGTCGCCGGGGCGGGCGAGGCCCACACCGCCTCGTCCAGGCGGCCGTCCAGCTCGATGGGGACCGTGCGCTCCACGGCGCGCACGGCCAGGTCGCGGGGGTGCTCGGCGCCGGCCTGGGCGGCCAGCGGGGCCACGCACCCGGCGGCGGACAGCAGGAGCGCGGCGCCGGGGCGGAGGGCGGGGGAGGTCATGTGAGGGCCGACGTGGGTGTGGGTCCGCGCGCCGCGTCAGCGGCTCTCGCGCCGGACGGTGGCCGGGCCGTTGCTGGTGACCACGCGCACCGGCGCGCCGCCGGAGCCCAGCGTGGTCTTGACGCGCCGGCCCGAGCGGTAGCCCGCGGGGAGCGGCAGGTCGATGCTCGTGGGCCCGTTGATGGTGCCCACCTCCAGCTCGGCGGAGTAGTCGCGCGGCAGGGTGAGCGACACCGGCCCGTTCTGCGCCTCGGCGTCCAGCCCCTCGCCGCTCCAGCGCGGGCCGTCCAGCACCACGCTGAGGGGTCCGTTCTGCACGCGGGCGTTGACTGCGCCGCCCACCCGCCGCAGCGACACCGGGCCGTTCTGCGCCCGCAGCGTCATGCGGCCGCTGACGCCCTCCACCGACACCGGGCCGTTGTGGGCCGTGACGGACACGTCCTGCCGGCGCGGCACCTGGATGTCGTAGATCACGCTCCAGCTCCGCCCGCGCCCCTGCTCCGGCCCGGTGGCGGCGATCCGCCCGCCCTCCGTGCGCACCACCACCCGGCGGGCGATCTCGCGCGCCTCCTCCGCGGTGGAAGCCTGCGTCTGGATGCGCGCCGAAACGCGCACCTCGCTGCCGTCCCAGCCGCGCACGGAGGCGCCGCCGTTCTGGCCGCCGTCCACGGTCAGCGTGCCGCCCGCGCGCAGGGTGGAGGGGCGCACCTCGCAGAACTGCTCGCGGCTGCCGCCCCAGCGCGAGCCGTTCTCGCGGCAGTTCTCCAGCCACTCGGCGTCGGTGCGCTGGGCCTGCGCGGGGAGGGCGGTGAGCAGGCCGAGCAGCGCGGCGGCGGCGGACAGGGTGGCGCGGGTGGAGATGGGCATCGGGGTGTGCTCCGCTGTGGGTCGGTTGGATGCGCGTGGGGCACCGGCGAGGGCCGGCTACGCAGCTATGGACACTGGCCGCGGGGGAATGGTTTGAACGGCAGTGCGAAAGTGCGTGAGTGCGGGAGTGCGGGAGTGTTCATCCGGTTCACGCGCAGCGTGCAGCGTCACGGCAGTACGGAGTGCGATGAAAAGCGCCCCCGCCTCGGAATCGAGGAGGGGGCGCCGTTCGCAGGCCCTCACCCGGCGGCCTTAGAGCCGCCACCCTCTCCCAATTCTGGGAGAGGGGACAACGGCTGGATATCGAGGTGGGGCAGGCGGTTGCGTGAGGGATGTCGGCCCGAAGGGGCGAGACCCGGCGGGGCAGTTTCCGCCGGGGCTCGACTCCGTTACGCACGGTCGTATCGTGCGTTACGGAGCCGCAGCCCGACCCCGGCGCCAGCCGGGGGCACGCCCAAACCTGCCGTTCCTTCCGTTACTGCTTCTTCACGAGAATCACCCCGCTCACGGTGCGCGCGGTGATCTCGGCGCCGCCCTGGCCGGTGGAGAAGCGCAGCGTGGACACCCCGGGCGACCCGTACTGGCGTGCGGGGCGCGGGCCCAGGGCGCTCTCGATCTGGCCGCCGCCCAGGCTGCTCAGGTCCCAGTCCGCCGCGATCCCCGCCGGCACGCGCAGCTCCACGATGCCGCTGGTGCTCTCCAGGTGCAGCGAGCCGTCGCGCGGCACGCTCCCGGCGTACACCGCCCGCCCCGAGGTGCTGCGCAGGGTGGCGCGCCGCAGCCCCCGGCCGGTCACCTGCACGTCGCCGCTGATGCTGGCGGCCTCCACGAAGCCCTGCGCCCGGGGGACGCGCACGCTGCCGCTCACCGTCTTCACGCGCAGCGTCTCGGTGGTGCCGGTCACGTCCACGTCGCCGCTGAGCCCCTCCACCGTGACCATGCGCGGCGTGCCGGCCACGTGGAACCTGCCGCTGGTGGACTCCAGGTCCAGCGCGCCGGTGACGCCCTGCACCGTGATGTCGCCGCTGCGGGTCTTGACGACCACGCGGCTCCCCTCGGGCACGCGCACCACCAGGTCGCCCGGGCCGCGGGCGCGCACCGCCGTGACGCCGCGCTGCCGGACCACGCGCACCGGCTCGCCCTCGCCGTCCCCGTGGTCGTTCGACGTGGCCGAGACCTCGGCGCGGCTCCACCCCATCACCCGCACCCGGCCGTCGTCGGCGCGGACGGACACCGTGCCGCTGCGCGGGGCTTCCGCCCGGGTCTGGGCCGCCGCCTCCGTCCCGCCGCCCAGCAGCAGGGCCAGGGCGCACACTGCGATCGCTCTCATCGGGGTCGCTTCAGGTTTGTGCCGACAGGCGCAGGGTGCGCTCCAGCACGTCGATCTTGTCGCGGTAGGTGGCGGCCAGCGCGCTGGAAAGCTCCGCGTTGGCCGGGTCGCGGGCCAGCGCCTCGCGGGCGTCGCGGATCGCCCCGTCGATGATGCGCAGGTTGTCCTCCACCACCTTCACCGTCTCCGGCGCCAGCACGTCGCGGCTGGCGTCCAGCGCCGCCTCCAGGTCGTCCGCCGTGCGCAGGTACTCCGTCTCGGCCTGCCGGAACTCCACCCACGAGGCCGGCGGCGCCGCCGCGACCGCCGGCATCTCCGCCGCGACCGGGGCCCCGGCCGCGCCGCCCCCGCCGCGCACCAGCGCCGCCGTGATCCCGGAGGAGAGTGCCACCAGCAGCACGGCCGCCGCGGCCAGCTCGGGGCGGGTCATCCGCACCGTCCAGGCGGCGCGCGCGGGCCGGGCCGTGGTCTCCTCCCGCAGCGCCTCCCACACCTCCGCCGGCGGGGCCAGGTCGCGGGGGAGCGCGGCCACCTCGCGGAGCAGGGCGCGCAGCCCCTCCACCTCCGCGCGGCACGCCGCGCAGCCGGCCAGGTGCGCCTCCATGGCCGCGGCCTCGGTGGCGGGGAGGAGCCCGTCCACCAGGTCGTTGAGCCGCGCTTCCGTCGGGTGCTGCATGGTCATGCTCGTCGTCATCTCCCGATCGCCTCGCGCAGGAGCCTGCGGGCCCGGTGCAGCTGCGCCTTGGTGGTTCCCACCGCGGTCCCGGTCATCCGCGCGATCTCCTCGTGCTTGTACCCTTCCACGTCGTGCAGGACGAACACCGTCCTGGCGCCCTCGGGGAGCGCGGCGATGGCCCGCTCCAGCGCGATCCGCGTCTCCGGGCTGGCCGCGCGCCCGGGACGCTCCAGCTTCTCCGGTGACTCCACCGTCTCCACCCGCGCCCGGCGCCGCCGGTCCGAGCGCACGGCGTTGAGCACCAGGTTCACGGTGATGCGCCGCAGCCACCCCGCCGCCTCGCCCTCGCCGCGGAACGAGTCCAGCTTCTTCCAGGCGCGCACGAACACGTCCTGCGTGAGCTCGCCGGCGCGCGAGGCGTCGCCGGTCATGCGCAGGCACAGGGCGTAGACCCGGCCGGAGTTGTCCCGGTACATCCGCTCGAACGCCTGCGGATCCGGGGTGTCCTGGACGATGCGGAGGCCGGGGCTCACTCTCTCGGTCGGCGGGGCCGGAGGGGCGGCGGTGTCTATGGTCTCACGGGCGGTCGGGGGATCCTGCGCGCTGCTCCCGGCGACAAGGACACCGGGTGCGTCGATATGGTTTGAACGGATCTGTTGCGGAATGGTTTCGGGGTGCTGCGGCGGGTTCGGCGGGCCGCTCCGGAGCCCGGACGGTACTGCTGTCCGGTCTCCTCCGCGGGCTCCGGGAACCCCGCCAAACTGCCGGCGGGTTTCCCTCCGCCGGAGTGAGCCTCGCCGAACTGCCGGCGAGTCTCCCTCCGTCAAGGATCACGTGGATACAACGGAACTGCAACGGCTCGTGGCAGCAGGCTTCGGCGCGCCGTGGCAGGCCCCCTCCCCCGACCCCTCCCCCGCAAGCAGGGGAGGGGAGAACCGCTTGCCATGCCTGCCGTT
>JBFMFL010000332.1:0-7293 GCA_040752145.1 Gemmatimonadota bacterium
TCGTGCTCCCCCTTTCCCCCGCTTGCGGGGGAGAGGGGGCCGGGGGGTGAGGGGGCCCGATCCCGCGGACGCCAGCGCCAGCCCCGCGTGAGGAATGCCGGCCCGAAGGGACGAGACCCGGCGGGGCAGTTTCCGCCGGGGCTCGACTCCGTTGCAGACGGTCGTATCGTCTGCTACGGAGCCGCAGCCCGACCCCGGCGCAGCCGGGGGCACGCCCGAACCCGCCGTCCGAAGCCGTTCCCGCACCAGCCGCGCACGAAAGCCTTGACGGGCGACGCACCGGCCCGCATTACTCCTTCCAGACTCTGCACACAGACTCTGGAGAGAACATGCCCGAGCTCGCGCTGGTGAAGGGGACGCTGGACGTGCTGGTGCTCAAGGCGCTGAGCTGGACGCCCATGCACGGCTTCGAGATCACCACCTGGCTGGAGGAGCGCTCCGGCCGCACGCTGGACATCAACGACTCCGCCCTGTACCAGGCGCTCTACCGCATGGAGGAGCGCGGCCTGATCGCGGCGGAGTGGGGGGTGACGGAGAACCGGCGCCGGGCGCGCTACTACCGGATCACCCGCGCCGGGACCGAGCACCTGCAGGCGGGGACCGCGCAGTTCCTCCGCTACGCGGAGACGGTCGCCGGGATCCTCACGGCCGCGCCGGACCCGGCGCGGGCGGAGACCCCGTGATCCGTCCGGGCGTGCGGCGGCTGCTGCGGCTCCCCCCGCGGGGCCGCGACCTGCGGGAGGCGGAGCTGGAGGAGGAGATCCGCCTGCACCTGGAGCTGCGCGCGGAGCAGCTGGAGCGCGAGGGGCTCGCCCCCGCGGAGGCGCGGGAGGAGGCGCGCCGGCGGTTCGGGCCGCCGGAGGAGGCGCGGCGCGCGCTGCGCGGGGCCGCGCGGCGGCGGGAGGGCCGGCTGCGCCTGCGCGAGTGGGCGGAGGGGGTGCGCCAGGACCTGCGCTACGCCCTGCGCGCGCTGGGCAGGAGCCCGGCCTTCACCGGGGTGGCCGTGCTGACGCTGGCGCTGGGGATCGGCGCGAACGCGGCCATCTTCAGCGTGGTGAACGGCGTGCTGCTGCGGCCCCTGCCCTTCCGCGACGCCGACCGGCTGGTGGTGCTCTGGGAGACGGACCGCAACAGCGGCACCACCCGGGAGCCCGCCTCCGTCCCCGACTTCCTGGACTTCCGCGAGCAGGGCACGCGCGTCCGCGACCTGTCCGCCCTCATCCCGCTGGAGGCCAACCACCTCCCCGACTCGGGCGACCCGTCCCGGCTGGCGGCGCTGGCCGTCAGCCACGGCTTCCTGCGCACGGTGGGCGTGCGCCCCCTGCTGGGCCGCGGCTTCACGGAGCGGGAGGACCTGCCGGGCGGCCCCGCGGTGGCGATGCTGGGCGAGCGCCTGTGGGAGCGGCAGTTCGGGCGCGACCCCGGCGTGCTGGGCCGCGCCATCCGGCTGAACGGGCAGCCGCACACCGTGGTGGGCGTGCTCCCCGCCGGGACCGACTTCGGCGTGCTCCAGGTGCTCTCGGCGGCGGCGTACGGCGGCGGGTTCGCGGACCGCGGCGATCGGGTGGAGGTGGACGTGTGGCTCCCGCTGCAGCCGCGCGGCGCCGCGGAGGACCGCGCCAGCCACCCGGCCTTCGTGCTGGGGCGGCTGGCGGACGGCGCCACCCCGGAGACGGCGCAGCAGGAGATGGCGGAGGTCGCGGCGCGGCTGGAGGCGGCCCATCCCGTGAACGCGGGGCGCGGCGTCCACGTGGAGCCGCTGCGCGAGGTGGTGTTCGGGCCGGTGCGGCCGCCGCTGCTGGTGCTGCTGGGCGTGGTGGGGCTGGTGCTGCTGATCGCCTGCGCCAACGTCGCCAACCTGCTGCTGGCGCGCGGCGCCGTGCGCGCCCGGGAGGTCGCCGTGCGGAGCGCACTGGGCGCCGGGCGGCGCCGCCTGGCCCGACTGTTCCTGGTGGAGAGTCTCGTCCTCACCCTGCTGGGCGCCGGCGCGGGCGTGCTGCTCGCCCACGCCGGGCTGCGCGCGCTCAAGGGGCTGGCGCCGCCGGACGTGGCGCGGCTGGGGGAGGTGAGCATCGACGCCCGCACGCTGGTGGTGGCGCTGCTGGTGGCGCTGGCGGTGGGCGTCGCGTTCGGCATGCTCCCGCTGGCGCAGGCCCGCCGCGCCGACCTGCAGCAGTCGCTCCGCGGCGAGGCGGGGCGCGGCGGCACCGCGGGCCGGGGGCGGGCCCGCCTGCGCTCGTGCCTGGTGGCCGCCGAGGTGGCCATGGCGGTGATGCTGCTGGTGGGCGCGGGACTGCTGGTGAAGAGCTTCTGGCGGCTGCTGCGGGTGGACACCGGCTTCGCGGCCGCGTCGGTGCTCAAGGCCGAGTACCAGCTCCCGGAGGATCGCTACCCCCGCGACTTCGCCCGCTGGCCGGACTGGCGCGAGGTGCACCGCTTCAACGACGGGCTGCTGGAGCGCGTCCGCTCGCTCCCCGGGGTGGAGTCGGCGGCGCTCGCGGGGGTCCACCCGCTCAGCGCCGGCTACACCAACTCGTGGGCGGTGGTGGGGCGCGAGGCGGAGGCGGCGGACTGGCCGGAGATCCCGGTGCGGCAGGTGGCGCCGGGGTACTTCGGCACACTGGGCGTCGCGCTGCTGCGCGGGCGGCTCCCCGGCGCGGGGGACGGCACGGACGCGCCCCCCGTGGCGGTGGTCAACGAGGCCGCGGTGCGCCGCTTCTTCCCCCGGCAGGACCCCGTCGGGCAGCGGGTGTCGCTGTGGGGCGCGGACCGGACCGTGGTGGGGGTGGTGGAGAACGAGAGGTTCCACGGCGCGCGCGAGTCGGCTCCCCCGGCGCTCTACCTGCCGCTGGCGCAGGCCCCCTCGCACGGGGGCAGCGTGCTGCTCCGCGTCCGCGGCGACCCCATGGCGCTGGCGAACCCGGTGCGGGCGGCGGTCCGCGAGCTGGATCCCGGGCTCGCCGTGTTCGGGGTGGAGCCGCTGGAGCGCACCTTCGCGCGGTCCGTCGGCCAGGAGCGGTTCACCACGCTGCTCACCGGGCTGTTCGCGGCGCTGGCGCTGGTGCTGGCGACCGTGGGCGTCCACGGGGTGCTGAGCTACTCGGTGGCGCAGCGGACGCGCGAGATCGGGATCCGCATGGCGCTGGGCGCGGAGCGGGACCGGGTGGTGCGGCTGGTGGTGGCGCAGGGGCTGGTTCCCGCGATGGCGGGGATGGCGCTGGGGGTGGCGGGCGCGGCGGGGCTTTCGCGGCTGCTCGCCGGCCTGCTCTTCGGGGTGAGCGCGACCGACGCGGCGGTGTTCGGCGGAGTCGTCGCGGTACTCGCGGGCGTCACGCTGCTGGCGAGCTGGCTCCCGGCCCGGCGCGCCGCCCGTGTCGATCCGGCGTCTGCCCTGCGCGCGGAGTAGAGTCGGGTCGGAACGGCACTGAGCTGCGGCGCGCACCATCTACCTCGCGCCCCCAAACGGCAGCGCGCGCCGGGCATACCCGGGGCGCGCTGCCGCGTATGGCGGACCCGGCCGGTGCGGTTACGGGGCTACCCGCTCGACCGCCGTGAGGAGATGGACACCGATGGGATAGTCGATGTACCGGCCGTAGGGCCAGTCCGGGACCTTGTCCTCGAGGCCGCTCGCCTCTCCGATGCCCGAGAACCGCGTCGAGATCCGCACGCGGTCGCCGACCTTCGGCTGCAGCGCCTTGAGTGCCGCCTCGGCGTCCGCCGGCCTCACGTCCACGACGCGGTTGATGTCGTGCGGCTTCTTCGCATCGACGAATCGAACTCTATCCGCGTGGATGGCATAGATGCGCCCGTCGGAGCGTGTATAGACGGTCCGGATGATCACGATCTCGCCTTGCAGCGGGTCGCTGGCGGGTTTTGGGCCCGTGTAGGTCGCGGTCACGTAGCCGATGATGCCGTCGCAGCCCTGGAGCCCGAACACCCCGAGCAGGAAGAGGACCGCGAATGCGGAACGGAGAGCGGATCGGAAGGTCGTCGTCATCCTGGCCCTACTGTTCGAACGTAGATGGTAACTACTCAGCCTGGAGCTGAGGCATGAAGGGGTGATCAGCGAAGAGGCTACGCAAGGCAGAGAGGACATGGGATTTCTGCTTGCGGAGCGTGGAGATGTAGCCGCGGATGCGACAGAAAAACGCTGCGCCCTGGTCGCTGCGGAATCCTCCAGAGATCTTCTGCTGGACCTTAGCCATGCGCAGGTCTCGCTCGGCCAGGTTGTTGTCGAAGGGCACGGCGAAGTTGTACACGAAGGCCAGCACCGCGCCTCGATGCCGGTCCAAACGATCCAGCAGGTTCTGCGCAGGGGTTCGTTTTCTGCGCCCCGTTGGGGCGGCGGGCGGGAGCACCGGATTGGCCGCATGTCCTTGAGCCAGCAGCGTGTCGTAGCAGGTCTCCAGTTTGGCGAGTTGCACCGCGTTCAGGGCGAAATCTCCCGCCTCTCTGGCGCGCTCGACCTGCTGCTTGCTCTCTCGCAGGAGGGCGAGCATTCCTTGGATCCACGGCTGAGGGCTGCACTCCCCCAGGCCGATCAGATCCCGCAGCAGGTGGGCGTTACAGAGGGCATAGGTGCCCTCATAGCTGAGGTAGGAGGCATACGCGTCGTGCACCCGCGTGCCGGTCATCTGCGGCAGGATGCCCCCTGCATCGATCGCCTGCCGACCCCGCTTGGGGTGCGCTGCATAGAGGGTCAGCGTCTCGGTGCTGGCCGTGTGCAGCCAGTGCAGACGGCTCTGCACTCGAATGCCGGTCTCGTCGAGTGCACCACGCCCGAGTCCCGGATCGCCGCTCGGATGGCCTGCTCCACAGGAGCCAATCCGGCGTAGGCGTGCTCCAGTGCCGCCGCCAGGGTGCCTTGCGCAGGGGCGTGGCCGAAGAGATCGCGCAGCAACTCGGCGCTGCGTGCGTAGGGGAGCAGTTGATAGATTTGCAGGTACACCGCCAGCCCCAGGATCCCGGGACCATACTGTGCCGCCTGGCTCACCCCGGTCGGAAAGGCGGCTCGGGTGCACTGCCGGCAGTGCGGGCAGCGCTTCGTCTGCGCCTGGTGCTCCGTGACCCACAGCGCCAGCTTCGGCAGATCGAACACCTGCCGGCGCTCCGTGGCGCAGGGGGCTACTGCCTCCAGCGAACTGCCGCAGTGGGCACAAGCAGGCGGAGCATGCAGCTGAAACTTGTCGGGCTTCTCCCTGGGGCGCAGGGTCTGGCCCGGATGCCCCGGCTGTCCTCCAGACTTCTTGCCGCTCTTGCCGCGCAGGCTCTGGGGCTTCTTGCCCCGAGAAAGGCCGTCACTCGAAGGGGGCTTGTGGCTGTTGTGGCTGTCTTTGTTCAGCCGCTGCTCCAACGCTTCGACGCGCACCGTCAGCGCTGCCACGGCCTGCTGGAGCTGCTCAACCAGGACAACGACCGCCTCGGGTCCCGCCGCGTAGACGGCCAGTATCTCGTCGCGTGTCAACATGCAGCCTCCGCTGCCGACCAGGGCCTTGCTCCCGAGACCCGCTGCATCAACTATGCTCAGGCTGAGTAGTTACCGTAGATGTACTTTGCATCGGGAACCAGCTGTTCACGTGCCTGCGCCGCCTGCAGCGCGAGGTTCTGCTGATCCTGCCACTCGGGAATGAACTCCCGTTCGGCGCGTGGTTGACGTAGTTGCGCACCCTGGCCTTCGGGCCGACACCGTCCCTGCCGCATCGCGCCGACGTGCTCGGCGCCCCACTATTCCAGCTCCACGGTCCTCCCCTGCTCCGCCGAGGCGCGCGCGGCCTCGATGACCCGCAGGCCGGCCACGGAGTCCAGCGGGTCCACGGGCGGCGGACCGCCCTCCCGGAGCGCGCGCCTCACTCCCGCGTAGAACTCCGGGTAGGCGCCGGGCCGCGTCGGCACCGGCTCCAGCTCGTCCCCCGCCCCCAGCACGCCCCAGTGCTCCCGGGGCTCCGCGCCCCAGCCGGGCTCCCGCGGCGACGCGCCCGCGCGCAGCCGCTCTTCCTGCGGGTCCGTCCCGTGCTTGACGTACGCGGCGCTGCCGCCGAGCACGCGGAAGCGCGGGCCGCCCTGCGGCGCCGCCGCGCTCATCCACAGGTGCGAGCGCACGCCGGAGCGGTGCGTCAGCGCCAGGAAGGCGTCGTCGTCCACCTCCACGCCCGGGCGGCGCCGGTCCAGCTCGGCGTACACCCGCGCCACCGGGCCGAACAGCACGAGCGCCTGGTCCACCAGGTGGCTCCCCAGGTCGTACAGGACCCCGCCGGCCTCCTCCGGCGCGGCGCTCTCCCGCCACCCCCTCCTGGGCACGGGGCGCCAGCGCTCGAAGCGCGACTCGAAGCGCGCCACCGGCCCCAGCCGTCCCGCCCGCACCAGCTCGGCCACGGTCAGGAAGTCGCCGTCCCAGCGGCGGTTCTGGTAGACGGTGAGCAGCCTGCCGCGCTCCCGCGCCGCCTCCACCACGCGCAGGGCGTCCGCCGCCGTGGCCGCGAAGGGCTTGTCCACCACCACGGCGAGCCCGGCCCGCAGCGCGGCGAGCGCCAGCGGCACGTGCGTCCGGTTGGGCGTGGCGACCACCGCCAGGTCCAGCTCCCCGGCGCGCTCCCACAGCGCGTCGGCGGAGGGGAGCACTGGGGCCTCCGGGTGGTCGCGGCGCGCGGCCGCGGAGCGCTCCGGGCTGGCGGGGACCACGGCGGCCAGGCGCATGCCGGGATCGGCGGCGATGAGCGGCGCGTGGAACGCCGCGCCGCCCAGCCCGTAGCCGATCAGCCCCACGCGGACGGGCTCCCGCTCGCCCTCCGCCGACCCCTCACGATCGCTCATCGCCCGTCCCGGGTGGAAGGCCGGGGCACGCCGCGGCACGGCACCTCGCGGACGGCGCAGCAGGATTCGAACCCGCCCCGTGCGCCGCGCCCGTAGCGGACCTCCCGCCGGAGGAAGCAGAATTCACGGATCATCCATCTGCTACCCTCCGGATGTGCTGGCACTCTCGTTGCTTGTGCGCCAGCGTCGGGGCCCAACTTCATATGTTCCCTCGCGCACCGGGAGTACGGCCGGGGCCGCGTCTTCGCACGCGGCGGGTGGCGCGAAGCGGGGCATCCCCGGCGGCCGCGGACCGACCGCGGCACACACCCTCGAGACCGGAGACGCGGCACATGTTCGAGCGAAAGATCCTTTCCGTGGCGGCCCTGGTGGCGGTGCTGGGCGCGGCGGCCTGCGGCGGCGGCGAGGAGGGCGCGGGCGGCGAGGCCGGCGCGATGACGGACACCGTGGGGATGGGCGCCACGGGCGGCACCACCACCGACA
>JBFMFL010000333.1:0-7279 GCA_040752145.1 Gemmatimonadota bacterium
GGGGCGCTTTTCGCGGTTCCGTAGTACCCCCCGATTCTTCTGCGGAGGGAAACTCGCGCGGGGGTTTGCGCGAGGTTCCCGGAGCCGGAGCGGAGACAGCCGGGCAGTTTCGGCTGGCTCCGCGACCCGCGCAGGAGACCGGCAGCAGTATCGCCGGGCTCCGGAGCGGCCCCACCACGAAAGCACGAGGGCGGATGGACCCGTCGTCCACCCGCCCTCCGCTTTTGAAGCTGGCGAGGAAGCTTACAGCTCCTCGCCCTCCACCGGCGCGTCGTCCGAGTCCATGTCCTCCTCGGCGCGGGCGAGCAGCTCGTCCAGGCCGCCGCCGAACTCGTCGTCGCCGGGCTCCAGGGGGCCGCCGTCGCCGTCCACGGGGATCGGCACCACGGCCGCGGGGGAAGATGCGCCGTTGCCGTCCACGGCGCGCTCCTCGTTGACCACCCGGGCCACGTCCATCACCACGTCCTTGCCGGTGAGGTTGATGAGCCGCACGCCCTGGGTGTTCCGGCCGATGACGCGGATGCCGTCCACCGACTGGCGGTTGACGATCCCCTCGCGGGTGATGACCATCAGCTCGTCGCCGGGGACCACCTCCTTGATCGCCACCACGCGGCCGGTCTTGTCGGTGGTGCGGACGTTGATGACGCCCTTGCCGCCGCGCCGCTGGAGCCGGTAGGCCTCGATCCCGGTGCGCTTGCCCATCCCCTTCTCGGTGACCACCAGGAGGGTGTTCCCCTCCTTCATCACCACCATCCCGATCACCTCGTCGCCCTCCTCCAGCGAGATGCCGCGCACGCCGGTGGTGGCGCGCCCCATCTCGCGGACGTCGTCCTCGCGGAAGCGGATCGCCATCCCCTGCCGCGTGGCGAGCACCACGTCGCAGGCGCCGTCGGTGAGCTGCACCGAGATCAGCTCGTCGCCGTCCTCGACGTTGATGGCGTTGATCCCCACCACGCGCGGGTTGCCGTAGGCGGAGAGGGCGGTCTTCTTCACCACGCCGCGGCGGGTGGCGAAGATCAGCGAGCGGTCGTGCGAGAACTCGCGCACCGGCACCAGCGAGGCGATCTTCTCGCCGGGGCGGATGTTGACCAGGTTGACGATGGGCTTGCCGCGGCTGCCGCGCGAGCCCTGCGGGATCTCGTGCACCTTGAGCCAGTAGCACTGCCCGTTCTGCGTGAAGAACATCACGTAGTCGTGCGTGCTGGCAAGAAAGATCTGCTCGACCCAGTCCTCTTCCTTGGTCTGCATGCCGCTGATGCCGCGCCCGCCGCGCGCCTGGGCGCGGTAGGTGTCCACCGGGACGCGCTTGATGTAGCCGGTGTGGGAGACGGTGATGACCATCTCCTCGTCGGCGATCAGGTCCTCGATGGAGAAGGAGCCCGTGGCGCCCATGATGTCGGTGCGCCGCTCGTCGCCGTACTTGTCGGCGACCTCGCGCAGGTCCTCCTTGATGATCAGGAGCCGCCGCTCGCGGTTGTCCAGGATGTCGCGCAGGTCGGCGATGGTGGCGCGGATCTCCGCCAGCTCCGCCTCCAGCTGCTCGATCTCCAGGCCGGTGAGCCGGGCCAGGCGCATGTTGAGGATGGCGTCGGTCTGCCGCTCGGACAGGCCGAAGCGCTCGCGCAGGCTCTCGCCGGCCTCGGCGGTGGTGTCGGAGCCGCGGATGATCCGGATGACCTCGTCGATGTTGTCGACGGCGATCTTGAGGCCCTCCAGGATGTGCTCCCGCTCCAGCGCCTTGGCAAGCTCGTACCGGGTGCGCCGGACCAGCACCTCGTGCCGGTGCTCCACGTAGTGGTGGAGCATCTCGCGCAGGTTGAGGATCTTCGGGACGCCGCCCACCAGGGCCAGCATGATCACCCCGAAGGTGCTCTGCATCTGCGTGTGCTTGTACAGCAGGTTGAGCACGATGTGGGGGATGGCGTCGCGCTTCAGGTCCACCACGATGCGCATGCCGTCGCGGTCGGACTCGTCGCGCAGGTCGGCGATCCCCTCGATCTTCTTGTCGCGGGCCAGCTCGGCGATCTGCTCGATCAGGCGCGCCTTGTTGACCTGGAAGGGGATCTCGCGGATGACGATGCGCTCGCCCTTGCCGCCCTCGCGCTCCTCGATCTCGGCGCGCGCGCGCATCAGCACGCGCCCGCGGCCGGTCTCGTACGCCTCGCGGATGCCGTCGCGCCCGTAGATGAGCCCGCCCGTGGGGAAGTCCGGCCCCTTGACGAAGCCGTGCAGCTCGTCGATCCCGGCGTCCGGGTTCTCGATGAGGTGGACGCAGGCGTCGGCGACCTCGCGCAGGTTGTGCGGCGGGATGTTGGTGGCCATGCCGACGGCGATCCCGGAGCTGCCGTTGACCAGCAGGTTGGGGATGCGCGCCGGGAGCACCTTGGGCTCCTCCAGGCGGTCGTCGAAGTTGGGCGCGAAATCGACGGTTTCCTTGTCGATGTCGGCCAGCATCTCGGTGGCGATGGGCGCCAGCTTGGCCTCGGTGTAGCGGTAGGCCGCCGCCGGGT
This sequence comes from Gemmatimonadota bacterium, assembly GCA_040752145.1. Classification (GTDB taxonomy): domain Bacteria; phylum Gemmatimonadota; class Gemmatimonadetes; order Longimicrobiales; family Longimicrobiaceae; genus JAFAYN01. The sequence continues at coordinate 2,511 of JBFMFL010000333.1, forward strand.
CGCCGTCCACCGAGCCGAAGTTGCCCTGCCCGTCCACCAGCGGGTAGCGCAGGGAGAAGTCCTGCACCATGCGCACGAGCGCGTCGTACACGCTGGCGTCGCCGTGCGGGTGGTACTTGCCCAGCACGTCGCCCACCACGGTCGCGCTCTTCTTGTAGGGCCGGTTCGGCGAGAGCCCCGCCTCGTGCATGGCGAACAGGATGCGCCGGTGCACCGGCTTCAGCCCGTCGCGCACGTCCGGCAGCGCCCGCTGCACGATCACGCTCATCGAATAGTCGATGAACGACTCGCGCATCTCGTCTTCGATCAGGCGCGGCAGGATCTTGGAGTGGGAGGGCTGCTCGAGCGGCTCGGTCGTGATCTCGTCGGCCATTTTGTCGTCTTGGATCGAAACTCAGGGCGTCCGCGGGAACGCGGATGCAACCGGGTGTTGTACCCCGGCGCGGCGGGAACGTGCCGAAAACGAGGGGCCTGCAAAACCGGGTAAAGCTAGCTTCCCGGAGGCGTTTCCGCCACCTCTGGCCCGGACCGTTTCGGCGCGGCTGACGCGTCCACGGGCACCGCTCCGTCGGAAAGTCACCGGCGGATCGTCGGGGCTCCGCGGCCGGAGCGGGAACGCGCTACATTTCCGCCTCGCTCCCGCCGCGGGAGAGTGGGATCCCGGCGGCGGAAACCGGACCACGCAACGGGGAAAGGAAGGCCATGGAGATCGCGGTCATCGGCACGGGGAGGATGGGCACCGCGCTGGCACGGAGCATCGGCGAGCACGTCGCCCCTCCGCTCTGGGTGTCGCGCGACGCAGGGCGGCTGGCGGAGCGGATCCGCGGGGAGGGGATCCGGGCGCAGCCGGCGACGCAGGAGGACGCGCTCGCCGCGGCCGACCTGGTCGTCCCCACGCTCTGGTTCCGCGACCTGCTCCCCTGGCTGGAGAGTGTGCGGCCGGCGCTCGCCGGCAAGATCGTGATGGACATCAGCAACCCGTTCGACGACACCTTCGAGGCGTTCACCACCCCGTTCGACACGTCGTCCGCGGAGGAGGTGCAGCGCGCGGTGCCGGAGGCGCGGGTGGTGGGCGCCTTCAAGAACACCTACTGGAAGGTGTTCGAGGTGCCGGACCGGGAGCCCTTCCCCAGTGACGTGCTCGTGACCGGCGACGACGCGGACGCGCGCCGCGCGGTGATCGAGCTCCTGCGCCCCCTCCCCTTCCGGTTCCTGGACGCCGGGGTGCTCGCCAACAGCCGGACGGTGGAGCGGATGACGCTGCTGTCGCGGGAGATCGCCCTCCGCGAGGGGCACCACCCCGTGGTGTCGTGGCGGGTCTGGGGGAAGGGAGCGTCCTGACGCGGAGCCCGTGCTTGCCCCGGGAGCGGGGAGCGCGTTTCTTCATGCGCGGGCCGGACGCGGGCGCCGTCCGCGCCTCCGCCCGCCGATCGTACCTCCTCCGACCGGAGCCGCTATGACCCCGCTGACGATGGTCCTGTTCGTCCTCGGCATCGTGATCCTGGTGGCCGGGGCGGAGATCCTGGTGCGGGGCGCCTCGCGCCTGGCGGCCGCGCTGGGGATCTCGCCGCTGGTGATCGGCCTGACGGTGGTGGCGTTCGGCACCAGCTCGCCGGAGCTGGCGGTGAGCGTGCAGTCGGCGTTCTCGGGCGAGACCTCGCTGGCGGTGGGCAACGTGGTGGGGAGCAACATCTTCAACGTGCTGTTCATCCTGGGGCTGGCGGCGGCCGTGACGCCGCTGGTGGTGGCGCAGCAGCTGGTGCGGCTGGACGTCCCCCTGGTGATCGCGGCGTCGTTCGCGCTCCTCCTGCTGGCGCAGGACGGCGCGCTGGGGCGCCTGGACGGGGTGCTGCTCTTCGCCGGGGTGGTGGCGTACACGGTGTTCCTGGTGCGGCAGAGCCGGCGGGAGACGGCGGCGGTGCGCGCCGAGTACGAGCAGGAGTTCGGCGAGAAGGCGGCCGGCGCGGCGTCGTGGCTGCGCGACCTGGCGTTCATCCTGGGCGGGCTGGTGATGCTGGTGCTGGGCTCGCGCTGGCTGGTGGGCGGGGCGGTGGAGATCGCCACGGCGCTGGGGGTGAGCGAGCTGGTGATCGGCCTGACCATCGTGGCCGCGGGGACTTCGCTCCCGGAGGTGGCCACCTCGGTGCTGGCGAGCATGCGCGGGGAGCGCGACATCGCCGTGGGGAACGTGGTGGGGAGCAACCTGTTCAACCTGCTGGCGGTGCTGGGCCTTTCCTCGCTGGTCGCGCCGGGCGGGATCGCGGTGGACCCGGCGGCGCTGCGCTTCGACATCCCGGTGATGATCGCCGTGGCGGTGGCGTGCCTCCCCGTCTTCGCCCGGCAGGTGATCTCGCGCCCGATCGGGCTCTTCTTCCTGGCGTACTACGCGGCCTACGCGGCATACCTGGTGCTGGCGGCGACGGAGCACGACGCGCTGCCGGCCTACAGCAGCGTCATGACGCTGTTCGTGCTGCCGCTCACGGCGGTCACGCTCCTGGTGATGGGGATCCGCGCGCTGCGGGACCGCCGCGGCAAGGCGCCCGGCGCCCCCGCCTGACCGGTCCCACGCCCGATGCGCACAGCCCTCCTCCTCCTGGCCCTGCTCCTCCCCGGCTGCGCCCTGCTCGGCAGGGGCTCGCCGCGCGGGCCCGAAGGCTACGTCCCCACGGAGGACGGCGGCAGGATCTTCTACCGCTTCGTGGGAAGGGGCCCGGACACGGTCGTCGTGCTCCACGACGGCCCGGCGCTGCACATGGGCGCCCTCGCTCCGGACCTGGCGCCGCTCGCCCGGCGGCACGTGCTGCTCTTCTACGACCAGCGCGGCGGCGGCAGGTCCGACTCGGCGGCGGCGCGGCGGACCGGCGGCTGGACGCGCGACCCGCTGCTCAACACCGAGCAGGCCCGTCACCTGGAGGCGCTGCGGAAGCACTTCGGGATGGAGCGGATGACGCTGCTGGGCCACGGGTGGGGCGCGGGGCTGGCCGCGCTGTACGCCGCCGAGAGGCCCGCCCGGGTGGACCGCCTGGTGCTGCTGAGCCCGATCCCGCCCTCGAAGGAGCCCTACGCCGCGCAGGCGGAGGCGCGCCTGCGCGAGCGGCTGGGCGCGCGCGCCGGACGGACGGACTCGCTCGCGGTCGCGCTGCGGACGGGGGAGGACGTGCGGGGGAGCTGCAGGGAGCTGTTCCGGATCCGCTGGGCGGCCGGGGCGGCCACGCCGCGGGCGGCGGGGCGCATCCGGGCCCGGCCGTGCGACGTGCCCGCCGACGCGCTGCGGCGCTACCCGGCCACGGCGGAGCGGGCCTGGGGTCTGCTGCGCACCTGGAGGTGGCAGCCGATGCTGGCCGACGTGCGTGCCCGCACGCTGGTGGTGCGGGGCGCGGACGACCCCGCCCCGCCGGAGGCCGCGCGCGACTGGGCGGCGAGCATCCCCGGGGCGCGGCTGCTGGAGATCCCCGGCGCGGGCGCCTTTCCGCACGCGGAGCGGCCGGAGGCGTTCTTCCCGGAGCTGGAGCGCTTCCTGGCGGGCGGGAGCTGACGGGCGGAGCCGCCCGTCGGCCCCGCTCCAGGCCGACACACTTGACTCGCGCCCTCTCTCGTAATAAATAAAGTTACATGAAAGGCAGCAGCCGCCTCTCCGTCGTCCTTCCTGCCGACGCCAAGGCGCTGCTGGACCGCACCACCCTCGCCGCCCGGTCGGCGTCCGTCCGGGCGCTGCCGGCGCGGGGGAGCACGCGAGACGGAGGGAAATCCGATGACGCATGACGCGATCGTGGTGGGTGGGAGCTTTGCGGGTCTCTCCGCCGCAATGCAGCTGGCCCGCGCGCGCCGCCGGGTGCTGGTGATCGACGCGGGACGGCCGCGCAACCGCTTCGCGCACGCGTCGCACGGGTTCCTGGGGCAGGACGGCCGGGCCCCGGGCGCGATCGTCGAGGACGCCCGGGCCCAGGTGCTCGCCTACCCCACCGCCGAGTTCGTCGCGGGGGAGGCGGAGCAGGCCCGGCGGGCGGAGGACGGCTTCGAGGTGGCGCTCGCTTCCGGGGAAGTGCTCCGCGCCGCCCGCCTGGTGCTGGCGACCGGCGTGACCGACGAGCTGCCGGAGGTGGAGGGGCTGCGGGAGCGCTGGGGCGTCACCGTGCTGCACTGTCCGTACTGCCACGGCTACGAGGTGGCGGACGGCCGCCTGGGCGTGCTGGCGACGAGCCCCATGAGCATGCACCAGGCGCTGCTCGTCCCGGACTGGAGCGCTCGGGTGACGCTGTTCACCAACGGCGCCTTCACGCCGGACGCGGAGCAGCGCGCCGCGCTGGACGCCCGCGGCGTGCGCGTGGAGGAGCGGCCGGTGCAGGCACTCCTCGGCCCGACGCCGCGCCTGGAGGGCGTGCGCCTGGCCGACGGCGAGACCGTGCCGCTGGACGCGCTGTTCACCGCCTCGCGCACCCGCATGGCGAGCCCCCTGGCCGAGCAGCTCGGCTGCGCCTTCGACGAGGGGATGAACGGCCCGATCGTCCGCACCAGCGAGCTCAAGGAGACGACGGTCCCCGGCGTGTACGCCGCCGGCGACGCCATCCGCGCGATGCACAACGCGACCCTCGCCTCAGCGGACGGCGTGCTGGCCGGGATCGCCGCCCACCGCTCGATGATCCCGGAGCTGCACGCGCCGGCCGGACCCCCTCCCCCGACCCCTCCCCGCTAAGGGGGAGGGGAGCACGACGTAGCGTGGAGGCAGGCTCCGGTGCGAGGGGGCTGCCCCTCACCCCCCGGCCCCCTCT